>DASVRX010000150.1:0-7294 GCA_036388375.1 Pedobacter sp. | reverse complement strand
AAGAATTTATAATCGTGTTAAACCCTTCATCCATCCAGGCATACAACCGTTCGTTAGAACCCACAATCATAGGAAACCAGGTATGACCAAATTCATGATCGGTAACGCCCCATAATGAAGCATTTTTATCCTGCCAATCGCAAAATACAATTCCGGGATACTCCATTCCGCCAACAATGCCAGCAACATTTGTTGCTGCCGGATACGGATAATCGAACCAGAGTTTTGAATTAATCTCTACTGATGCTTTTGTATATTCGGTTGAACGCCCCCAGGAATTATTACCTGAACTTTCTGCCGGATATGCGGAAATAGCCAAAGATTTTTTTCCGTTGGAAAGATTAATTCTTGCTGCGTCGATCATAAATGCTGCTGACGAAGCCCATGAGAAATCCCGAGCATTTTCTATTCTATATTTCCAGGTTAATTCTGCTTCTGCTGATGGCTTAGATTTCCTTACATCTGCTAAAGAGCGAATCATAACAGTTTTATCGCTTTGCGATGCCTGAGACCACAGTTTTTGCTGCTCGGGTGTGTAAACATCTTTGGCATTTAATAGCTCGCCCGACGCAACAACCACATGGTTAGCAGGAGCAGTGATATTCACATCAAAGTTGCCGTATTCGAGGTAAAACTCACTCGGGCCAGTATAGGGAATAACGTTCCAGCCGGCAACATCGTCGTAAACAAACATTCGCGGATACCACTGAGCTACTGTAAAGATCTTACCGTTTTTAGTCTCAAGAACGCCCATTCGATCTGAACCATATATTGGAGAAATGAAAGAAAAATCAACTTTAAATTTTAACTTCCCGCCTTTTGCTTTAATTTCAGATGGCAGGAAAATCTGCATGCGGGTATCGTTAATCTCAAATTTTAATTCTGTGTTATTTGGAATAAGCCTGACAGATTTTATCTTATATCCTGCATCAAAAGCTTGTCCCCTGGCGCCGTTTCTGCTTCCCGTTAGAGGTACGATTGCGGCACCCTTAGCATCCGATTTGAACATATTCTGATCTAATTGCATCCATAAAAAATCCAGATCATCCGGGCTATTATTAGTATAGGTTACAATTTCAGAACCAATGATTTCATTTGCCTGTTCGTTTAAACGGGCATTTATTTCATAATCAACCCTATTTTGCCAATACATTGGCCCTGGTTTACCACTCCCCGTCCGATACTCATTTCCGGGAGATGTATAAAATAAAGGGGAAAAAGCTTCGGTATATTGATACTTACTTGAAATATCGTTAGAAGTTTGTTGAGCGAAAGAAGTAGTTATAGCAAAAAACAGGACTATAGTAAGGAGCAATTTCATACAGCTGATTTGATTAATCGATAAAATACGTATAATAAGTTAACATCATAGTTCTACAGAATATTGTAAACCAGATTAAGGATGTTTACAGGAAATGTTTCTGATACACCGCGTCGTCAAAACCCTGTATCAAGTTCTCTTCCGATTCAACTACAGGACGTTTAATAACTGAAGTTTTTTCGCGCATAAGTGCAAATGCTGCATTTTTAGTGTTAATTGAATCTTTAATACTTTGATCAAGTTGCTTCCAGGTTGTTCCGCGTGTATTTAATAGTGCCTCCCAGCCTAAAGTCTCCGACCATTTTTCAAGCTTTTCTTCAGATATACCTAGCTTCTTAAAATCATGAAATTCATATTGAACCTTATGATCATCAAGTCACTTTAATGCTTTGGCTACTGTATTGCAATTTTTGATTCCGTAAACTTTCATAAAACTAAAGTCTACAAAATAATAATAACGATAAGATATTTGATTATTTTCGTCGACGAATTTTGAATATCAAACTTATCTTTAACAAAATTGTAGTTTTAACTATAAAAACTTGCACATTTAGTAATATTATACATTCTAATCATACTTCTAAATAATGAATGATCATAAAAAAGTGATGGTAACAGGCTGCTTCGATTTATTACATAGTGGTCATGTTGCTTTTTTAAAGGAAGCCTCAAAGTTGGGAGAAGTATATGTTTGTATAGGTAATGACGAAAATGTTTTTCAATTAAAGGGACGCTATCCGGTAAATCCGGAAGCAGAACGGCGTTATATGATCGAAGCTTTATCCGGCGTTAAAGAATGCCGCGTAAGCAGAGGTTATGGAATTATTGATTTTCTGGAAGAAATGGAAGACATTAAACCCGATATTTTCCTTGTTAACGAAGACGGGGCAACGCCAAACAAGGCCGAGCTTTGCAAACAAAAAAATATCGAATATCATATTTTAGAACGTATTCCTCACGAGAACCTTCCTGCCAGATCTACTACCAGTCTGCGTACCGAATGCCTCATCCCTTTTAGAATTGACTTAGCGGGAGGATGGTTGGATCAGCCTTTTGTCTCTAAATTTTACCCTGGCCCGGTTTTAACCATATCTATCGAGCCAACAATAGAATTCAATAACCGAAGCGGAATGTCATCGAGCACCCGTAAAAAAGCAATTGAATTATGGCGTACAGAGATTCCAACGGGCGACAGAGAAAAACTTGCTAAAGTGCTTTTCAGCTTCGAAAATCCTCCGGGTACGGTAGAAGTTGCAGGTTCTCAGGACGCTTTAGGCATCGTTATGCCAGGCTTAAACAAACACACTTACAATGGTGATTACTGGCCTGAAAAAACAGAATCTGTACATGACGAAGATATTCTCGACTGGATAGAATCACACCTTTACCTGGTAACTCTTGGACCAAGAACGTCTGAGTATTCTGTCCTATCAAATACTAACGTTACTACTGAAGGAGCAAAAGCTTTGGCAGATGCCGCAGAAAGTTGCTGGGATGCCATCTTGAGAAAAGATGTACAGGCGTTTGGAAAACATTTCCGTGAATCGTTTGAGGCGCAGATTGCGATGTTCCCTAATATGGCTTCGAAAGAAATTTTTGAGCATATTGATTTGTATAAGGACAAGGTTGCTGGCTGGAAATTAAGCGGCGCAGGCGGCGGGGGATATCTGATTGTTGTATCTGATAAGCCTGTTGAACATGCTATCAAAATAAAGATTAGAAGAAAAGATTCGATATGAAAAAAGGAGGCTGATTGGGCTTCCTTTTTAGTTTAATAATCATCTAATCTACTTTATCGTCATTCTCAGCCCCTCAGAATGCGCATTAAATTCCGGTGCATAAAGGCACTGGATGGAACTTATCCCGGTTGAATAATTACCCGGCTGCGCCACTCTCAAATTATACTCGAACAGATATTTTCCTTTCGGAAGATAATTGATAAAGAAATTTGTTGCCACATCTTTAGTTACCTGGTAGTAATATATTCTATCCTGGTATTTGTATCCCGATAAGATATCAGAGGGCTCTGTTCCCGAAGGCCGCATATCTTTTAACTGAACGTACTCATAATCGCGATCAGCATTCAAGTAAACCACCACTTTTAACAAATCGCCGGTTTTTGGAAGATTTGAGTTGTTAATTTCCGTTAATCTTGGCCCGGCATCTGTCTGCCTTTGGATGAAATACTTACGCTCTAATTTCAATTGCGTTTCGGCTGGTGTGATTTTATTTAACTCTTCTAGATATTGCCAATGAAGCGCTCCCCAGCTAATAGCTTTACCGGTGTTTTGAACCCTTACGTTTGCAAGCTCAGGCTTAATTTGCTCGTTGCTCCAGGTGGTTTTTATATAGCCCGTTCCGGCATCCGATTTTATATCAGGTTTTAAAACAGCAAGCGCCTGGCCTCCTAAACTAATCTCTGTTTCAGCCGAAGCTTCCAAGGTATTGCTTCCTCGCAATAATAATGCATGGCAAGCCAGAGCAGTAGCTTTGGTGGTTCTCCAGTTGTTTGTTTGCTTATTCCGCAGCAACCAGATTTTCATTTCCTCAACAGACACCTGCTCATTGCCAACTTCAGAAAACAGTTCAATCATTAAGGCCTGAGTTTCTATCGGCGATTGATACCAGTAATAGCCAAGCTGGTTCTTCGCCCAATACATTCCTAATTCTTCTGATTGCTGCGCTGTTTCTTTAAGCGAGCGGATGATAGCTTTGGCCGTTTCCGGCTGATTGTTACGCTTCAAAACAAAGGCCATCAAACCCTGCTCATAAACAGACCTGAACTTCCAACCTGAATAAATTTTAGGCATAAAATAGTTCATCGCTGCTTTAAGTCCGGGTGATATTTTTTGCACAGGATAATAACTACGCACATATAAGGCATGCAGCGTTACCGCAGATAGTTGACTAACATCTTTCTTGCTCTTTTTTTCCCGATTTACAGCAGTTGTATAATCTCTTATAATTTCATTATCAAGGAATATAAGTGCTTTTGAAACAATTGCTTTTACGTCACCGCCAGATTTTGTCTCTGTTAGTTTTCCCAATTGCCCAAATCCTCCAAGTATGTGTTGCGTAATATACCGATCGGAGTAGTTTGACCCTGCAAACCATGGAAAACCACCATCATGCCGCTGCATTTTACCGAGCTTAGAAATATCGGCCTCCAGGTCATTGCCCATCTTATTTAGGTCGAACAATAAAGCGATGCGCTTCTTTTGTTCTGACTCACTTGCTGCATTTCTCAACCAGGGTGTTTCTTCCAATAAAATTGATTTCAGCTCCGAATTCTTCTCAAGGTTCGATAGCAGCTGATCACTATTTGTCATTTTCCATCGATCAAACACTTTTTTGATCTGCGGCAAGCGGTTAACAATGCTTCCCGCAAGGCTATTGGCAAAATACCTGCTGAAAATATGTTCTGAGCATTCGTATGGATACTCCATCAAATATGGTAAGGACTGAACGGCATACCAAACCGGATTTTGGGTGTATTCTAATGTAACCGTTTTATGTTTGAGCGTTGTGCTGCTCACATTTTTAAGCTTATCAAGAGTAAATGTTTTTGTTTGGCTGCCTCTCACCATCATCGGAAGAGATTCAGTAACAAGCATTGAATTTGGTAAAACCGCTATCGTATTCTCTTCTCCATCTTGGAAATTGCTCGCATCTGCGGTTAAACGATAAGTTACGGCATCCAATCCTTTTGGGATAATCAAACTAAAGGAAACCGCTTTGTTTGTGGCCGCGGCAAGATTAAAATTCTGCTTCGCATTTGCTGGGCTGGCAAATAAGTTGAGTGGCTTCATGTTTAAAGCATCAAACAATTGAAGTTCAATTTGGCCATTTAGCTTTTTTTCGCTCAGGTTGGTTACCCGGGCGGAGATCGTAATAGAATCACCTTCTCGTAAAAACCTCGGCATATTGGCCGCGATCATCAAAGATTTTTGGGTAACAATAGTCTTTTCTATATAACCTGTTGATAAGCTTTTAGTATGAGCAAAGCCTCTGAAACGCCAGCTTGTTAAGGCTTCCGGAATAGTGAACTCTATTAATATTTCTCCTTTAGAATTAGTACGCAAGTGCGGATAAAAGAAAGCGGTTTCGTTAAAGTTTTTGCGAGGAATATTCGTCCTAGGCTTAGGCGCAGCATTTAGGTCAATTGAAGCTACACTGTATACCGCATTATCTTCAGTAACGGAAGTTGTTCCTCTGATACGAACATTTACCGCTCCACCCGGTGCGCCGCTTGATTCCAATTTTAAATCCTCAATGACACGTACCTCTTGTACTGCTGTACCGGTAATTTCCCTTTTTCTCTGTGTCCCGTAACCCGTAACAACTACATTATTCAGCACATTTTCACTAGCTAATATCACGTTTATCACGGGCGACTTGGCTGCGATTTCCTTAGGGCGAAAACCTATATATGAAACTCTCAGGATAGCCCTCTGGGGAACTTTCAGTACGAAATACCCTTGTGAATTTGTCAGGATCTTGATGTTAGTACCCTTAATTTGTACGGTTGCACCAGGCAAACCATGTCCAGATTGATCAGCTACAATACCGCTTACGTCAAAGCCATCTTTAACCAAAGCAGCATTTTTATGATACTCTTCTTTAAGTTTTCGATCGTAAACATTCGTGGCTATCCGTGATTTAAAACTATGGTATCCAGAATTATATCCACCATAATAATTAAACCCTAACATATCGAGTGTCTCATAATTACGGCTATCTAACACATAGTAATGATCGGTTTGTGCAAAAGAGCTGCCGTAACTTGAAGATACGAAATGCTCAAGCCAGTTAAAGTATGAAGGCTGATAGGTGTATGAACTGTTTAATGTGCTCAGCCAGTTTTGTGGCCCGGCTACTTCGTCTAATGACGAATCATATAATGATGCCACCATTTCTGCCTGATTGTCGCTTCCTTTTATTTGCAGCTTCCACTGTTCTTTAGAATCGGGTTCTAGCTTATCCCTAAAAGTCAAGAAACGAACATCCAATTTATTGTTAAAAGCTCTAAACGTAATTCGATGGTGACTGCTCATCAAGCGATTTTGAAAAACAGTCAGAAACTGAACAGCAAAATTGGTACTGCCTAGATTCACCGGCACTTTAATATGCTGCTGTTTAGCTCCAGACTTTATCCATTCGGAACTGAGCAATTTAACGCCATCATAAGTTTCCATAAGGATATTACTTCCTTTATTGAGGCCGACAAAAAATTCCGCGTCTTCTCCAGGAAAAACAGTAGTTTTTGCCGGCACTACCCAATCTTCAATCCTCTCGGGAACTGAAGGTTCTGAAATTAAGGAAGTATAATACTTAGATGTTATAGTATCGCCTTTCGCGTTTTTAGCGAATAATTCTATTTCATAAGTTCCGCTTAACTGCCTTTTAAGAACAGATAGATCAACAGAATTGACCGCATTTGCTGATACCTTGAGGTCAGACTCGGAAATTAATTTATTACGTTTCCAATTTTTAAAATTGCCCTCGCCAGCAAATTCGTAATACGGAAATAGCCTTATGAAATCTTCTTTGCTCATTAATGGCTTGTCCGGGCTGTTCCACAAACGTTTTACAAACACCTGTTCCGCTGACGCTAACGAGTAGATTCTGACTTTCAGGTTGCCATCTAATTGCTGATGGTTTAAATTACTAAGCTGTACCGGAAATCGAAAAGCATTAATTCCCGCTACATCTGGTTCGTTAATTGAACTGCCGCTGTTTGTTGTTATTAGAACCACACCATTTGAGGCACGTGAGCCATACTTGTTTAAAGATTTAGCATCTTTTAATATTTCCATTGATAGAATCTCGGATGGATTAAGCGATTTTAATAGCTGTGTACCTTCGTGAGGAACTCCATCAATTACATAGAGCGGAGAGTTGTTCTGTTTTGATTCGGGAATTTTAATGTTAAAATTATCATGATTGGCCAGCAGTCGGCTTGGGATGGAAAAA
>DASVRX010000149.1:0-15219 GCA_036388375.1 Pedobacter sp. | reverse complement strand
TTTCCGCTGCCAACATCGCCTTGCAACAACCGATTCATTTGAATGCCTTTTTGTGTATCCAGTCTGATTTCCTTTAACACACGCTTTTGGGCGTTTGTTAAGTCAAACGGGAGCTTCTCGTTATAAAAGGTATTGAATTTTTCGCCAACCTTATCAAAGACCTGGCCTTTGAATTTTTGAGTTCTTAAAAGTTTGTTTTTGAGCAGCTTAAGCTGGATAAAAAAGAGTTCCTCAAACTTTAGCCGCCGGGTAGCGGCTTGTAAGGCTGTAGCATCGGGCGGGAAATGTATAAATCGAATCGCTTCCTGCTTACTGATGAACTTGTATTTATCTATTAAATAAGATGGTAGCACTTCCTGAATCTCATACAGGACCGCATCAAGTGCCGCCGCCTGAATTTTTTGCAGACCCTTGGTATCTAAGGAAAACTGTTTAAGTTTTTCGGTAGAGTTATAAACAGGCTGCA
The DNA here is from genome assembly GCA_036388375.1 of Pedobacter sp. GTDB lineage: Bacteria > Bacteroidota > Bacteroidia > Sphingobacteriales > Sphingobacteriaceae > Paradesertivirga. Next base: position 14,753 of record DASVRX010000149.1, on the reverse strand, counting down.
AGGTTAAATTTCCAAGTTTTTTTAGGTTGGGGTTATAAACTTCTATTTCAGGATGCGAAATAGAAGTTTTGCCATTAAACTCATTAGGTTTACCAAAAACTATAAACACCGCATTTGGATGAAGGAGCTTTTCAATCCATCGTATCCCCTGAAACCACACCAACTCAACCACGCCGGTCTCATCACGAAGTTTAGCAACTAGGCGTCTTGATTGCTTCTCTCCAAAAATTTCATTTGATACCAATCGGCCTAGAACCTGAACGGATGGGAGGTCGGGATTCAGTTCTCTTATCTTGTAAAATTTGGTTCTATCAACATATCGAAAAGGGTAGTGATTGATCAGATCCTGAAAAGTAAAAATGCCAAGTTCCTTTTTAAGCACATCGGCACGTTGAGGGCCAACGCCTTTTAAATATTCTATGGGAGTGCTTAATGTGTGAGGTGACAAAACTTTATTTGAATGGTAAATTTACCAGCTTTCATCTACAACCGAGTTAGAGAGCATTAAAAGAAATTGCAAAGCCCTCATATTCTGAAAGTACAAACCAGCATTCGCAGATTATTAATAAACTTGTGACTTAATAAATTAACCGGACATCTTCTAATACGCTAAAATACAATTAGTAAATTTGTTATCGCAACGTCGAACTCGCAAATAAATTCAAATCACTTAAGAGAATTCATGAAAATAATTTCTTGCGATTTCAGTCACGCCCACCAAATACTAGAAATTTTTAACGATGCTATCGTAAACTCTACCGCTTTATATGACTATCAGCCAAGAACGATGGAAAATATGAAGACTTGGTTTGAGCTTAAGGCGAATAATGATTATCCGATAATAGGAATAGTCGACAAAAAAGATCAATTAATGGGTTTTGGAAGTTACGGCACTTTTAGGGCATGGCCTGCTTATAAATATACCGTTGAACATTCGCTATATATTCATAAAAATTTTAGAGGCCAAAGGTTAGGCAAAATCATACTTTCCGAAATTATTAATAATGCCATAAGTCAGAATTATCATTGCTTGGTAGCAGGGATTGATTCAACTAATGAAGCAAGTATCAACCTTCATAAGGTTTGTGGATTTGAATACTGAGGTAAGATGAAGCAAGTAGGATATAAGTTCTCTGAGTGGCTTGATCTTGAATTTTACCAACTAATTTTAGAAACACCCGTAATTCCAAATGAAGAATAATCTCAATTAAAGTCCTTCTTCCTCGTAGATTCCCTCTCTACTAAAATCGGCTCCAGCACCACTTTTTCCGGCAAATACTTCTCACCATCATTTTTCAATTGATTAAGAAAAATCCGTGCAGTCTCCTCGCCCATTTTTCCGGTCTGCTGATCCATCGTAGAAAGTGCCGGACTTACAAGGCTCCCAAATTCCTCATTGGCGAAACCAATAACGCCAACTTCCTCAGGAATCTTAATTCCTAATTCTTTTAAAGCCTGCATTGCTCCCATGGCTGTGTAATCTTCTAAAGCGAAAATAGCATCGTACATCAAACCGTTTGATTGAGTTTGCCTGATGGCATCTTTACCGAACTGCAGTGAAAAATCACCCTTAACAATCAATGCTTCGTCGACCTCCAGATTGTAATGTTTCAACGCATCAATATATCCGCGTAAGCGTTCCCGGAAAATTAAAATATCTTTCTCTGCTGTTATGTGAAGTATCCGTTGATAACCCCGTTTAATCAGATGTTCGGTAGCAATAAAACCACCGGCATAATCGTCGATAATAACGGACGAAACACCTAATTCCGGCAATTCCCTGTCAAAGAACATCAGCGGAATGTTGCGATTTTTTATTTCCTGGTAAACTTCGTTATGAGTCTCGGTGGTTACAGAGGATATAATACCGTCAACTCTGGATTTCAAAAAGGTTCCTATTCCATCGGCTTCATGCTTTTGTGACTCATTTGACTGATATAAAAGGATATTGTACCCATTTTCATTCATTACTTTTTCGATTCCGGAGACCACCGAACTAAAAAAACTCACATGTAAATTGGGCACAATTACTCCGATGATATTACTTCGCCCAGAGCGTAATGATGATGCTAGTTTGTTCTGACGGTAATTTAAACGGGTTGCAGTTTCTCTAACGGCTTTTTTTGTAGCCACACTAATTGCGGGATGATCATTTAAGGCCCGGGCTACGGTAGAGAAAGTGATGTTAAGCTCTTTTGCTATATCAAGAATGGTTATCTTTTTCAATAATGTAAATTTAAAAATAAACTTTACAACCCTTAAAAAATTATATCTTAGTGCCAACGTTGGCAATTCCAATTATAGCCCTTATTATGCTTTTATTAGGTATCGATGTTGGTACATCATCTATAAAAGTTTCGGTAGTTAATGCCGAAACTCAAGTTACGCTTGCTTCGGTTCAGTATCCCGATTCTGAAACGCCTATTACCTCTCTAAAACCGGGTTGGGCAGAGCAATCTCCGGATATGTGGTGGGAGCATGTACAGCAAGCCATTTTGAAAGCAAATGCGCTGAAGGCTTACGAGTCTACAGATATAGCTGCAATTGGAATTGCTTACCAAATGCACGGCTTAGTAGTCGTTGATAAAAATCAGCAAGTATTGCGTGATTCGATTATCTGGTGTGATAGCCGTGCAGTTGAAATTGGAAACCGCGCCTTTGATAAAATAGGGAAAGGAAAAAGTTTATCCAGCTTGCTTAACTCTCCGGGAAATTTTACAGCATCTAAACTTGCTTGGGTGAAAGAAAACGAACCGGCTGTTTACGAGAAGATCGATAAGATCATGCTTCCGGGCGATTTCATCTCGATGCGCCTTACCGGCGAAGTCACCACCAGCAATTCGGCTCTTTCGGAAGGGATGTTTTGGGATTTTAGCACCAACGCCATCTCAGAAGATGTATTAAATTGCTTTGGATTTGCTAAAGATCTGATTGCTCCGGTTAAACCGGTATTTTCAGAACACGGTTATTTAACAGCCGACGTTGCTGCTTCATTATCTCTAAAACAAGGTATCCCGGTAAGTTATAAATCCGGCGACCAGCCAAATAATGCCTTATCGCTTAATGTGCTAAATCCCGGTGAGGTTGCTGCCACAGCAGGAACATCGGGTGTTATTTATGGTGTAAGCGATTCGATAACTTATGACAAGCAATCACGTGTTAACACGTTTGCCCACGTTAATCACACGGGAGAGAAAACTCGTTTAGGCGTTTTGCTTTGTATAAATGGAACCGGCATTTTGAACAGCTGGACCAAAAAGAACCTGGCTGCGAGTGTCGATTATCCGGAAATGAATAATGAGGCCTCGAAGGTTAAAGTAGGAAGCGATGGTTTAAGGGTGCTTCCTTTTGGAAATGGCTCGGAAAGAATGCTGAACAACAAAATGATTGGCTCGCATTTTCAAAACATCGATTTCAATTTACATACTCAGGCCCATATTTTCCGTGCGGTGCAAGAAGGTATTGCTTTTTCGTTTCGTTACGGATTAGATATCATGAGGCAAACGGGAATTAATCCCTCCGTAATCAGAGCGGGGAATGCGAATATGTTTTTGAGTCCGGTTTTTACCGAAGCCTTTGTAAACGCCACAAATGTACCGGTCGAGTTGCACGAAAATGATGGAAGCGTTGGAGCCGCATTAGGTGCCGGTATCGGAAGTAAGGTATTTTCTTCAGAACAGGAAGCCTTCAAAAACGCAAAACCACTTTCTTTAGTCGAACCAACCAAGGCCGATGAATATGAAGCAGTATACCAGGATTGGAAACAAGTATTAGAACAGCATATAAATTAATAAAATGGGAAACGTAATAACCGGTGAAACCGAATTTTTTAAAGGAATCGGCCAGATCAAATTTGAGGGCTTAGAATCCGACAATCCGCTTGCATTTAGATGGTACGACGAAAATCGCGTTGTAGCAGGTAAAACTTTAAAAGATCATTTCCGCTTCGCGGGAGCCTATTGGCACTCGTTTGTTGGCAATGGCGGCGATCCTTTTGGGTCGCCAACGCACATCCATCCGTGGGACAAAAAAGACGATCCTATTGAAAGAGCAAAAGATAAAATGGATGCGGCTTTCGAGTTTCTTACTAAAATGAACTTGCCTTATTACTGTTTCCACGATGTGGATGTGGTAGATTATGATAATGACATTGTTGAGAACGAAAGAAGACTGCAAGCTTTAGTTGACTATGCCAAACAAAAACAAGCAGCCAGCGGCGTGAAATTATTATGGGGAACAGCGAATCTGTTTTCTAACCCACGTTACATGAACGGTGCTTCAACGAACCCCGATTTTCATGTGCTTGCTCATGGTGGTGCTCAGGTTAAAGCGGCTTTAGATGCAACCATCGCTTTAGGCGGAGAAAATTATGTATTCTGGGGCGGTCGTGAAGGATATATGACCTTGCTTAACACAAATATGAAACGTGAGCAGGAACATTTTGCAAAGTTCTTGCATGCAGCTAAAGATTATGCACGTAAAAACGGATTCAAAGGCACGTTCTTCATCGAACCTAAACCAGCTGAACCATCTAAACACCAATACGATTTTGATTGCGCAACTGTAATTGGATTTTTAAATCAGTTTGGATTAGAAAAAGACTTTAAAATTAACATTGAAGTAAACCATGCAACGCTTGCTGGACATACGTTCCAACATGAATTACAGGTTGCTGCTGATGCAGGGATGTTAGGTTCTGTAGATGCAAACCGCGGTGACTATCAAAACGGATGGGATACCGACCAGTTCCCGAACAATTTAAATGAACTTACAGAAGCAATGCTGATTTTCCTTGAAGCCGGCGGATTACAAGGCGGTGGTGTTAACTTTGATGCTAAGATCAGAAGAAACTCTACTGACCAGAAAGATCTATTTTATGCACACGTTGGAGGAATGGATACTTTTGCAAGGGCGTTAATTGTAGCAGATAATATTCTTCAAAAATCTGACTTTAAAAAGATTCGCGAGGAGCGTTATGCGTCTTTCGATTCCGGAAAAGGAAAAGAATATGAAGAGGGCAAGTTAAGTCTTGAAGATTTGAGAGCTTATGCGATAGAAAATGGCGAACCGGCTACTATCAGCGGCAAGCAGGAATATCTGGAAAATATTATCAACAGATATATTTGAAACAAGAAGAAGGGCGTAAAAAGCGCCCTTCTTCATTCAATCAATCATCACAAAAATTAACTTACTCCGAAAGGAGCAACTAATGCTAATACTTCAGCTTTAGTTAAAGGCTCATCAAAAGCTTCAGCAGCTGCGCTGAAAGAAATATTACCACCAACCCCTGGAAGATTTGTGATTGTAACTCCTGCTTGAACCACTGTATTTTCAGGAGTTGCTCCACCATAATTACCATTTGCCGCAGTAACACCTGTATCATTAAATACTGCTGGTGAACCTGCAATCCATGGTTTAACTGCACCACTACCAAGAGTTGATGGCATTGTAGCACCATTCAATCTGCGCATGTAACGAATCTTAGCCGCGTGGCGAGCTTCTACTGCATGAATACCTAAAGCCGCAGTTAATATCACAGGCTCCCCGAGAAGATCTCCGGCTCTGCCTTTGTATGCTCTTACACCTGTATCTTCAAGAACTTGAGCAACAGCAAGGAAGGTTGTATAATTGGAGAGTACATCTGGAAAAGTTCCCATTGCTGTAAAGTCATAATTAGTTTTCTCAGCAACAGGTTGAGTACCTTGTACCACAGTCGGGATAACAGCCTTCAAAAAGTTGACGTGCTTCAACTCGCTGTCGCGAATCATTTCAAGCGCAGCTTTTTGGGCTCCTGCAGGAATCGCTGAATTCACTTCAAGTCCTTTTTTATAAAAATTATACTCAAAATGTTCAAGAGTTAAAGCATATTGCAATACCTCAATTATCATAGAGGGAGTTGCGCCATAAGCTTTGTTAAACATAGTACCAACCGCTAAAGGTAAAGCTGACAATGCAACTTTTGAACTCATGTTCCAAAAGTCTTTCATGGCCTTTCTGCGCGGACTTAAACGTTCGTAGATTTCTCCGTCTACTTTTTCTATTTCTTCTAATATATTTATAAGATTCATGATATTTCTAATTAAGATGTTGGTAAGCCACTTGCGTCAATTTTTGTTTTAATATAAGTTCCGGCAATGGCCAGAACTTGAGCTGGCGTGCGTGAGATATTTACTGAATTTGCATCAACCTGATCACCTAAGAAACTGTTTGGCTCCAAAAGTTCACGTATTAGCGCTGCATGTCTAGCCTCAACGGAAACAATTTTGCCTGCTAATAATAGGTAAGTTGCATTTTTTAACAAGTAACCTGCACCATCGTAAGCAGAAACACCAAGATCTTCAAATGCTTTCGCTGTACCTAACACACTGGCGCGGCTTGAAAAATTGATAGAGCTGAAATCTACTTCCAAATTTCCAATAACCATAGTTGGAGCTGCACTTGTAATAGCTGCTTTAAAAAACTCACGGTGTGCTATTTCATGATCGCGTATGTCCGTTAATAGTAACCGTTCAGTATCTGTCATTCCAGAGAACTGAGTTGCAATTACCTGAGTATAGAATGCCGCTTCTAATTGTTCCAACGCATAAGCGTAGTTTAAAATACCGACATCACCACTTCCTAAAGAAACAGGTTTATTGCCACCCATGCTGTTATTCGGATCATCGGGATTGAAATTACTTTGTTTACAACCGGCAGCTACTAAAGCTATACCAGCGGCACCGGCACCGGCATATTTTAAAAACGAACGCCGTTGAACTCGTTTTGCCAGGAATGCTTCCTCTTTTAAAGAAGCCTCCTCATTTTTGATAGTTGAATTTTCCATAATATCTATATTGGGTTATGATTATTTCTCATTACCTACGTGAATATTAATGGAGGCGGATTTCTAATTTTGAAAAATATTTTAAAAAAATACCAATCCACACAATAATCCCATAATATTGTTATCTATTATACATTTGGAATCAAATCCCACCGTTGAGCAGAAAAACCAAAATATCACTTTCCGAAACTGAGCTAATCAGAGCTATCCGGCATAAACAAAGAATTGGTTCAGAAGCATTATATGATATGTATTCTGCTTCCCTGTTTGGCGTTATTATAAGAGTTGTTCAAGACCAGGAATTAGCAGAAGATCTTTTACAGGAAACTTTTATCAAGATCTGGAATTCGTTTGAATCATACGATGAAACGAAAGGACGGCTATTTACCTGGATGGTGAATCTGGCCCGCAATCTTTCGGTAGATAAATTGAGATCCAAAGATTATCGCAATAACAGCAAAAACCAAGACATTGAAAACTCCGTAATTACCATTGATGAACAACGCAGTACAACTTTAAATCCCGAAGTACTTGGTGTTAGAGAGATGGTAGATAACTTAAAGCCTGAAGCTAAAGCAGTACTAGATTTAATTTACTTTAAAGGATATACCCACGTTGAAGCATCAGAAGAATTAGGCATACCTCTCGGAACCGTTAAGACAAGAGTAAGGTTGGCTATCATTAGCTTACGAAAGTTATTCAATTGAAGTGGAAGATTTAAAAGCATATATTGAAAGTGGGGTGTTAGAGCTTTACGTTCTCGTTAGCTTAACCGAGGCTGAAAGACGCGAGGTTGAGCTAATGCTTGAAAAGCATCCTCAATTAAGAACAGAAGTAACGGAGATTGAAAATGCGCTGGAAAGCTATGCCGATGATAATGCCGTTGATGCACCCGATGCATTGCGCTCAAAAACCCTCGAAACTTTAGAAACAGCCAAAGAAAAAGAAACTCCTGTTGTTCCAATTGGAACCAAAAGGAATAATTTTTACAAGTATGCTCTTGCTGCATCTGTCGCTTTACTTCTATTAAGTCTGATCACCCTGATTAACTTACATAGTCAGTTAAAAGATTCGCAGCATCAAATAGCCATTCTGCGCCAATCGAATCAAAAATACGCTGCTCACACGAATTATGTTGAAGGGCAGCTTCGGGATGCCAAACAATCTCTTGATGTTTTTCACAGTCCTGAGCAATATAAGGTGGTTAGTTTAAAAGGAACTCCGAATGCTCCAACGGCAAGCATGATGGTAGCATTCAGCCCGCAAAAATCGGAAGTGATGATTGATGTGGCTTCCCTAAAAATGCCGGCCAACGATCCTCAGCATCAGTACCAGCTTTGGGCACTTGTTAACGGTAAACCAGTTGATCTGGGAGTATTTGATGCGAAGGCAGACAGTGCCGGGATGATTAAAATGAAATCTCTAAAAAATGCAGAGGCTTTTGCTGTCACACTGGAGCCAAAAGGTGGAAGCATAAACCCTACTATGGAGCAAATGATGGTGATGGGTACAATCTAAATTCGGGTTTAACCCGAAGGTTTAAGTCCCTTTTTTTGTTGTTTGCTTAATCTCTTTTATCAGCCGCAGCTTAAAGAAAAGAAATAGTGCCAAAGCAAATACCGCCATTACTACAATGCTGTAGCGTTCTTTATTTATTCCCCAAAACAAAGAAAGACCCATTGTAAAAATGGCGATATTATAAAATACGTTTAATAAAACCTTCTTCAGCATTAATAAACCGGCATCGATGGATCGTACTTTTCTTTCCAGGCTAGTATGCCACCCTCAAGGTTATATAAGTTGTCAAACCCTAAACTTTGCAATTGCATAATAGCAGCTGCACTACGTTTTCCGCTTCTGCACTGTACTATTACTGGTTTGTCGGTTGCGAGTTTATCAGATTCAATCATTATTCCAGATAATGGAATATTTTCACCACCTAAATTAGAAACCTCATATTCAAAGGTCTCTCTTACATCAATCAGTTGAAAATCTTCACCATTATCAATTTTTCTTTTCAACTCTTCTACAGTTATCTCTTCCATTTAGCAGAATTTTTAAACAAAGATAATACTAATCCGGTATTGCTTAAAGATGTTATCTTTAAAGCGTTAACATCAATTTTTAGTTTCTTTGTAACAACTTGCCTGTCAGGTCGTTTTATTAAATATTCATTCCTTTTTTAATGAAGAAAATAACTGATTTTTTCTGGTTTTGCTCCGGAGCTCATGTTGACACACTTAAACGCTTTTCTACCGAACACAATAAGTATGTAGGGATAGGTGCAACCATCTTTTTTACTGCCCTGTTTGCTGCCCTTTCGGGCGGGTATGCCATGTATTTCGTGTTTTCGGGTAACCCGATATCAATTCTTCTGGCTATAGTTTTCGGGTTGATCTGGGGCCTGGCGATTTTCAATATGGACCGCTATATTGTATCCAGCATTTCAAAAATGGGGACCAGTAATCAACAGATTTTGCAAGCCACACCTCGAATCTTACTAGCCATAATGATCGGTATTGTAATTTCGCGGCCTTTAGAACTGAAAATTTTCGATAAAGAAATAAGGCAAAAACTTAAAACAAGCTACCTTAATGGTCAGCGTTCGAAGATCGACACACTGAATAATGTATTTACCAATAAGTATGTAACTGAGTTGCAAAAAATAGGCGATCTGAAGTCTGAAAGAGACTCGCTTATCAAAGACATCAACCGCTCGCGCTTCGTTTTAAACCAGGAAATATTCGGCGATAAAAGCAATCAAACTTCCGGCAAGGAAGGTTACGGAACTTACGCTAAACAAAAAGAATCTGTTCTAAACCAGAAAGCACAACGACTCGACATCGTGAGGGCCGAAATGGCTTCGCTTGAGAACTTCATCTTAAAAAGGAAGGAAATGGAAGGGATCACTACCGAAAGGATGTTTAGTGGTAAACAGCTGGATAGTCTGGCAAATGTTGCCGGCTTTGCCGACCGCAACTGGGCGTTAGGTCAGCTAAGTTTTAATGCCGATGGTTCGCGAGATTTTGGCACATACATGGCAATCGCTTTTATCGGAATGTTATTTATCCTTTTCGAATGTCTCCCGGTTTTTGTAAAGTTAATGAGCCCTATCGGTCCGTATGATATTGCTTTAGAAAATGTTGAACAATCAGCTGTGCATGGGTCACATAAAACAAAAGACTTGGATATTGCTGTAACGGATGGTGTGCATGATACTAAAGTTGAAACTGAGATTCACAAACAAAAGAAGATTATTGTAGGAAAATCTTCGCGGGAGTTAGAAAATCATCCCTGGGAATAGCATCATGAAACACTTTTTGTTATCTCTGTTAATCATATTACTCATTTCTTGCACCGTAAAAAAGTCCAACCTTCTCGTGAAGCAAGGCGATGTTGAAAGGATTATTCGAACCCTATCGTCGGATGAGATGCAAGGCAGGGCGATTTTTAGTCCGGGTATAGAAAAGGCTGCAACGTTTATCGAAAGTGAATTCAAAGAAATAGGTCTTATGCCACTTACTGGGCAAAAGGACTTTCGTCAGGAATTTTCGCTTTTAAGCATCTCGCCTGCAAATTATCGGGCAACTGTAAACGATGCTGTCATTGAAAGCAAAAATCTGCTTTTTATCACCGATAAGACTTCGTTAAATTGGAACCAGGGTAGCGAAGCTGAAATTCAGTTCATCAGAGACGGCGAGGCATTTATGACTCGATACAAGGAGATTATGGCTTTAAAAAAGCCGGTAGTAGTTTTTGTTGATGAGCAATTTTTAGATGCCTTTAACAGGATGAGATCTTACTTTATGTCGGAAAGAGTCGTTGATAAACCCGATGATCAAAAAGCTGCCGCATTTATACTTGGCGACAATGACAAAATCAAAAATTACCAAATTAGTTTCACTAACAAAGTCGAACGGTCTCCCCTTTTTAACGTGGCCGGTATTATTCCCGGCAAAACCAGGCCGAATGAATATGTTATTTTCTCCGGACACTACGACCATCTGGGAATTATTGAAGCAGCCGACGGAGATTCAATCGCCAATGGTGCCGATGATGACGCAACTGGAATTACCGCTGTAATTTCGCTCGCCAAATACTATAAGAAATTAAACAACAACGCACGCACACTAATTTTTGTAGCATTTACAGGAGAAGAATCCGGCATGCTGGGCTCTAAATATTTCTCTAATCAATTAAATCCCACGGAAGTGGTAGCCATGTTCAATATTGAGATGATTGGCAAGGAATCTAAATTTGGGAAGAATGCAGCTTTCATTACCGGATTTGATCACTCGGATTTTGGCAGTATCCTGCAGAAGAATCTTGCAGGAACGGGTTTTACCTTTCACCCCGATCCCTACACTCAACAAAATCTATTCTACCGCAGCGATAATGCTACTCTTGCGGCGTTGGGTGTTCCGGCACATACCATTTCAACCGACCAGATTGACTCAGACAAATTTTATCATACGGTGAATGATGAATTTGAAACGCTGAATGTTGAGAATATCGCTTCCACCATAAGTGCTATTGCTTTGAGCTCTCGTGGCATTGTAGCGGGAACAGAAACACCGCGAAGAATTCCACCGCTTGAGACTAAAAAGCCCTAAAGCTTTTTTCTCATCACATAATCGTTTATAACGAATTGATGATAAGGAATGTCGACTTCTCTGCTGATTTCAAAACCGGATTTTAGGTAAAAATTTAAAGCCGGATTATTCCGATTGACATTCACTTCTAAAACTTCTGCGCCTTTAAGCCGAATATCATCTTCAATAAAATTCACTAATTGTTTCCCCAATCTTTTTCCCTGAACGGCTGGAAGCAGGTACAACTTATGAATTTTATATACCCGTTGCGTGCTGTCTAAAACGGAGAAAGATGCAAAGCCAACCGGCCGATTCTCCTTCAATGCGATAAGAAAGAGGTGGCCATTTTTAAATTGCCTAAGCAAGCTTTCATGCGAATACATATCATTCAACATGAAGGTTATTTGCGCTGATGACAGAATACTTTCATAGGTCTTCGGCCAGATATCATAGGCCAGCTCTGTAATGAATGGAATATCATGGTGCGATGCGAAGCGTATAAATACCATCAAGAATTGAATTACTTTCTGCCAGTAAAAGCCACTTTTATTCCGAGTGCGATAAGTGATAGTCCGCATACTTTATTAAAGTAGACGGCAATATTAGTGTTCGACTTAAATTTTGCGAAAATGGTTGATGCAAATACGGCCAAAATCAAACACCAGGTTGTACCGGTTAGAATGAATGTGGCTCCAAGCACCATAAAAGGCAACATAGTGTTCGTCGCATCAGGGTTGATGAATTGTGGCAGAAACGCAATAAAGAATAGTGCGACTTTGGGATTTAACACATTAGTAAGAATAGCGTCGCCATATATTTTAATATAATTTATGGCTTTATGACGTTGAATGATTCGAGTATTTAACTCACTTTTATCTTTAAACATCTTGTAACCCAAGTAAAATAGGTATGCTGCACCGGCGTATTTTATCAGGTTAAAAATTAAAAGCGATTTGGTGATGATTACCGAGAGTCCGTATGCAGCCAAAACCGTATGAATCACGCTTCCAGTTGCGATACCTAAGACAGAAATAATCCCTGCTTTTTTACCTTGTGCAATACTCTTGCTTAAAATAAATATGGTATCGTTTCCTGGAGTAAGATTTAATAAGATCCCCGTGATTAGAAAGGTTTCGAAGTGGTGGATTCCTTGCATAACAAGTTTTTCTTAATTATAACCTCTCCGCAATAAACGTAAAAGGCTGCTCGAAAGTAAGCGTATAAAAACCTTCCTTCTCCGTTTCAAAAATGTGCTCTGTTATTGGAACCAGACCAGAATAGTGAAACTTTGTAGCTTCCAGAAGAATCTCAATTTCTTCGCCGGCGGTTTGCCATTTGCTAAATCCCGGTTTAACCGGAAATATTTTTTTGTCGGGCGTAAGAACAACAATGTCAATGCGTTCAACAAAGAGGGCGAAATCTTTAGCTGCGAAATTATTTGTAATGATATTTACCGCCGGATATTGTTCGCCGGTAAGGAATTTAAGCGCATCCTGTAAGGGGTCGTCTTCAGTAGGGATAATCAAAGTACCCGGCTGCTCATCAAAAAAATGGTTCTTGCTTACAATCGCATCGATCTTAATCCCCATCGAATCGACAGATTCAAAAACCTGCTCGTCGACAATTACCGTTGGGCTCCACTCTAAAAGCTGTCCGAGGTTCTCATAATTGAACCCTTCCAGATTCATAATCAGCAAAGCTGGTTCTTGTTTTTCTCGGATGATGTGGTGTGACGACATAGCACAAAAATAACAAGACTTAGTACACTTTGTTATAAATGTCCTTAAAAGCTTTGGCTGGATTGTCGGATTTATTCACAGCGGCTGAAAGAGCAATTCCATAAAGACCTGTTAGCATGAGTCTTTCAATGTCTTCAAGGGTAACTCCACCCACTGCAAGTACGGGAAACTCAACTCCAGATCTTTTCATGTTTTCTATGATAGCCTGATATCCCTCAAAACCTAACAAGTTGTAATCATTTGGCTTTGTATCGGTGAAGCCAAACGGCCCGCAACCCGCATAATCCACTACTCCGCTTTCAACAATCCGTTGAATATGCTCAAAGGTATGGGCAGATGCACCCAAAGTTTTGTCGGGACCAATCTGCTCACGGATGGTTGAAAAATCGGCCTCCATATCTTCAATATGTACACCTTGTATATCTGCTTGGTTGAGCAAGTGAACATGATCAGTAACAATTAAAGTTGCGCCCCAATCGTCACAAATAGATGCTATTTGATGAAGCTCCTCTAACATTGCTTCATCATTCTTAGTAAAGCAACGATATTGCAGCCACTTGCAACCAGCCTCGCAGGCTAGTTGAGCTTGCTTGACATGACTGCGATCGTCAAGGTCTTGCGTTAAGTAATGAAGTTTGGATATGAACTTTCTCACGGTGCTACTTTAAAACTTCGGTAATCGGTAATCCTATATTTCCATTAGGTTCCTGGATCCGCAACAATGCTGCAAGTGTAGATGCAACATCAGCCATGGTAGTTAAGCGATTTAACTTCCCTTGTTTAATTCCCCATCCCATAAAGACCAACGGAATATGGGTATCATAAGGATTCCATGTGCCGTGAGTAGTTCCTGTGATATTGGGCCCAGATCCGGAGTAATAACCCGGATTTAATATAATTTGGATTTCCCCGCTGCGCTTTTCGCTATAGCCATTAACTATTTTTGATTTCAATGCATCAGGAATAGGCTCGTTTCCTATATTTTTTAAATCTACCACATATGTAATATCCTTCTGATTTTTATAGTGAGCAATAACTTCCTTTTTAATCAGATTTAAGTCCAACGCCTTCTCATTAATAAGTGGGTAATTGAAATGTACCTGGTAATTAGCCAAGCTTCTAACTATCTTATCCACTCCAAATCTCTTCAACAGAATCGCATTAATCTCATTGACATTTGATCCTAAAAACACTCCTGCAGGAATTTTACGATCTATCAAAAAGTTAGGGTTGTGTGCTGCGCCGTGATCGGCTGATAAAAAAAGTGTGTACTGGCCTTTCCCAACACTTGCATCCAGATATTCTAAAAAGTTCGCAATATCTCTGTCGAGCCTTAGATACATATCTTCTATCTCGACAGCGTTGGGGCCAAATTGATGGCCGAGATAATCGGGTGAGGATAGACTTATAGCCAAGAAATCAGTGTTGCCGCCTTTTCCCATCTGCTCATTAGCGATTGCCGCTTTGGCAAAATCAAATGTGAAGGTGTTGCCTAAGGGGTTATTTCTGATATTAACCCCGCCAGTATTTCGACTCGCCGGAATGTCGTGTGGAAACACTGGTGCCGTTTCATTTCTAAATTTACCCTCATAACGTGAA
>DASVRX010000148.1:0-2078 GCA_036388375.1 Pedobacter sp. | reverse complement strand
AGTGAGCAGAGAGATAAAAAGTTCAGTACCAGAAGATAGCGAGGTTGTTTTAGGTATTCTTAATGACTCGAGAAAGACACTTGAAGGGATATATAAATCTTATTTTCCGATGGTGTTACAATTAATAATTACCAACAGCGGATCTGAAGATGATGCAAAGGATATTTTTCAGGAAGCGGTTATCGTTCTTTATGATAAAGTAAAGGCTGGAAACTTTGAGTTAAACAGCAAGCTCAAGACATTTTTATACTCTGTATGCAGAAGATTATGGCTTAAGCGTTTAAATGTTAAAGGCCGGAATTCAGGTAGCATTTCGGATTTTGAAGATGTAATTGCTGTTGAACATGATTTAGAATATCATGAAGAGAAAGACCGGCAATTTAATCAGATGGATGAAGCATTAGCTCATTTAGGTGAACCTTGCCGAACCATCATTGAAGAGTTTTATATGAATAGCAAATCTATGCAGGAGATTTGTGACACACTAGGTTATACCAATGCTGATAATGCAAAAAATCAGAAATATAAATGCCTGCAACGGCTGAAGAAACTTTTTTTCAGTACATAATAATAATAAAATGGAGTTGACAGAACGTATTGAGGCTTATTTGGATGGTACAATGACTGATGCTGAGTTTCAGGCATTTGAAAAATTGCGTTTAGAGAATCCAACCATTGATCAGCAAATAGTCGCCCATCAAACATTTCTTGCTACTTTGAGCAGTTACGGAAAAAAGAAGAAACTCATTTCTGATATGAATGCTATCCACGAAACACTGGATATTCAAACAATGAAAGAAGATGCACTTCCAACTTCTACTCTTATTCGTATTTTATGGAATAAGTATAAAGTTAATGCCGCTGTTGCAGCTTCTGTAGCGATTCTTGCCGTATACTCGTCACTGTTGTCAACAGGTTACTTCTCTCATAAAAATGCTACAAAGTCTGATTATAATGCGTTAAAGCGGGAAGTAAAGCAGGTTAAAAAAGATCAGAAGGAAATTCTTCGCAATATTAAGGGGCCAGTTAATCCAGGTCTGTTTGGAGGTACCGGTTTTGCCTTAACATCGGATGGCTATGTGGTAACTAACAGTCATGTGATCAAAGGCGCAGACTCAGTGTATATTCAAAACGCCAAAGGCGATGCTTATAAAGTTGAGGTAGTCTATGAAGATGCTCAGTTTGATGTTGCTATTTTGAAGATTAATGATGCGAACTTTAAATCGTTTGGAAACTTGCCTTATTCATTTAAAAGGTCTTCGTCTGATGTGGGCGAAAATGTATATACCATCGGGTTTCCTAAAGATGATTACGTTTTAGGTAAAGGTTACCTGAGCTCAAAAACTGGTTACCAAGGCGATACTACCGAATATCAGGTAGATATTTCGGTAAACAATGGTAATAGTGGTGGGCCATTGTTAGATAGTAAAGGAAATGTGATTGGGGTAATAAAAGGTAAGCAGTCGCTGGCTGATGGTACCGGCTTTGCGATCAAATCTAAATATGTTTTGGCTGCTATCGATTCGGTTAATAAGCGTTCTGAAGATGTCAGTATTCTCCTTAACAAAAAGAATCTGTTAACAGGCTTGAGCATGGTTGATCAGATCAAGAAAGTAGAGGAATATACCTTTATGGTCAAGGTTTATTAGAACTAGATAGACGGTGCCGTCTTTCTGTTGACGGCTTCTTAGAGCTTAAAGAGGAAGCAATTTTTTAAAAATCTATCTATCGAGTTCTCCAAGAACGATATCGATAGACCCGATTATGGCAATCAAATCAGCAATTAAAATTCCTCTGGAAATTTCAGAAATCACTGATAAATTGTGGAAACTAGGAGCTCTCGCTTTTACCCGTTTCGGGATTTCGCTTTTTCCATCCGTAATAAAATAATATCCTAATTCACCTCTGGGACTTTCAGCCCGAAAATAAAAATCTTGTGCTTTAGGAATGATTTTTTTTGGAAGCTTGGCGCGAGGGTCAAAGTCTGCTGTTCGTTTAAGGTCTTTTTGTAAACGATCAATACATTGCTCAATCATTGAAAGAGATTCCTGAATTTCGTCAACTCTTACCTTAAATCT
>DASVRX010000147.1:0-12729 GCA_036388375.1 Pedobacter sp. | reverse complement strand
CATCTTTCATTGATTTCCGTACGTCCCGCATGTCGCTGTATCCAGTAAGGCCAACCATACCGCTTTGTTTATTTAGTAACTCATTTATTTGGTCAATAGAATATCCAATCTCAGACATTAAATGAAATATCACGGATGGGTCGATATTGCCGGACCTGGTTCCCATAATCAATCCGTCTAAGGGCGTCAATCCCATGCTGGTGTCAACGCATTTCCCTCCATCCACAGCGGCCATGCTGCAGCCGTTTCCCAAGTGAATTGTAATTATTTTTGCGTGAGGATTGCCAAGGTGTTTTAAGGCTTGGTCGGTTACATATTTATGGCTTGTGCCGTGAAAACCATAAACCCTGATTCCGTATTTTTTGTAGTAAGAACTTGGAATTGCATACCGGTAAGCTTTCTCGGGCATAGTTTGATGAAAGGCTGTGTCGAATACTGCTATTTGAACAGCTTTGGTAAATATTTTTTCGCAAACCGAGATTCCAAGGTAATGACCCGGGTTATGAAGAGGAGCCAGGGCGAAAAGTTTTTGAATTTCCTCTTTCACTTCCGAAGTAATCACGGTGGTTTTTGAAAAGCTTTCGCCACCATGAACCACACGGTGGCCAACAACTTCAATCTCATCGGGCTTTTGAATTACGCCAATGCCAGGCTTAGTTAGTAGTTCGCCCACTTTAAGCATACCTTCTTCATGATCTTTAAGATCTAAAATAATTTTAACCGACTCCTGATTGCTTTCGAGATCAGCTTTATGTGTGATAACAGAATTAGGCAAACCTATTCTCTCCACCAGGCCGCTGCAAATCGGCTTGACCGATGGCATTTTAAAAAGCTGATATTTTATAGAGCTGCTACCGGAGTTGATTACTAAAATGTTCATAGATCTTGTTGTTCTTGCGCTTGTATGGCGGTAATTATTACTGTATTGAATATATCTTCAACGGTGCAGCCCCGGCTTAAATCGTTTACCGGTTTGTTAAGCCCTTGAAGCATAGGGCCAATTGCGAGTGCTCCGGTTTCCCGCTGTACAGCTTTGTACGTGTTGTTTCCGGTGTTCAAATCAGGGAAGATCAACACACTTGCCTGCCCAGCTACTTTAGAGTTGGGTAATTTTTGTTTACCCACGGCCGGATCTACTGCTGCATCGTATTGTATTGGTCCTTCTATGTTCAGCTCAGGACGTTTTTCTTTTACAATCTCCGTCGCCTTGCGAACTTTTTCTACGTCCATACCTGCCCCTGAATCACCAGAGGAGTAGGAAAGCATTGCAATACGTGGCTCTATGCCGAAGCGTTTGCTTGAATCTGCAGATGATATCGCAATTTCTGCCAATTGCTCGGCTGATGGATTTGGATTCACGGCGCAATCTCCGAACACACAAACCCTGTCTTCAAGGCACATGAAAAATGTAGATGACACCGTGGATATTCCCGGCCGCGTTTTAATAAATTGTAAAGCAGGCCTTATGGTATGCTGAGTGGTATGGGTTGCCCCCGAAACCATCCCATCTGCATGACCCTTATACACCATCATTGTTCCAAAATACGAAACATCAGTCATGAGATCGCGGGCCATTTCGCGGGTTACATTTTTATTTTTACGCAAATCAAAGAGCGTTTCTACATACGTTTCATAATATTCAGAATTAGCGGGATCGATGATCTGCACTCTTTCACTATCCAGGGTTAATCCCAGGCGTTTAATTGAAGCGTTAATCTCTATAAGATTACCAAGGAGGATAATTGTAACAATCTCCTGGCCTGTTAAGCGGGCGGCAGCCTTTAGTATTCTGTCATCATTGCCTTCGGGCAACACAATTTTTTTGACTTGCCTCTTTGCCCATTTGGAGAGCTGGTACTGAAACATGTGCGGTGTAATCGCCTCCGATTTGTAGGTGATAATGCTTTCTTCGAGTGCTGAAACATTCACATACTTGTTAAAGGTATTAATCGCCAGTTCGATTTTTTTGAGATTGTCGGCGGTAATGCTTGCTTTAACGGTGCCTATCTGAGTGGTTGTCTGGAATGTTCCGGTTTGCACCGAGATAATGGGAAATACATTTTCCGATCCTTCAATCAAACGTATAATTGGCTCCTCTGGTTGCGAACCGGCTGTTAAAACGATACCAGCCACTTTTGGGTAGCTGGCCGAAAGATTCGCCTGCAACGCAGCGATAATAATATCCCCTCGGTCTCCGGGTGTAACGATTAAAACATTCTCCTTAATATGGTTAAGAAAATTGGGAACCTGCATGGCACCGGTTACAAAATTGTCGACCTGGTTTGAGAGATGCTCTGCTCCGAATAACAAATTTCCTTTAAGACTCTGGTAAATATCTTTAACTGTTGGGCTTTGCAGCTTTTTATCCAAAGGAATCACCGTTAAAACAATATGATTTGGCAATTGGCTGGCTAATGCCTGCCTCACTACCTCGACACTTTCCGGATCCAGCTTATTTATCACCACTGCAAGTACCTGAATTTCGCGCGATTCGAAATTCCGCAAAAAGTTAATGGCTGCCTGAATAACTTGTCCTGATGTTTTATTCTCGCCTGATATCACCAAAATGGCGGGAGAACCCAGGTTTTTCGCAATTAGTGCATTTGTTTCAAATTCAAACGCAGTACTTTCACCATTAAAATCACTGCCTTCTAGAACGGTAAAATCATAGTTTTCTTCAAGTTTTTTAAACTTGTTGATCACAGTGTCAATCATTTCTCCCTGACTTTTATTTTCCAGATGCCGCATCGCATCCTGTAAAGTCAAAGCATAAGCATCGCTGAAATTTATTGGTAGTTTAAAGTGATTGAGAATAGTTTCGATGTGAACATCGCGTTGGTTAAATTCTATATCATTGATAATAGGTTTGAAGTATCCGATTTTTTTTGCTTTACCTAAAAGCATGTTCACCAGCCCCAGAGCGATAATAGATTTGCCACTATACGGCTCAGAAGAAGCAATAAAAATCGTTTTAGTCATTAATTATTATCGTTTGCTCTCTTTTAACTTTGGTTTAGTTAGGTCGAAGATACTTTCTTTAAATAATTCATATTTATTATGAATTGTGTGGAGTTCAGCTGATAACTTATTGTGAGTTTCTATTAAACCAAGTTCAAGTCTTATATCAGGCTGAATCATGAGGCATTCAAAGGTATGCAGGAAATCGGCAATTTCGGTTTTTAAATCAGAGTTAGCTTGATCAATTTTAACTGCATTGATTGTTATTTGAGCTATTAATTCAAAGCAATCGTCTTCTACAAGGCGGCTTAAATTTCGGTTAAAGAGCTTTCGCAAAAATAACAGGCCTTCCGCCTGAAAATCCAAATCAGATATCCATTCTTTGCTTTTAAGATAAAGTTCCTGAAGCTCGGTGTTTAGTTCGTTGTCTTCTATTACAGTTGTCATGGTTTGATGTTTTATCTAATACAAATATGGCCTGAATGTGCGTTCCTTACTGTGACAGGCATCAGTCTAAACCATGATCTTCGTCAGGTTTTTAGCGCGAGCCACTTATTTTAATCTTTCATGAAAAGCTGGCTAATCAACTTAAGTTTGTATAATTGAAACAATGGATAAGCACAAACTTCTACATGCTATTATCGAAACCGCTATAGATGGGATTATCACAATCGACTATCGTGGTCTTATAGAAAGCATGAATCCTGCGGCATTAAAGCTTTTCGGGTATGAAAATGTGGAGGAACTGAGCGGTAAAAATATATCGGTATTGATGCCGGAACCAGACAGTACCGCACACGACGGCTATTTGCATCGTTATCAAAACACCGGGGAGAAGCGAATTATTGGTATTGGGAGAGAAGTTAGAGGTTTGCGAAAAGATGGCAGTACGTTCCCTTTTAGGTTGGCGGTAAGCGAAGTGGAGGATGAAAATAGAAAGATTTACACCGGCTTTATCCATGATCTTTCGAAGGAAAAAGATGCTGAAGAAGCTTTGCGAAAATATACTGAGGAATTGGAGGAGAAAGTAAAAGATCGTACTCAAAATCTCCAGCATTTAGTTGTTGAACTCGAAAAAGCCAGAGATGAAGCAAGTCATTCCCTGGAAAAGGAAAAAGAACTTAATCATCTTAAAACTCGGTTCGTTTCAATGGCATCGCATGAGTTCAGAACACCTTTGAGTTCGGTTCAACTTTCTGCATCGTTGATCGAAAAATATCTTCAAAAAACAGACCCCGAAAATATCATAAAGCATACCGGAAAGATCAAAAATTCAGTTGGTCATCTAACCGGAATTTTAAACGATTTTTTATCATTAGAAAAACTTGAAGCGGGTAAGACCGAAGTTGAATTACAACATTTTGATCTGGTTAAATTTTCTGAGGATATCATCGAAGAAATGCAATTGATAGCAAAACAGAATCAGCATATTGTATTTCAGCATACCGGCGCTACCAGCAAGGTATACTTAGATCCGGCGTTATTAAGAAACGCAGCTGTAAACCTGGTTTCGAACGCTATTAAATACTCGGGAGAGAATACGTTTATAGAATTTAATTCTGAAGTAAACGAGGCTGAAGTTTGCATCACAGTAAAAGATAATGGTATCGGAATTCCGGAAGATGAGCAAAAAAATCTTTTTGAACCATTTTTCCGGGCTCATAATACCGGCAACATCCCGGGAACGGGTTTAGGACTAAATATTGTTAAACGTTATGTGGAGCTGATGGGCGGACAAGTTATTTGCCAGAGTGCACAGCATAAAGGAACCACAATCTCTTTGATCTTTAAGAAAGAATGAATCAGAAAAGAACGGTACTGCTTATAGAAGATAATCAGGACATTAGAGAAAGTACTGCCGAGATTTTAGAATTGGCTGATTTTAAGGTATTTACTGCCGAGAATGGGAAAAGAGGAGTTGAGTTAGCGCAGTCAAATCCTCCCGATATTATTCTTTGTGATATCATGATGCCCGAATTGGATGGTTACGGGGTTTTGTATCTCCTTAACAAGAATGAAGCAACAGCAAACATCCCTTTTATTTTTCTTACAGCAAAGGCAGAGCGTACTGATATGCGTAAGGGCATGGAAATGGGTGCCGACGATTACCTTACCAAGCCATTTGATGACATGGAATTGTTGAATGCCATCGAGAGCCGTTTACTAAAGCGCGAACGTGCGAAAAAAAACGCGGGCAACGCTGCTTCGTTTGAAGGATTACTCGATGAGGCTCGGTCGACGAAATTGTTAAACGATCTTTCTCTTAACAGCCGGATTAAAACCTATAAAAAGAAACAAAGCATTTACATGGATGGCGACCAGCCAATGAATGTTTACCTGGTTAAAAGCGGTAGAGTGCGGACGTATATGGTTTATCAAGACGGCAGGGAAATTAGCAGCGGCATTTTCACAACGGGTGATTTCTTGGGCTACGAATCTGTTCTTTTAAACACGCCATACCCCGAGAACGCTGAAGCGATTGATACAGCCGAGTTGTATCTCATTCCGAGGAATGAATTTAATGCACTCTTGTTCAAAGATCCCGGGATTGCCAAAAAATTCATTGAATTACTATCGGGCAATTTGCAGGAAAAACAGGAGCAGCTTTTAAAGCTGGCCTATAACTCGGTTCGAAAAAGAGTGGCAGATGCACTTATTAATTTGGCAGAGAAATTTCATGGATCGTCTACAGGGAGTTGTGAAATCAAGGTATCCAGAGACGATTTAGCAGCCATGGTTGGCACCGCAAATGAAACGATAAGCCGCACTTTAGCAGACTTTAAGGATGAAAAACTCATCGAAAAAGAAGGCAGTACAATTAAGATTTTATCCGTAGAAAAACTTCGAAAAATAAAGCAATAGTGATGAAAATCATTTTTGCTTTTGACTAACCTCATACCCTCGCCCTAAGCTTCCAGCTAATTTTGATGTAAAATCAATTAGTATGAAAGCAGTTGCATATAGCAGTAAGGTGTGCGAGAAGGAGCTTCTTATTAAAGCAAATAATAAGAAGCATGAAATTACACTCATTTCCAACCGGTTGAGTGTCGATACTGTTTCTTACGCAAAAGGAAAAGATGCCGTATTGGTATTTTCCTGTGATGATCTCTCTGCGCCCATTCTTTCAAGATTAAAGGAGATGGGTGTTAAATATATAGCTACCCGATCTACCGGGACAGATCATATTGATCTGCAAGAGGCCCACAGACTTGGCCTTAAGGTAGCCAATATTCCAGCCTACTCACCCGAATCTATTGCCGAACACGCTCTTGCTTTAATTCTTGCTCTTTCGAGGAATATTGTTCCGGCGCATAATCAAATGCTTGAGCATGATTTTAGTTTGAACAATCTTGTTGGCTCAACGCTAAGTCATAAAACCATTGGCATTGTTGGCTTAGGCAGAACCGGGAAAGCCTTAGCAAAGATTTTAAGTGGTTTTGGGTCTAAAATTCTAGTGACGGATGTAGGAGATATAAGTGATTATTGTCTTGCTTGTGGAGCACGCCAGGTTTCCTACGATCAACTGTTAAAAGAATCTGATATCATCTCATTCCATGTTCCCTTAAATGATAGTACTCACCACATGGTTGATGAGCGCACTATTAAAAAAATGAAAAATGGAGTGGTGCTGATAAATGTAAGCAGAGGTGCTATATTCGATACTAAAGCGGTTTTTGATGGTCTTCAGGATGAGAAAATAGCTAAGCTGGGTTTGGATGTTTATGAATTTGAACATAACGTTTTCTTTTTTAACCATAGCAAGCAACCTGTGCGCGACCCGCTTCTCAAAGCGCTTATCCAGCATTCGAGAATTCTGCTAACACCGCATATGGCTTTTTTAACTGAAGAAGCTTTACAAATCATTTCAGAAAAAACGATCAGAAACCTTGATCTCTGGGAAGCAGAAAAGAACCATAGTATTTCTCCCGACTTTGAAGCTGAATTAATGAAGGTAACTCCAAATATCCTCTCAGCATGAACTCCCATCTGATTAAAAAGTATAAGGTAGCAGCTCCACGATATACAAGTTACCCTACAGTTCCGTGCTGGGACACGGCAAGCTGGAGCCGGGAATTGTGGCTTGATAGCGTTAAAAGATCTTATCAGGAAAGTTCAAAGGATGGAATTAGCCTTTACATTCACCTCCCTTTTTGCGAAAGCTTATGCACTTACTGCGGTTGCAATACCCGGATCACAAAGAATCATGGTGTTGAAGAGCCCTATATCCAGGCCGTTCTTAAAGAATGGGCGATGTATTGCGACATCTTAGGTGTAAAACCTCGGATACGAGAAATTCATTTAGGCGGTGGAACGCCAACTTTTTTCAGCCATGAAAACCTCGAAAAATTGATTAAAGGAATTCTTTCGCTGGCGGATGTTGTAAATGATGCCGAATTTTCATTCGAAGCACATCCCGCCAATACTACGTTCGATCATCTCACAACTCTATATCAATTAGGTTTCAGGCGTTTGAGCCTGGGAATACAGGATTTCGATCCGGAAGTTCAGGCAATTATCAATCGTAAGCAAACTGTAGAGCAGGTAGAGCAAGTTACCACTCAAGCAAGGCAACTTGGCTACACTTCTATTAATTATGATCTGATTTATGGTCTGCCATTGCAGCGGTTATCAAGCGTTGAAAATACCATAAAAGAAGTAATTAAGCTTCATCCAAATCGCATTGCTTATTACAGTTACGCACATGTGCCCTGGACAAAACCCGGACAAAGAAATTTCGATGAAGCAGATCTTCCACAGGATAATGAGAAAAGAGCACTATATGAAAAAGGCCGGAAGTTGTTAACCGAAGCGGGTTACAAAGACATTGGAATGGATCATTTTTCTCTGAAGACTGATAAGTTATACCAAGCCTCAAAGAACGGAACCCTGCACAGAAATTTCATGGGTTATACCGATCAATATACGCAGCTTTCGATAGGGCTTGGCGTTTCTTCGATAAGTGATAGCTTATACGCCTTTGCTCAAAACACCAAACAATTATCAGTTTATTTAAAGCAGGTTAGTGACGGCGGGTTTCCCCTGATGAAAGGCCATGTGCTTACCGAAACAGATCTTGCAAATCGCAGAGAGATTACAAATTTGATGTGCAGGGGCTATACAAAAATAAACAAAACCGATCTGCAATTAATTAAGCGCCTGGCCATTTTGGAACAAGATAAACTTGTTGAGTTTGATTACAATGAATTGAAAGTTACGCCGCTTGGCAAAGCATTTTTAAGAAATATCTGTATGGCTTTTGATCAGCGACTTTTAAGCAATAAACAAACAGACCAGATTTTTAGCAAGGCAGTCTAACAAAATAATAATGAGTCACACATTTCATATACCCGTTTTAGGCTTAGGATATTCTATTGATACTCCATTAAAGGTTGCCCGTTTTGGGATCTCGTCAGTTGTTTCCATTGTCGACGATGAACTGATTGAAAGGATGAGGGAATTTCACCTTGAGCAAAATAACAAGCCGTATCAACCAATCACAAAGACTGATCCCGATCATAGGGCCAGGCGTATTACGGCGTATCTCAATTTGCTCCATAATTTGCTTGATGAACAATTTGAAGCGCTTAAACAAGAACCTTTTGAAGCTGGTTCGGACTTAGATAAATACTTCAGGCTTTTGCCGGAAACTTCTATAAGAAAGCAGTTTTATTCGAGAATGTTAAAAGAGCAGGATCCGTCTAAACGTACCCGGCTGCAGGAAATATTAAGGTTTTCTGTGAAGAAAGGTGCAATCGACGTAAACATCATGTCGAAGGTTGATAAGATGAATTTTTCGAAAGGAGGTGAAGCCTTAGAAGAAAAGTTCTCCGATGCTTTAGCCTCGCTTAGGGGTTTCGCAGAAAGTAACCTGGAGTCTTCTCTTATACTTTCGGCCGGAATGAACCCGAGGTTGTATAGTTATCTCGAAGAGTTCCGGGATTTTTATCCATCGCATAATAATGCGCCAAAGAAGAATATTATTCTTAAGGTAAGCGATTTAAGGTCTGCGTTTATACAAGCTAAGTTTCTGGCAAAAAAAGGATTATGGGTGCATGAATTTCGTATAGAGTCCGGTTTAAACTGCGGTGGCCATGCATTTGCTACTGAAGGGTTTTTGCTAGGGCCAATACTGGAAGATTTTAAACAGCGGCGACTCGAAATGACAAACGAGCTTCTGCAGATGTATAAGTCTGCCTTAACGATAAAGGAAATCAGTTCTTTCCCAGAGCCGGCAACCCGTATCACCGTACAGGGTGGAATTGGAACTGTTGAAGAAGACAAATTCCTAACGGAATATTATAACCTTGACGGAACAGGATGGGGAAGCCCATTTCTACTTGTTCCAGAAGCTACAAATGTGGACGAAAATATGCTTAATTGTTTAAAGGGCGCTTCAGAGGATGATTTTTACGTCAGTGGGGCATCTCCTTTAGGAATTCCTTTTAATAATTTCAAAAAAAGTACTTCAGAAGTTCAGCGACTCGAGCGTCTGGCAAAAGGTAGACCGGGCAGCCCCTGTACCAAAAAGTTTTTGGTGTCTAACACCGAGTTTACCGAACAGCCTATTTGTACCGCTTCACGGGAATATCAGAACTTGAAGTTGAAGCAACTCGATCAGCTTGAACTTCCGGCTAACGATTACCAGGATCAATTCAGGCAGATCACCGAAAAAATCTGTTTATGCCAGGGTTTAACAACTTCAGTTTATATCAAAAATAATATCCTTAAACCGAAGGAAAACAGTGCGGTGGCTATTTGCCCCGGTCCGAATACCGCTTACTTCTCTTCCATTTACTCATTAAAAGAAATGGTAGATCATATTTATGGAAGAGTAAATCTTTTGAAGGATAGCAATCGTCCCCACGTATTTATTAATGAGTTGAAGCTGTATGTCGATTATCTAAAGAAGGATATTGAAGCTCAAAAACCTGAATTAAGTGATAAAAAGCAAAAGCAGCTGGAGCGCTTTAAAGAACAGTTGCTTATCGGAATCAGCTATTATCATCAGCTCATTCCTGCTTTGAAAAACACCTTAAAAACGCATATAAAATTGTTTGAAAACGATCTTAGAGAATTGCGGCATGAGATAGACGATATACAAATTGGCGTTGATGAGGCAGTTTCAAACTAAGTTAAGTTCAGACATCAATCAATAATCAGGTCTTATCTCGGGATAATAGGTTATGATAAGTTTTAAAGTTAAAGACAAAGACGCTCAAATACAGGACATCGAAGTGCCTGCCTACATAGTTTAAGTTTAATGGAAGTTCTAAAGGCTTCGGGTTACCCGATACCGGCAACCTGTCGTGGGATTGCACAATGCGCTACCTGTCATGTTATCGTGTTGCAGGGCCTGGATCAACTTCCTGAGCCGGAAGATGCCGAAATGGATACGCTGGATCTTCTTCCTGATTCAGATTATAAAAGTCGTCTAGCCTGTCAGATAAGGGTTAATCAAAGACTCAATAATTGCTTATTCGAGGTTAAAGGCACCCGTAGCCTGATCTGCGGAACTATAGCTGTTGGCACCTCTTGAACTTTCTCAACTAGCGATATGTGACTAAAATCATTTTCGCTGATAATCTCAATCATATAAAAATAGCCGGTTACCGCTAATCTTTGTAGCATAGAAACTTCATGGCTGCTACACAAACCCTTACCGAGGAGCAATGCTACCATTGCGGAACTGAAATAGCTCATGCCGCTTATCGTTTCGACGACAAGCAATTTTGCTGTATCGGCTGTCAGAGCGTTTATCAGGTTCTATCGTCAAACAGTTTATGTGATTATTATCGATATAACGATACACCGGGCCAAATGCAAAAGTTAAAAGACCAGCAGTACGCCTATCTCGATGAAGACAGCATCACAGCCGATTTGGTAGATTTCAAAAATGAAACCCTAACCGTTATCACATTTTACATCCCCTCGATACATTGCAGTTCTTGCATCTGGTTACTAGAACATTTGCATAAATTAAATTCAGGCGTGGTTCATTCCCGTATCGATTTTCTTAAAAAACAAGTATCCGTCACCTTTAAGCACACCGAAATATCGTTAAGGGCGCTAGTTGAATTGCTGGTGTCTGTAGGATATGAGCCTTTAATCAGCTTACAGGATGTAGTAAAAGAAAAGAAGGGCTCCGTTAACCGTGAGCTTATAAAAAAGATTGCAGTTGCCGGCTTATGTATGGGAAATGTGATGCTTTTCAGTTTCCCGGAATACTTTGGATTGTCCGATTTTGAGTTGCAGTTTAAATCGCTTTTCGGCTGGTTAAACCTGGCTTTTGCTGTTCCGGTAACATTCTATTGTGCCCAAGAATTTTTTACATCTGCATGGGCTGCACTCAGAAATCGATTAATCAATCTCGATGCACCTCTGGCCCTAATTATTGCAGTGCTGTTCCTCAGAACGGTGTTTGAAATTACCACACAAACTGGGGCAGGTTTTACAGATACCTTAACAGGATTAGTATTTCTTTTATTAATGGGCCGATGGTTGAAGCAGCGCACCTATTATCATCTCTCGTTTGAGAGAGACTATCGATCTTATTTCCCCGTTGCAGTAACCGTTTTAAAAAATGGTAAAGAAACTTCTGTTGCTCTTTCGGGGATTGGTTTGGTCGATAGAATACTTATTCGGAACAGCGAAATCATTCCTGCTGATGCCATTTTAATGAAGGGTGAAGGGTTTTTCGATTTTAGTTTCGTTACAGGTGAAGCGGAGCCTGTTCGAAAGGTTCTTGGCGAAATTGTGTATGCCGGCGGAAAGCAGGTTGGCGAAGCTGTAGAACTTGAAGTTATAAAGCCCGTTTCCCAAAGTTATCTAACCAATTTATGGAATAATGAGACTTTTTCAAGCCAGAAACCAGCTCGAAATTTTAATGATAGTGTAGCGAAGTATTTCAGTCTTGCAACTTTTGCAATTGCCCTCTCTGCAACCGGTTTTTGGATCTATGCCGAAGATTCGGCCAGGGCCTGGAATGCCTTTACCGCAGTTCTTATTGTGGCTTGTCCCTGTGTACTATCACTCAGTACGCCCTTTACGCTTTCCGCCGTATTAGCTATGTTCGATAAACACCAGTTCTTTTTAAAAAACACTGATGCTGTTGAGCAATTAGCTAAAGCTGACGTAATTGTCTTTGATAAGACAGGAACTATCACATCTCCTGACGCGATTAACTTAACTTTTGTAGGTGAGTTGACGAATCAGGAAAAGATTTTTGCCGCATCCTTGGCGAGAAATTCAAACCACCCATTAAGTCGCGAGATTATTAAATGGCTTAAGCCTGATCAGTTTTTCTCTGTTTCTAATTTTCAAGAGCTTCTGGGAAGGGGAATACTGGGTAGCGTCAGCGACCGGAATCTTATTTTAGGTAATCCAGCAATAGTTCTTTCAGCATCTCATGTAAAAAACGATTCATCATGTGTTCACCTGGAGATAGACGGAGTTTATAAAGGATACTTCAAGATCAATCATCAATGGAGGCCAGGGCTTAGTGCTCTTTTCGAAAAGCTTTCAACTCAGTTTGATCTTCACCTCATTTCCGGAGATAATGAAAATGAGAGAGCTAACCTTGCTGAGTTTTTTACTTCACAGAGCCAAATGCACTTCAAGCAATCTCCTCACGATAAACTTAATTATATCAAAAACCTCCAAGGGCAAGGTAAAAATGTGATGATGTTTGGCGATGGTTTAAACGATGCAGGAGCCTTAAAGCAAAGCAATTTGGGAATCGCGGTAACAGATAATATTAATAATTTCAGTCCC
>DASVRX010000146.1:0-8148 GCA_036388375.1 Pedobacter sp. | reverse complement strand
CCTCCAACAACCCGAACACCAGAATGCCCCGGTAGCGGAAAAGGAAGGCGAAAAGATTGCGCAACTTTTGAAATGTTGAGTGTTAAATGTTGAATGTTAAATGGGCTAGCTGATTGACCCGCCGCCTGCGCCAGCAAGCGTCTATCCATCATTTAACATTCAACACTCAACACTCAAAATTAAGTTAAAAGTACTCCCCGGAAACCGTCTAGGTTTTTGATGGTAGCGCCAGTGCCACGGACCACAGCCCGCAAGGGGTCATCGGCAATATGCATGGTAAGCTTGGTTTTAGCCGCCAAACGCTTGTCGAGACCTCGCAGCAGTGCACCGCCACCGGTCAGATGAATACCATTGTCGTAAATATCGGCGGACAACTCCGGCGGACTGATTTCCAGCGCCTTCAGTACGGCTTCTTCAATCTTAGCCACCGACTTATCCAAGGCAATGGCAATTTCAGAAGACGTCACTTTGATCACCTTCGGAATACCAGTCATCAGGTCACGACCCCGGATTTCGTAGTCGGCCGGCGGGTTCTCCAGCTCCGTAAGCGCCGCTCCTACCTCAATCTTGATCTTCTCTGCCGAACGCTCACCGATAAGCAGGTTATGCTGCCGACGCATATAGTCCAGAATGTCTTGGTTAAATACGTCGCCGGCCGTTTTGATAGATTGGTCGCAGACAATACCAGACAGCGCAATTACCGCAATTTCGGTTGTGCCTCCACCAATATCAATAATCATGGAGCCTATCGGCTGCTCTACGTCAATACCGATTCCTATCGCCGCCGCCATCGGCTCCTGAATCATCCAAACTTCCTTCGCGCCAGCATGCTCAGCCGAGTCGCGTACTGCGCGCTTTTCTACTTCCGTAATGCCCGAAGGAATACAGATGACCATGCGATGGGATGGCTGGAACAAACGCCGCCGCGAATCGATCATCTTGATCATACCCTTGATCATTTCCTCAGCGGCGTGGAAATCAGCAATTACCCCATCTTTCAGGGGACGAATCGTTTTTATGTTATCGTGGGTCTTCTCGTGCATTTGCTGCGCTTGCCGGCCCACGGCAATTACCTTATTGGTCGTACGGTCTTTGGCAATGATGCTGGGCTCATCCACCACGATTTTATCGTTGTGGATGATGAGCGTATTGGCCGTGCCCAGGTCAATAGCAATGTCACTCGTAAGAAAGTTGAAGAAGCCCATTGATTAGCGGCAATTAGAAGAGACTGGGCAGTTTGCGCCCTGGCAAAGTGGGCGCAAAAGTAAACAAGTTTAGCCGAAGCACCGCTGTCTCTCTTACACAGCTGTTACTCCTAGTAAGCTATATATCATAAAACTTACCAGAAAAATACAGCTCTAAGAGTCTTCTCCGTTAGCCGACAAAAGGCTTATCAAAATAGCTTGAACCTAGGTCTACTGTTCTGCTTAGCCGATTCGGCTCGCTTTGTTTACCCACGCACCATTCGGGCTCGAACACCGCCAGGGTATTTTCAGTGCAGCCGCGTGCCTGAGAAAAAAGCTCTTATAAACGAAATCTTTTTATCGGCGAACGTACCTAGGTTTATTGCTCAAAGCCAGGTAAGCACCCCAACGTCGTGTTACGTCTTAGGCGTTTCGCATGAGTTCTTCAAACGACTCCATAATCTTATCGATAGACAGGTAGCGCTCCGCATAAGCGCGGGCATTTTTGCGCACCTCAGCACTTTCTCCTGTCAACGCCTTGCGCAATCCCTCGTTCAAAGCCAGCTGATTTTCAGCCCCGACCAGCAGCCCCATATTGTATTTCTGAACCAGCGAGTGTAGCCCTGAGCCGGGATTGGCCGTTATCAAAGCTAGCCCCCCCACCGATAATATGGTCGTCAGCTTAGAAGGCATAACTAAATCACTAGCGGTAGCCTTTTGAATAACCAAATGAATATCAGCCAGATTTAAAAATTGGTTGAATTTCTCAAAGGGCTGTAAAGGGAAGAAAATGACATTTTGCAGACTCAGCTCCGTGGCCAAATTCTGGAGCTTCTCCTTATAAGGCCCTGAGCCACATATTATAAATTTGACGTTTTGATGTTGCACAAGCTCTTTGGCTGCGTACAAAATCGCTTCTAAGCCTTGCTTCTCCCCAATTGCCCCGGAATACAAGACTATTTTATCCGTAGGCTCAAATCCAAACTCCCTCTTTACAACTGCTTTATCCACAATGGGATAAAAAAGATTCACATCGGCCCAGTTAGGAAGCAGAAAAATATCCTTCTTCGCTTTCTCCTGAATTCTGGAAACCATGCCCTCAGATATACTGCTAATATAATCCGAGTTATCAAAAATGTATTTTTCTAATCCTAATAATGTCTTAATTACCTTTTCAGATTTTATCATCTGTAAATCCCTGGCAGCTTCAATTTGCATATCTTGTATATGATAGACAAATTTTGCTTTCCTGAATTTCTTATAAATAACTCCTAATAAGCCAAACTGAAAAGAAGGAACAACCGTTACTACAAAATCAAATTTTCTTCCTGGCAACAACTGAAGCAGCTTAAAAAAAGCAGTAATCAAAAACGAAAAGTCCAACAAAATCCTTTTCATACCAGAAGGCTTTGCAGGAACATACATTGGACACCTGTAAAGCTTTATCTTCCCACCGGATGGAAAGTTCTTTTGCTCAGTTGTGTACCAAAATTTTTTCTTATGGTAAGGCTCCTGAACTTTCCAATAAGGATAATATGGATACGTAGTTATAACAGTACAATCATATCCCTTTTCAGCTAACCACTGAATCATCTCGCCGCTATATTTTCCAATACCAGTAGGCTCAGGATAAAAGTTATACCCAATCAGCAGAATTCGTTTTTTCATTTTGAGACATTTTCACACTTGGTTTTACAAGTGTAGCCATCTTGCGCTAGTTTGCTTATTACAGAAATATATAAATTAACGAAATAACAAAATAGCATAGCCCTACTAGCTACAACTTGCTAATACAGCTTCTTATTACGGGATAATCTATTCGGTTATTACCCTCTTTCGAATAAATGCCGCTGGGTTCCCCGCGTAAATACTCCAAGCTTCCAGATTCTTTGTTGCTACAGAGTTTACGGTGAGAATTGAGTGTGATGCACATGTGACACCTGGGCACACTACGGACTGAGCTCCTACCCAAACTCCATCTTCAATTTTTATCCTGCCTAACCGATAAGGAAAACTACTGATTGTATAATCGTGATTACCAGTCAGTAGCATTGCTCCTTGTGAAATACTCACGTTACTTCCTATGTCAACGTTTTCTAGATTGTCAATCCACACTGATTCACCTATCCAACAATTATCTCCAATAGTTAACCGCCATGGATTCTTGATTCTTACATGGGGTTTAATTACTAAACCTTTTCCCACCTTGGCGCCAAAAAGCCGTAAGAGTGCTCGTTTAAATTTGTAGGGCCAAGGAAGGGGACTATTCAGAATACCGTAATTAACAAAATACCAAATCAATACTTTAAATTTGGGTCCTGCTCTATAATCTCCCGTCTCAAATTTTGAAAGGTCTGTTTGCATTTACAAAAACATTTATTAGAATCTATGCTCTAAACTTTCTACACTTTTTTCGTTAAAGCGAATTTGCATAAAATTATTCCAACATATTCAACAAAATCATTGGATATTATATCACCAATGCTTAAAATTAAAAATGCCAGATATGCTACAAAATCTCAATTAACAAATTCAAGATAAAGCTCAAAGCATTGATTAATCTATTCAACATGAATAGTAGAAAAATCAATTATTTTGTATCCTTTAAAACTATTACATGGGACTATATAAATTTATTTCTTTATTAAAGTTTACATAAATAATTATTTTATTTTCCTAACAGAGGCTACATTATACACGAAAGTCAATGCGTATATTACGGAGAAGTACAACTTCATAGGCAACGCACAAACATAGCTAAGCATCAAATCGTCTGTCAGCACAAAAGCATGACCTATTATTTAATACTGTATTTCCAGAACCTTATTATTTAGCTATTGCGTTTAATAATCTGCTCGCTGCTGGGCCTGTTGCAAAATTTCTGACAAAGCAAGCACGTGCCTGCTGGCCCATAGACAATTTTTGTTCTGTTGACAATTGTCCCCATTGCTCCAGCAATTTTTGCGTGCCCCCAAGTGTATCATCCGCAATAATTCCTCCTCCACCTTCTTGAATTTCTCGCCATATATTCACTTGGTTTGAAATCAGGACTGGCTTATTACAAGCGAGAGCTTCTACTACCGCGATGCCAAAGTTTTCCTGATGGCTTGGCAGCACGAAGGCTTCACAATGGTAAAAAGCTCCCCACTTAGCCAGACCTGTAAGCATCCCAGGAAAAGTAATACTTGTCCTGGTTTCGTTTGAACCTGAAGCCAGTTCTTTCATCTTTTGGCCATAGCTAGTTTCCAGCCCAGGACCAGCAACTACCAAATGCGATGGCCCAGCGGTAGGTAGCGGCGTGGTCGTAGATAAAGTAGGGATAGCGGAGACGGAAACTTTCGCGTCAGCCTTTGCTTGCTTCTCTTCGGTAGTGATGTATGCATCTATGAGAAGGTCAACTCCTTTCTTTTCATGAATTCTGCTTAGAAAGAGGATATATGGCTTACCCTTCAGTTCAGGACATCGTTCCAAGAAAGCTTCTTCCATCCTTGGTGAATAGGCTGGTGGCTCTTCTACTCCCAAACCAACCACAACATCACGCTTCGGATGGTAAGGATGAAATGGCTCACGCGCCAGAAGACGCTCGGCTTCACAAGTAAATAGAACCCCATCGGCGTTATTAATAACACGTCCCTCAATTAGCTTCCAATATGCCCAGTTTCTTAATGCTTTTAACTTTCTACCCTCAGCGCGCTGAAAGTAAGGATCCAACATTCCATGCGGCATAACATAGAACCTAGGTACAGACTCGTCAGCGGGTTGCTGTTTTCGAAAAAGTCGTAGGGCCTTCTCAGTTGCGTGGGTTTGATATAACCAGAGCCCGTGAGCAATGACACAGTCAAAGCGCGAAAAATTGGCGTAGAACCACGGGATTAGCTTAGGGCTATAACCCCAAGGACCTTTCCCCGGGCCTAAAGCATGGATTTGGAGTGGATCGTCGGCGAGGAAAGAGGCGTCCGCAGCGTCTAAACTAACAACTTCATTATGAACTCCTAATTCAGCAAGACCAGCAGCAATTGTTCGCACTGCTTGACACACACCACCCATTTTGGGGTCCATTCCTGCAATAACATGGAGTACATTCATGAATTTTTGTTTGCAAAATGCTCCCGTGAGGCTAGCATAAGCCGCCCTCTCGGAAGCACCTGTATTTATTAGAAAATACCAGAGCAAATTTCATAATGCTCGAGTAAAGTTCTCACAACTTGGAAATACCTAAAGCTACGCAGTATTTACGAAAACATTCTTTTTTAATTTATTAAAACTCTTAATATATTTTAATTCATTTTTAATCACAATAACAAGCCGTAAACACTATCAGCCCCTAATTTATCATCAGGCAATAAGCATATCCACAAGCTAAACACATACATCAACTTAACATTTTAAAAATCCATCGTCATACTTTTGAGAAATAAGCGCTGACATAAAACAGAAACGTTTGCATAGATGTTTGCCTACGCACCCCATCTTTCAAATTCTGAAACACTAATAACAAACGTTTATTCTTAGAAAAATCTATAAAATTATCTATCAGATTAAGTTGGCTAACAGTTAGAGTATTTAAATACTTAGCTCTAAAAGACTCAGCCATACCTATCTTATTTGCTGCATCCTTAATATTCTTTTTATGTATAAATATTCTTTTGAATCTTTTTGAAAAAGAGTCATCATCATAGCTTCCAGAAACATTATTACCATGCTGTCTGTACAATATGGTCTTTTTATCTAAATACGATATTTTACCAAATGCACTTACAGCCATTGCAATCCAATAATCGTGGTTCTCCGCAGTAGCCGGTATATCTCCAACAACTTGAGCCAACTTCTTATTCATCATTACTGTGCAACCATAAATAGGATTCTGAGCAAGTAAATGACATAGATTTAAATCAACTATTTTTGTTGCTTTAAAATCTTTCCTAGACTCTATTATGTTTAGATTTGAATCTACGTAGTGGAAGTTAGTATGAACCAGCAAAGGATAATCTTCTCCATACTGCTCTTCTAACTTAAGTATTTCCGCTAAAGTAGACTCTATTTTGTCAGGCAACCAAAAGTCATCTTGGTCGCACAACATGATGTATTTTTCCTTATTAGCTATTTGCAATAAAGCGTTGAAGTTTAATGTACCGCCAAGATTATTTAGATTGTCTTTAACAACTGTTATTTTATCAGGATAATTAGATTGGTACTCAGCTAAAACTATATTAGTATTATCAGAAGACTTATCATCCCTGATTATCAAATGCCAATTTGTATACGTTTGCTTAAGTATACTATCAATCTGCTCACCAACGTACTTAGCTCCATTGTAGGTAGCTAGCAGAATGGTAACCCTATCAGCATTTTTTTCTTTCATGTTACTTTGCGCTTCAAAACACCTTGAAGATCCTTACTCCCAGAGTGTATATTCTTTGCTAAGCGTTGAATGTACATATCATAGCAATATTAGCGTTTGTCATTATACGCCCACATTCGCATACGGTTGTGTTTGCTTATATACTAGCTTGTTCTTCAATCGAAGCGCATTCTTTTCTATAAGATGCCAAGATAGAGCAGCAAAAAACAAAGTAGCAATTGCGCTTAATACAAATAGAGAGTATGCATTTAAGCCCTCAAACGACCTGCTTATAATTTGCTGCAATGGAAAAGCCCAGATATACAGCCCATACGAATAATCTCCGCTCTTCGCAAAATTCTTGATATGTGTCGTTTTTATAAAAGACAAGTACATTATAACGTAGCTTAGAGAAGCGCCTTTGATTATAATATTCATACTTTTCACGACGAAGTTTGCTCCTGGATCTGTATTATAATGCAGATTGGCAAGCAGCACTAAGAAAGAAACAACGGCCACTACTCCATTAAGTACTATCTTATCTTTAAACAAATACAATAACGCACCAAAAAGAAAATAAAATAGTAGGGCACTAAACCCGTTAAAGAAGACATAATAGAACACTGCTAGTGACAGTACCCCTAAAATGAGACCAGACTTTATCTTTTTAGAAACAAGCAATCCTGCTACTGCGACAAAACAGTAGCAAGCCAGCTCGATTGGCAGCGTCCACAAGCTAGCATTCACTGTATTCGATACGCCGTGCTCGAACACACCGGGTAGCGTGTATTGCACTCTTGCCATGAATGTATTAGACAAAAAATACTTTATCGTTTGACTATTGATAAAGTATTCCTTCAAGCTATACGACGATGCTATTGGACCAAGAATGAAAACCGTACAAAATATAACCACAATCAAAGCTGGATATATGCGCAAGATTCTCGCCTCAAAGTAGCTGTGAAGGCTTTTGGACCTTTCATAACTCATTGTTATGAGCAACCCACTAATGACAAAGAAAATAGCGACACTTAGATGGGCTGTATCAAATCTTCCGGAAGTAAAGAGCATTAACGGCTCTTGTTCTGTTGAATTAGTTAAGTAAAAGGAATGAGAAAAAATTACAGCTAATGCAGCTACAAATCTGATGAAATCAAAATTATTTTCCCGACCTAGTAGGCAAGAGCCGATTGTCCTTTTCATAAAAAATTCATCAAGGAGTGAAAACGCTGGTTAGTATCGAGTATTGATTAACCATAAATTTATTATACAATACACAAACTTAAGTATAAATGCATCTTGATAAATAGATGCATTTTAAGAATTATAATTTAAAATGCTTTATTAATGAAAAGATGTGTTACATCGAAATTATAATTTATATAATATAAATCCATCAATAATAATCATTCAGTAAAAATACCTGACACAAATCCATTATTTATTATAATATTCTTTTATAAGTAGTAAAAAACTAATTTGTATTCTTGATCTAGCCAAATGCTTTAATTCAAAACTCTTTTATAAATACTTTCAATCTGATTCAAAGATTTTTCCGAATCAAACCTAGCTGCATTAGCTAGCCCAGCTTCAACGGCAGCTGTTCGTTTGCTAGCAGATAGA
>DASVRX010000145.1:0-22378 GCA_036388375.1 Pedobacter sp. | reverse complement strand
ACTTGTTTGGAAAATGAATTTGCAGATATTTACATTTTGGAAATAAAACTCTCTCCCCTTCGTTTAAAAAACCTGTTAATGAATTATAAAGTTCTGTTTATACATGCATAACCGGGCATCGTCTAAGTATATAAAAATCGTAATTATTTCATTATCAACTTTGTTAGTGCTGTTCCTGATAGGCGTGTTTATTGCCTACTCGAAGCGGGAAGCTATTTTGACAACGGTACTTTCTAAAGCTGTAAACAAAGCCAAAAGAGATTACAACCTTGACCTTAAAGTTACCAATCCACGTTTTGAAGGTTTAACTACGGTTGCTTTTTCTAACATTTCTATTGTCCCAAAAAATCGTGATAGCCTGATCAATATCAACGATCTTCATGTAGGTATCAAACTTTTTCCGCTTATAACCGGCGATCTGGAGATTGCCAGGTTAATTATCAAGAATGGAAAAGTTAATCTGGTAAAAAAAGACACTATCAGTAATTATGATTTTCTGTTTAAAAAGAAAGATCGGGATAGCACAAAAACCAGTAAAGCTGATTTGGCCCAGCTTGCTAATAAGCTATTGAACCAGCTATTATCAAAAATTCCGGAGGATATGTCGGTGAGCAATTTTGATGTATCTATCGATCATGACGGCGAAAAATTGAGATTTTTTACAAAACAAGCAACTATTGAAGACGGCGAATTAAAATCAAATATTATCCTCAATAATAATGAAGCACTTTGGCACCTGGATGGTGATGTAAAACCAGACGATAAACAATTGGCTTTTAAGCTTTACGCTGAGAAGAAAAAAGTAGAGCTGGCACTAATTGAAAAGAAGTTCGGACTAAAACTAAATTTTGATACGGTTTATACACAGTTAAAAAAAGCTGTAAAAAGCGGCAATGAATTTAGGATTTATGGTTCTTGGGCGATAAGGAATTTGTTGATTAATCATCCAAAAATTGCCGCGAACAACATAATCATCCCCAGCGGTGCTATTGATGCAGATGTCTTAATCGGAGAGAATTTTATTGCACTCGACAGTACTTCTGTAATTTATTTGAAAAACGTAAAGGCAAATCCCTACATCAAATACACCAACTCACCCAAAAAAACGTATGCATTAAAGCTCAACACGGGAGATCTTGATGCCCAGCAGCTTTTTGATTCTTTCCCGGTAGGTTTATTTGAATCGCTTGAAGGCATTAAAGTAGCGGGGGAACTTAAATATAGCCTTGACTTCTTTCTTGACTCAAAAAATCCGGATGGCGTTCGTATCAATTCATCGTTACATAAAAGCAACGATTTCAGGATACTTGGCTGGGGCAAAACAAATTTTCAGAAAATTAATTCAGAATTCGTGTATACTCCATACGAGTATGGTAAACCAATGCGCGATATTATCATTGGTCCTAAAAACTCCGACTATACACCATTAAATAATATCTCGCCTTACCTCCGGCACGCGGTTTTAACAGCCGAAGACCCGTCTTTTTATAACCATAAAGGGTTTGTTGAAAAAGCATTTCAACGTTCTATAGCAACTAATTTTAAAGAGAAAGCATTTAAGCGAGGGGGGAGTACAATTTCCATGCAGCTGGTAAAGAACGTTTTTTTGAGTCGGCAGAAAACAATGGTGCGGAAAATAGAAGAAATTCTGATCGTTTGGCTCATGGAAAACAACCGCGTTTCTACTAAAGAAAGAATGTTCGAAGTGTATTTAAATCTTATTGAGTGGGGTAGAAATGTGTATGGCATAGGCGAAGCAGCCCGGTATTATTTTGGCAAAAGACCCTCGGAGCTTAGTTTAGGTGAGAGTATATTTTTGGCCAATATCGTCCCCAGACCGAAAAAGGGATTGTATTTCTTTGAAGGTGATGGTAGTCTGAGCACCAGTTTAAGAGGCTATTTTAAACTAATTGGCGGCTTAATGGCCAGGCGTGGTTACACTAGCCGTGATACAAATGCCTATGGTTTTTATGGGGTTTACCTCAAATCGAGCTTAAGGCGAAAAGTGGATCCGGTTGATTCGGTGACAGTGGATTCCTTGTACGAAGAAGAAGGTGAAGCGGCGGAAAAGCCAACGAGTGAAAGTAAAGGCAATTTCTTCAAAAACTTATTTAGAAAACGTCGCCCGGATACAGTTCACATACAATCAGGGGGCAAAGCCATCGTAAAGGATACCGTTTTAACAGCAGCGGAATTACGTCAAAGGCGACGTGAGGAGCGTCGAAAGGAACGAGAGCAGAGGCGTAAAGCAGACTGATTTTTTATTAACTTCAATTTAGTTGTACAAAAGCAACACCAACCAATATGAAACCTGCCGTATCTCACTTCTCATATCTCAGATCTCAAAACTATTCCCATGAAGATTGAAATAGAAGATAAAGAGTTCGATTTACTTATTGAGTATGATCAGATTAAGAAGCGCACACGCTTTCTGGGCATTCAATTAAATGTTGATTACGAAAATAAAGTTCCGTTATTTCTAGGCGTTTTAAACGGCAGCTTTATTTTCATGGCCGATCTGATTAAACAAATTAATATCTCATCTGAAATCAGCTTCGTTAAAGTTTCGTCTTACAATGGGTCTGATACAAGTTCTGGCGTAGTAAAGGAAGTTATTGGTTTAGACGTAAACCTCAAAAACCGCGATGTAATTATTGTAGAAGATATTGTAGACACGGGCATTACATTAAGCTATCTTTTGGAACAGGTTAAAGCACAGAACCCAGCATCTGTTTCAGTATGCACACTTCTTTTTAAACCAAATTCACTTAAAAAAGAAATTGAGGAAATTGCTTACGTTGGCTTTGAGATTCAGAATGAATTCGTTGTAGGGTATGGACTGGATTATAAAGGCCTGGGACGAAATCTAACGGATATCTACCGTGCAATTCCAACTCCATCAGAAACCTAATTCATAATATTTTACCATCTTTGGAAAATTTTTAAAATGACAATCCACAAAGAAGGCTATACCTCGCTTGCAATAACCGTACTCCTTATCTTCATCGTTAATGCGATAATACATTATTACTTTCCCGATAACAGGCTTATTAATTGGCTGGTGTACGCCATATCCTTTGTTCTTTTTATTACTATCCTACAATTTTTTCGCAGTCCGAGCAGAAAATGGACCCAGAGCCATGAGCATATTATTTGTCCTGCCGACGGGAAAGTAGTAGTAATTGAAGAAACAGAAGAAGTTGAATATTTTAAAGACAAGAGGATACAGGTTTCCATTTTTATGTCGCCAATTAATGTACACGTTAACAGAAACCCTATCTCTGGTATTGTTAAATTTTTCAAGTACCATAAAGGAAAATACCTGGTAGCCTGGGATCCGAAATCATCCACAGACAATGAACGTACAACTATTGTAATTGAAAACAAAGATGGTGTTCCGATCTTATTCAGGCAAATAGCAGGTGCCCTCGCTCGCCGGATTGTGTGGTATGTAAAGGAAGGGGATGAAGTAAAACAAGGTGATCAATTTGGGTTTATAAAGTTTGGGTCGAGGGTAGATGTATTTTTGCCTTTAGGCTCAAAAGTTAATGTAAAGATTGGTGATACTGTACAAGGTGGTATAACCGTTCTAGGAGAGTTCTAAAACACAAGAAATGAAGAAGATATTATTTGTATTAGCAGTATTCGCATCAGTAAACGTTGCTTCGGCGCAGAC
Organism: Pedobacter sp.; assembly: GCA_036388375.1. GTDB lineage: Bacteria > Bacteroidota > Bacteroidia > Sphingobacteriales > Sphingobacteriaceae > Paradesertivirga. The sequence goes on along the minus strand of DASVRX010000145.1, from coordinate 18,702 downwards.
TAAACCTGCACAGAAAAAAGAATCATGCGAAGTAAAGAAAGAAGAATGTGCAAAAAAAGGTGATAAGCCAGCTTGCTGCTCTCAATCAAGTAAGGCAAAAGCGATTTCAACCACCAAAAAATCTACAACCGGAACACGTTAGTTATTTTTCAATACTGTTAAGTCAGGTTAGCTATTTGAGTTTTGGTAGACTGATTGTATAGGCATAAGAATTTCTTTAAGATGCCAGTACCCAAATTAAACATAAAAAAAAGCGTTTGAGCAAACTCAAACGCTTTTTTATTTAAGGGTTATATACCCTATTAACCTCTTTTAGATTTGATACGAGCGGCTTTACCAGTTAAAGCACGTAGATAGAATAATTTAGCTCTACGAACTTTACCACGATTATTCACTTCTATTTTATCAATATTCGGAGAGTTGATTGGAAAAATCCTTTCTACACCTATTCCATTCGACATTTTACGTACCGTAAATGTTTCGTTTGCATTTACACCGTTGCGCTGGATAACAACTCCCTGATAAATTTGGATACGCTCTTTATTTCCCTCGCGGATTTTATAGTGCACACTTACAGTATCTCCAGATTTGAATGCAGGTTGGTCTTTCGTTGCAATCGCCTGCTCTTCAACAAATTTTACTAAATCCATGATTTTAAGCTCTTAATACGATTTTTATTCCCTAAAAATCGGACTGCAATATTAGGGATATTTTTTCAATTATGAAATAGCAGTTTCAAAAATAATTTGATTAACATTCTATTTTTAAAAAGATGTTAATCTTTTAATAAATCCGGTCGTCGCTGCTTGGTTCGCTCCAGAGCTTGTTCATCACGCCATGCATTGATAATAGCAGGATTACCACTCAATAGCACTTCGGGCACTTTATGCCCTCGCCAATCGGCCGGACGGGTGTATATTGGGGCATCCAGAAGCTCCCCCTGAAAAGAGTCTGATAAAGCAGAGGTTTCGTCCGATAGCACGCCCGGAATCAATCGAACTATAGCATCAACCAGTACGGCTGCAGGTAACTCACCACCCGACAGAACATAATCACCAATTGAAATTTCCCGTGTTACAAAAACATCGCGTATGCGCTGATCGATTCCTTTATAATGGCCTGCAAGGATAATAATATTTCTTTTAGAGGATAAATGATTGGCAACAGTTTGAGTCAGCACTTCACCATCCGGACTCATGAAAATCACATCATCGTACTGACGCTCGGATTGAAGCTTTTCAATACATTCGGCAAAAGGCTCAATAGACATTACCATTCCGCTTCCTCCACCGTAGGGATAATCGTCTACATTTTTATGTTTATTAAAAGCATACTCCCTAAGGTTATGAACTACAATTTCGCATAATCCTTTCTTTTGGGCTCGCTGCAAAATAGAATGAGCAAACGGGCTTTCGAGTAAAGCAGGGAGTACAGTGATAATATCAAATCGCATTATTCAAAGATAAAGATCGAAGCTGAGGAACTTCGTAATGTTTACATTAATCATTCACGTAAATTTCAATAAGGCCATCTGGTAACGATACATGGAGAATACTTTCTTCTTCATCAATCTCTTTAATAATATCCTCATTAAGAGGAAACATAATTTCGGTGAACCGATAAGGAACCACCGCAATAAATTGCTGAGGGTATTCGTGCACTTCTATAATCGCGCCCAGTTCGCCATGTTTTTCATCGTGAACTATAAAACCTTTAAGATCGGTGTACAAAAATTCATCATCATCTGTGCGTTCAGGCTTTTTAGAGAGAGGCAGGTATATTTTCTTTCGAACCAATTTTTCGGCTTTCTTTATAGTATCAACATCTTCAAAGTAAAAATATCCGGTTTTATTCGCATGAAGTTTATAAAGCGATGTAAAAAACGGAACAAGCTTGTTATTGATCTCAAGGAAGACAGAATCCAGTTCCAATTCTTCAAATTCATCTACTTCGAAGTACACCTGAACTTCGCCTTTAAGTCCCTTTGTTTTGGTGATGTAACCAATATAAAAGCTTTCTTGGATATCCATGTGGGTAATTGAATTAAATAAAAAACGCCATTACGAATTCGTAATGGCGTTTTAATAAGATTAAAAAAATTATTCTGCGCTTGCAGCCGGAGCTTCTGCATCATCAGCAGTTGCTTCAGGAGCAGTTTCTGTCTCAACAGCTTCCGGAGTTTCTTCAGTTTCAGCCACAGCTTCTTCTTCAACAACTTCTTCAACAGGAGCATTTTTTGCAGCCAGAGCATCAGCTCTGTCTTGTTTTTTCTTTGATTCAGCAGCTAGTGCAGCTCTTCTTGCTTCTTCTTTAGAAGAAAGTAAACCTTCTTTTTTGCCTTCAATCTTAGCACCTTTTCCTTGTAACCACTCACTAAACTTAGCTTCAGCTTGCTCGGCAGTTAATGCGCCTTTTTTAACACCACCTTCAAGGTGTTTTTTGTAAAGCACCCCTTTGTAAGAAAGTATTGCGCGACAAGTGTCTGTAGGCTGAGCACCAGTGTTAACCCACTCTAATGCTTTTTCAAAATTAATATCAATAGTTGCAGGATTGGTATTTGGGTTATAAGAACCTAAACGCTCAATAAATTTTCCATCTCTTGGAGAACGGGAATCTGCTACTACCACATGGTAAAAAGGTTTTCCTTTTTTACCGAATCTTTGCAATCTGATTTTAGTTGCCATTTGTTTTTGTTTATGTATTCAACATAGTTCCCGGAGTTTATTCTGCGGGGCTGCAAATGTAAGAATAAAATAATTATAATCAGGCAAGTCGAATTAATGAAAAGATTAATACTTAATTTTCAGCATTTTCTTAAATTCAATTATGTTTATTTATTATTGAATTAATAAACCTACGCTAAATACTGGTTTTAGAGAATTAGCAAATAACCGATCTACCCAAGTTGTATGCAAAATTTCCGGGAGTTACTTTCGTCTGTAAATGATGCAGTTTGGTCATTTGATTTGACCGAAAGGCAATTCCTATTTGTGAATAGTAAATTCGAAACCCTATATCAATCATCCGTCTCGGAAATTGATAAAACTCATGAATTTTGGTTAAAATTTGTCCATCCTGATGATTACGAACAAGTTCTAGCTAAGGCTGATACTGCTAAAACCGGGATTCCGGTTGAACTGGAATATCGCCTGGTTATAAAAGATGACATTAAATGGGTTTGTGATAAAAGAGTTGTTTTATTTGACGAAGATAAAGTAGCCAACAGCATTATAGGAATTGTATCTGATATCAGTCTGAGAAAAGATTCTGAATCTCAGTTAACTGACACGAAAAACATATATAGCTATCTCTTTATTCAAAATCCTAATCCTTTGTGGATCTACAGTAAAAAATCGCTCAGGTTTTTAGCCGTAAACAACGCGGCGATTGCAAATTATGGCTATTCAAGGGAAGAGTTTTTGAGCATGACAATATCCGATATCCGCCCGAAAGAAGATGTAGCGGAGCTGCTTAACCATGTTGATTATGTCAAAGATACTTACTCCAATCCCCGCAGGTATTGGCGTCATACCCGAAAAAATGGAGAAATAATTTATGTGAGTGTTTCTGGTCATGGAATCCATTACAACAATGAAGATGCTGAGATTGTAATGGCGCACGACATTACATTAGAAGTTCAAAGCAGGAGAAAAGTTAAACTTGCTAAGGAAAATCTGGATGCTTTAATTAATAACATTGAGGATGATATTTGGTCTATTGACAACAATTACAACTTAATCTATGCAAACAAATCTTACCAGAAAACGATTTTGGATGCACTAGGCAAAGAGGCGATTATTGGAGAATCGGTATTTATGACCGAATATCCTGACGACGATAAACAATCATGGAAAAGTTATTATGACAAAGCCCTGAATGGGGAGGCATTTACCTTTACTGAATTCTTAAAACTACCCGGAAAACAGCCTTATTTTATCGAAACAAAAATGAATCCGATTAAGGATAAAAGAAAAGTGATAGGGGTTGCTTGCATTTCAACAAATATCCAGGAAATACTGGAAGAACATAACCGGATTACTGATCAAAATATTAAGCTCAGGGAAGTAATTTCACTTGCTTCGCATGATATCAGAGGCCCTGTGGCAACTTTATTAAGCCTTATTTCTGCTTATGATAACGATAATCCGACAGATCCATTTAATGGGGAAGTGATAAAGCTTATTACCGATGTTACAATAAACCTGGATGGCATATTGCATAAACTCGTTGATAAAAGCTATTCTCTTAGGGAAGATAGCAAGGCTATAAAGAACCCTCGATATAATCGATCAAAGAGTGAATAACTTTGATGTGTATTTCCTGAACTCTGTCTGAGAATTTAGACTGAGGAGCACGTATTTCTACATCACATAAAGAAGCGAGCAAACCGCCGTCTTTACCCGTCAGACAAATTGTTTTCATTCCCCTGAGCTTGGCAGCTTCTACCGCCTTAACTACATTTTCCGAATTGCCACTTGTACTGATTGCCAAAAGAATATCACCTTCGTTACCCAAGGCTTCTACCATCCTGGAAAAGACAAAGGCGTAGCCGTAATCGTTGCTTACGCATGATATATGAGACGGATCAGAAATCGCTAAAGCTGGCAGGGCTTTTCTGTCGCCCCTATACCTGCCAGACAGCTCTTCAGCAAAATGCATGGCATCGCACATCGATCCGCCGTTGCCACAGGAAAGAATTTTATTTCCCGATTTAATTGCCTGAACTAATAAATCTCCAGCTTGTTGAATTCTAAGAAAATTCCCCTCATCCGCTACAAACGCATTTAGAACCGATTGTGCTTCGATGAAGTGACTCTTGATTTTTTCCATGGAGATTAAATTAGAGCGATAAAATATCTAGAATTTTTAACAGAGAAGGGCTTACCTCTGAAATATGCTTAATAGCATTATGGAATGGTGTATAATGAATATTGCCATTTACTACACCCACCATTTCACCTTTCCGACCTTTAAGAAGAGCCTCTACAGCCGCTACACCCACACGACTGGCTAGCACTCTATCCATACAAGAAGGACGCCCTCCACGCTGAATATGCCCCAAAATGGACAATCTGGTATCATAATTTGGAAATCTTTCTTTTATCAGAGAAGCTATTTCAAAACCCCCTTCCTCATCGCCTTCCGCAACGATAATAATCTTAGAAGACTTATCTTTCCGACCTTCTTCTAATCGTCTAAATAAATTCTCGGTATCAGTTTTGGATTCCGGTATTAAAATCGCTTCCGCACCGGCGCCGATACCACTTCTTAAAGCAATCAAGCCTGAGTCGCGGCCCATTACTTCGACGATGAATAATCTGTCGTGCGATTCTGCAGTATCTCTGATTTTATCGACCGCATCAATAACGGTATTAATAGCGGTATCATAACCAATGGTGAAATCGGTTCCGATTAAATCATTATCAATAGTGCCCGGAAGGCCCATAATCGGCACATTATATTCTTTACCGAATACTTGCGCTCCGGTAAAACTGCCTTCACCACCAATCACAACAACTGCGTCTATGTTGCATTTTTGTAACTGTTCATAAGCTCTAGCCCGGCCTTCTTCAGTACGGAATCCTTCACTTCTAAAAGTTTTTAAAACAGTGCCGCCACGTTGAATGATGTTTGCCACCGATTTGCGATTCATCGCAATAAACTCACCGTTAATCATCCCTTCGTAACCGCGCATAATGCCAGTTACCTGAAGATCATAATATAAACCAGCCCTAACTACAGCTCTTATCGCAGCATTCATCCCGGGAGCATCTCCGCCGGAAGTTAAAACACCAATATTTTTTATAGAATTCATTTTATTGTTTTGAGAAGGCCGCTTTACCGCTATCTAAAAAATTAATATAATTGCTAATGTCTAAATTAAAAGCTTGTGGAGGAACCAGCGTTTTACCGTCGGAATTTACGATTACATAATAAGGCTGGGAATTCGTTTTAAATAACCTGGCTTGCAAATCGCTCCATTTATTGCCCAAAGTTTTAATTTTTTTGCCGTTTTCCGAAACATATTTTTCCTTTTCACTTAATTCGGTTTTGTCATCTACATAAAGCGATACTAGAACATAATCGTTTTTGAGCCTTTTTAATACTTCTGTATTAGCCCAAACCGTAGCCTCCATTTTACGGCAATTAGTGCAACTCCAGCCTGTAAAATCTATTAGCACAGGTTTGTTCACTTTCTTAGCATAAGCTAGGCCCTCATCATAATCATAATAAGCATCTAGGCCGTGTGGCGCATGAAAAAGGCCGGTATATTTTTTAGCAGTTGAGGAGGGTGAGGAATTACTGCCAAACGTTCTGGAATATAAATCGAAATCTTGAGTGGCTTGTGGGGGCAGCCAGGCGCTGATTCCTTTCAACGGTGCACCAAATAATCCTGGTATCATGTAAATGGTAAAACCCAACACAAACATGGCAAAGAACAAACGTAGTATTGAAATATACCCTACTTCAACATCGTGGGCAAGCTTAAATTTCCCTAAAAGATACAGAGCCCATGTGCCGAATATCGTTATCCAGATTACCAGGAATACATCTCTATTGAGAACATTCCAGTGGTAGGCAAGGTCTACGTTTGATAAGAATTTAAATGCTAAAGCCAGTTCTAAAAAACCTAAGGAAACTTTAACAGCATTCATCCAGCCCCCCGATTTAGGAAGTTCTTTCAACCAAGATGGAAAAATCGCGAAAAGTGTAAACGGTATCGCTAATACTGATGAAAAACCCAGCATCCCGATAGCAGGGCCTAAATAATTACCCTGCGAAACGGTTTCGACTAAAAGCGTTCCGATTATAGGACCAGTACAGGAAAAAGATACCAATGCCAATGTAAAAGCCATAAAAAATAAACCTGCTAATCCGCCCTGATTAGATCTTTCATCCATCTTGTTTACTAATGATGAAGGCAGCGTAATTTCGAAAGCTCCTAGAAAAGATATCGCGAAAAGCACCAGCACCGCAAAAAATATCAAATTAAAAGTAGCGCTGCTGGCGGCTTCATTAAGTGCCGATGCGCCAAAAATGGCTGTAATAAGCAGACCTAAAGCCACATAAATTACAATGATTGACACTCCATATATAAAAGCACTTCTAATTCCCTTTGCCTTAGAGCCTGCTCTTTTTGTAAAAAAAGAAACGGTAAGAGGGATCATTGGGTAAATACATGGCATAAAGAAAGCAAGCAAGCCGCCAAGAAAACCGGCTATAAAGATTCCTATCAGTGTATAACTTTTGGGTTCTACTATCAAGGCTGCATTTGGCGGCTTTTGAGATGATACGGAAGCTATAGCTGTGTCAGCTTTACTGATTGAAATGCTTTCCGAAGGAACAACTATCTTATTATTATTATCAGGAACGGCTAATTGAGGAGGAACTGCAACTATCGCCTTAGATTTAAATGATATTGGAATACTAAATTCAACCTCTTCTGGGGGAAGGCATTTTTGGTCGTTGCAGACCATAAATTCAACTATCCCTTTTACAGTTGTATTTGCATTAGGTTTGATAAGCTGTTTAAATATAACCTGCTTTTCGTGCCAGGCAATCTGCATATTAAAATTCTTATCAAAACTACTGGTTGCTTTTGGCGACTCAGTAACTTTGCCTGCTAAAACGTAGTCTTTAGATTTTTCAAACTTAAATGAAGTAGGGATTGGACCGCCTTCGGCAATAAACTGTGAGTAAACATGCCAACCTGGCTGAATATCTGCTTGAATATTTAATTCCACTTGGGTATCATTAATCGCTTTCGCGGAATATGACCACTTAACCGGATTCTCAATTTGGGCAAAGCTGGCAAAGCCACAAATTAAGAATCCTAAAAACACTGCTAAAACTTTCATCACTCTTTATTAAATAACAAATGCTATTTCTTTGAAATTGAACTTACGTAATTTTCCTTCGATAGATATTTCAAGTAGCCCTTTTCTATCTACCCCGGAAATTATCCCCTCAACTACCCGGTCGTCTATTTTAAATGGATGAGGTTGGTTTAGCCTGTATAAACGATCTATATATTCATTTAAGATTAGATCTGCCTTACCGGCTCTCAACTGCAGATAACGTTGTTCAATCGATTTACAAAGTTGAATTAGAACATCCGTTATATCATAATCCTGATGTAAGATTTTCTTCAATGAAGTAACATTATTAACATCGCCGGGGAAGTTTACCTGATTGATGTTTAAACCAATTCCTATAATAGCATATTTCCAGACATCACCCCTGAGGATATTTTCGATTAAAACTCCGCCAAGTTTATCGTTTCTATAATAAATGTCATTAGGCCATTTAATTTTAATACCATCTCCAATAATATTTGTTAACGTATCGTTAATAGCTAAACTTATTGATTGATTGAGCAAAAACTGTTTTTCGGGTCTGATAAAAGTTGGGAGCAGCAGCAAACTGATGGTTAGATTTTTGAAAGGTTCACTATACCAGATATTATTCGCCTGGCCTCTTCCGGCAAACTGCTCCTCTGCCAATATAACAGTGCCTTCTGGTAATGGCGTGGATTTTGACAATTCACTCTTTAAAAAGTTATTGGTGGAATCAACCCGCTTTAACCTAACAATATTTTGGCCAACAAATAGTCTTGAAAAAGTGTTATTTTGCAAACTAATCGAGAGTAAATTAATTTATCAAAACTAATTTTTTTTAATGTTAAAAAACAAAGCGATTAATGAATCAACCTTTACTTCTGAGCTTGCCATACATGGTATCCAGGAAAAGAAGGGAAACGAAATTGTAAGATTAGATTTAAGAAATATAAACAGTTCTGTAGCAGATTACTTTGTAATCTGTCATGCCGAATCTTCAACGCAAGTAAAAGCGATAGCTTCAAGTGTTGAAGACGAGGTTTTTAAAGCATCTAAACAACATCCTTACCGGATAGAAGGACTGGAACACGGAGAGTGGGTTTTATTGGATTATATAGATGTGGTAGTTCATATCTTTAAAACAGATAAAAGAGAATTCTATGGCATAGAAGACTTGTGGGGCGATGCAGAAATGAAATTTTACAAAAGTGCCTAGTGCCAACGTCTAAAAATCAAAATGAAAGATAATAAAATTGAAAATAAGAAACCTGTTCGAAAACGTACAGGAAAAAAGATAGTGCCTGTACCGCCGAAGTTCAATATAATGTGGCTCTATGTAGCCATTATAATAGCTTTATTTGCCGTTCAGTATTTTTGGAATACGTCAACAACAAAGTCTATCAGTTATCAGCAATTCGAAAGCGAGATGCTGATTCCACGTGATGTAGCGAAATTGGTGACTTATAAAAACAATGACTTATATGTTGTTGAAGTATATATTAAGCCCGACAGACTGAAGCTTCCAAAGTATAAGGATGTTAGAGGCGAAGGAGGCAGCAATTTTAACACAACATCGGCGGCCAACACTCCCCAGTATAAATTTACTCAGGGATCGCTGGAAAGTCTCGACAGGAAACTTCTTGAGGTTGAAAAAAACCTGCCATCCAACGAGCGCACTCCTGTAGTTGCAGACACCAGAGACAATGCATGGGCGAGTTGGTTTATGTCTATTATTCTCCCGGTATTGTTGTTGATCGGATTTTGGGTATTTATTATGCGCCGTATGGGCGGTGGTGCCGGTGGTGGTGCTGGTGGTCAGATATTCAATATCGGCAAATCGAAAGCTACTTTATTCGACAAAGAATCTCAGGTTAACGTAACATTTAACGATGTTGCAGGTTTGGAGGAAGCGAAACTGGAGGTAATGGAGATCGTTGATTTCCTTAAGAATCCTGGAAAATACACTAATCTTGGAGGAAAAATTCCTAAAGGTGCATTGCTGGTTGGTGCTCCGGGAACAGGTAAGACATTGCTTGCAAAAGCCGTAGCCGGTGAAGCTCAGGTGCCTTTCTTCTCTTTGTCAGGATCTGACTTTGTGGAAATGTTTGTGGGTGTTGGAGCTTCACGTGTACGTGATTTATTCCGTCAGGCGAAGGATAAAGCACCTTGTATTATTTTTATTGATGAGATTGACGCTATCGGCCGAGCTCGTGGAAAGAACAATATCGTTGGCGGAAACGACGAGCGCGAAAATACGCTTAATCAATTGTTGGTTGAAATGGATGGGTTTGGCACCGATTCTGGTATTATCATCATGGCAGCTACAAACCGTCCGGATGTACTGGATACAGCTTTACTGCGTCCCGGACGTTTCGACAGACAGATCTCTATCGACAAACCCGATTTGGTTGGACGCGAACACATTTTCAAAGTACACCTTGCCCCAATTAAGTTAGCAGAGGAAGTTGATCCTAAAAAATTATCCGCTCAAACTCCTGGATTTGCAGGTGCCGAAATTGCGAATGTTTGTAATGAAGCAGCTTTAATTGCCGCTCGTAAAGATAAAGTTGCGGTTGATATGCACGATTTTCAGGATGCGATTGACCGTGTGATTGGTGGTTTGGAGAAAAGAAATAAAATTATTTCTCCTGAGGAGAAACGGATTGTTGCTTACCACGAAGCTGGTCATGCTATTGCTGGTTGGTTCTTAGAACATGCTGATCCGTTGGTTAAAGTATCTATTGTTCCGCGTGGAGTAGCTGCATTAGGTTATGCGCAATATCTGCCAAAAGAACAATTCTTATACACTACCGAACAGTTAATAGATGGAATGTGTATGACGATGGGAGGCCGTGTTGCTGAGGACATCATCTTTGGAAAAATATCTACCGGTGCACAAAATGATTTAGAGCGTATCACTAAACTTTCTTATGCTATGATTACCCTTTACGGGATGAATGAGAAGGTAGGAAATATTTCATTTAACGATCAGCAGGATCAATTCAATAAGCCTTATTCTGAAAAGACATCAGAACTTATTGATGACGAAGTACGCCTGTTAATCCGTTCGGTATACGATCGCACCAAAGGACTACTTCAGGAAAAACATGAAGGACTTGAAAAACTTGCTCAAAAACTCTTAGAGAAAGAAATTCTTTTTCAAAGTGACCTTGAGGAAATTTTAGGTAAGCGCCCGTTTGATAATCGTACAACTTACGACGAGTTTGTGAATGGCGATGATACAGGCAACCAAACTTTAGTTGCGGAGAACCTGCATCCTGAACCGGTTGGTGATACAACGGAGCCCTTGAAAAGCACTGAATCCGGCTTGTGATATTCAATCCTTAAGTCTAATAAAAAAAGCCTCAATCAAATGAGGCTTTTTCTTTACCCTGTTCATTTAAAACAATGAAAGAAACAACTTCCAGAGAAAAAATGCTCAAAAAGATACGGAAAGCGTTACTAGAAAAGCGTGACAACCCGTATCCCAATCTCGAAGAAGCACCTTTATATCATGATTACTCAGATCTGCTGGAGGTTTTATTTGCTGAACAGCTAACGCTTGTAGCTGGTAAGTTTATCTTTTGTGAAGATGAGTTTCAATTTATTGAAAACCTCCTTCTACTTGCCGAAGAAAAAAGCTGGAGAAAGATCTATTGCTGGGAGTCTGAGCTCCAGGAGAAACTTAATCAATATGAATTTCCCTTTTACAGCACTGACACTGATTTCTTACAAGCTGAAGTAGGAATCACGCTCTGCGAATCATTGATTGCGCGTAATGGAAGTATTTTAATATCTAACGGCAACGCGGCTGGACGCAGGTTAAGTATTTATCCACACTGTCACATCGTTGTCGCATATACCTCTCAATTAGTGCTTGATTTGAAGGATGCTTTTAAGCTTCTTAAAACAAAATACGACGATAAGATACCTAGCCTGGTTTCAAATATCACCGGACCAAGCCGTACGGCAGATATTGAGAAGACACTTGTTTTGGGTGCGCATGGCCCAAAAGAATTGATTGTGTTTTTACTGGACGATTCGGTGTAGACAAAAAAAGCCTTCTAACAAAAAATGGCGATACACAATGCATCGCCATTTAAATTTGTCGCTATATAATTATTAGAGTTTCCTCTTAACCTCTACTTGTTCGTAAGCCTCAACAATATCGCCAACCTGAATATCATTAAAGTTCTGAATATTCAAACCGCATTCATATCCTTTTGCAACTTCTTTAACATCGTCTTTAAAGCGTTTTAATGAAGCCAGTTCACCGGTATAAACAACTACACCCTCACGAATAATTCTGATCTTACTGTTCCGCGTGATTTTACCATCAAGAACCATACAACCGGCAATTGTACCCACCTTCGTAATTTTGAATGTATCACGAATCTCTACGTTAGCTGTAATTTGCTCCTCAAACTCAGGAGCAAGCATACCTTCCATTGCGGCTTTAACCTCGTTAATAGCATCGTAGATGATAGAATATAATCGGATATCGATCTCTTCTGCCTCAGCTAATTTACGTGCGCCACCTGATGGCCTAACCTGGAATCCAATAATAATTGCATCAGAAGCTGAAGCCAATAATACATCAGACTCTGAAATCTGACCCACTGATTTATGAATGATATTAACCTGGATTTGCTCAGTAGACAGTTTCAACAACGAATCTGATAATGCCTCAATCGATCCATCCACATCACCTTTAACAATGATATTAAGCTCTTTGAAGTTACCTATCGCTAAACGACGGCCAATCTCATCAAGAGTAATATGTTTTTGAGTACGAAGTCCTTGTTCGCGTTGCAATTGAAGACGTTTGTTTGCAATTTCCCGTGCTTCAACTTCACTGGCAAGTGAATTAAATTTGTCGCCCGCTGTTGGAGCACCCTGCATACCCAACACCTGTACGGGTGTTGACGGGCCCGCATGGTCTACTTTCTGTCCGCGTTCATTTGTTAATGCTTTAACTCTACCGCTAAAACTTCCCGCCAGAATCGGATCACCCACTCTTAACGTTCCAGCTTGAATTAAAACTGTAGTTACAATACCGCGGCCTTTATCTAAGGCTGCTTCAATTACAGTTCCCGTTGCACGTTTCTTCGGATTAGCTTTAAGCTCTAGTAACTCAGCTTCAAGTAAAACTTTCTCAAGTAAAAGATCTACACCCATACCTGTTTTACCAGATATTTCCTGAGATTGATATTTTCCGCCCCAGTCTTCTACCAAAATGTTCATGGCAGAAAGTTGTTCACGGATCCGTTCTGTATTTGCGCCCGGTTTATCTACTTTACTGAAAGCGAAAACCAACGGTACGCCTGCTGCCTGAGCATGATTGATTGCCTCACGTGTTTGAGGCATCACGCTATCATCAGCAGCAATCACAATAATTGCAATGTCAGTTACCTTGGCACCACGAGCACGCATCGCCGTAAATGCTTCGTGACCCGGTGTATCTAAGAATGTAATTTTCCTGCCGTCTTCAAGTGTTACTTCGTAAGCACCGATGTGTTGGGTAATACCCCCGGCCTCACCGCCCAAAACGTTTGTTTTACGAACAAAATCGAGTAATGATGTTTTACCGTGATCCACGTGACCCATTACAGTTACGATCGGAGCCCTTGGTATTAAATCTTCTTCTTCATCTTCCTGCTCAAGACTTGCTTCCTCATCTTCCGGTTTAACAAACTCGATTACGTAACCAAATTCATCAGCCACAATGGTAAGCGTTTCGGCATCCAATCGTTGATTGATGGATACAAACATTCCTAAACTCATACAAGTCGAAATGATTTGCGTTACCGGGACATCCATCATACTTGCAAGCTCGTTTGCCGTTACAAACTCGGTTGTTTTAAGTACTTTGGATTGAAGTTCATTCTCTAATGCGAGGTCTTCGGCAGACTGTGCAACGTCATCACGCTTCTGACGGCGGAATTTTGCACGCTGAGCGAATTTACCAGATTTACCGGCACCGCTTAATCTTGCAAGCGTCGCTTTAATCTGATCTTGTATTTCTTTTTCCGTTGGTTCTTCTTTCGAGCCACCACCAGCTGAGCGTTCGCCCATTTGTTGTTTGCGGCCTCTAAAGTCGGGGCGACCCGGATGCTGAGATTTATTACCTGCTCCCGCAGGAGGTTGTGTTCCCGGTTGTCCAGGTGTTGATGGCCTTGCTGCGGTTTGACTCTGACCAGGTTGAACCTGGCCCGGAGTGCCTTGCGGACCACCTTCTTTACGTTTACGTTTACGTTTCTGATCGTTTCCTGCAACATTTGAGGAAGAAGCAACCGGCTGGTCTTTTCTGCGTGTTGATTGCTGAGAAGATAAATCGATTCTTCCAACTACGTTCGGACCACTTAAGCGTTGAGCTTTAGCGCGGATCACTTCATCATCCACCTCTTCTGTAGCATCGGTTTGCTCAGCTACAGGTGCGATTGGTGCATCAGGTGTAGGAACAACAGCTTTCGGTTCTTCTGGAACGGGTGGCGCTGGCTGAAGTATTTCAGCTTTTGGAGCCGATTCAACTTCTACGTCAACTGGTTCCTGTTTAATTTCAGTTTGCGGCTCTGGTTTTGTTTCAACCGGCGCTACAACTTCTGGAGCTTCAACTTTAGGAACTTCCTTATTTTCAACTTTTGGTTCAGATCTACCTTTACCTAATGAACCGAGATCAATTTTTCCAACAACTTTAACACCCGGTAAAGTGCCTTCATCCTGTGGCTCTGCAGGAGCAGGTGCCGGTTTAGGTTTTTCTGAAGGCGGAGGAATAAATGATCCTGTATTCTTTATTAAAATTTCTTCTTGTTCAAAATCGCTACCGCGATGAGATTCTTGTCTTTCTGGTGCAGCAGCAGGTGCATCATCACGACGGATCTTACCAATTACGATCTGCCTTGCTTCTTCACGCACGATTTTATCGCCCTGATAGTCTTTCAACAACGCTTCATACATCTCCTCGGTGAGCTTCGTGTTAGGCTTAGGTTCTACCTTATAGCCCTTCTTATTTAAAGACTCTACCGCGGTCGACAAGCCGATATTCAGCTCTTTAGCAGCTTTGAGTAAGTTTATGCTTTTACCTTCTGACATCAAAAAAAATTACCTCTTAAAAAATTTGTACAAAAGTACGTTTTTATATTCTTATTGAGCGGTTAAACCTGAATCAAAAAATTATTCAAATTCTGCTCTTAGTATCGCTACTACTTCTTTTACAGTGCTTTCCTCCAAATCAGTACGTCTAACCAATTCATCAACCGATAGTTCGATTACTGATTTTGCAGTATCTAAACCAATTCTCTTAAACTCATCAATAATCCAACCATCAATTTCGTCAGAGAACTCTTCTAAGTCCACATCTTCATCATCAACATCAGATTCTCTGTAAACATCAATCTCATAACCGGTAAGCTTACCTGCAAGTTTTATGTTATGACCTCCCCGGCCAATTGCAAGCGAAACCTGATCTGGTTTCAAATAAACTGCCGCTCTTTTATCTTCATCATCTAATTTGATGGTGGTGATTTTTGCAGGACTAAGTGCGCGTTGTATGTATAGTGAGTTGTTATTGGTGTAATTGATTACGTCGATATTTTCATTCTTAAGCTCACGAACTATACCATGAATTCGCGATCCTTTCATTCCCACACAAGCTCCAACAGGATCGATACGATCATCGTAAGATTCTACCGCAACTTTAGCACGTTCTCCAGGTTCACGAACAATTTTCTTGATTACGATCAAACCATCAAAAATTTCCGGAACTTCCATTTCGAATAAGCGCTGTAAAAACTCTGGCGCGGTACGCGAAATAATGATTTTAGGATTGCTGTTAATCATCTCCACTTTAGAGATCACCGCACGTAGGGAATCGCCTTTTTTGAAATAATCCGCAGGGATTTGATCTGTTTTTGGCATGATCAATTCATTGCCTTCATCATCAAGAACCAGTGTTTCTTTTTTCCAAACCTGGTATACTTCACCGGTTATTATTTCACCAACTCTGTCTTTATATTTTTTGAAAATCTCGTCTTTCTCTAGCTCCAGAATCTTAGAAACAAGTGTCTGACGGGCAGCCAAGATGGCTCTACGGCCGAAGCTTTCAAGTGTAATCTGCTCGATAAAATCATCACCAACTTCAAGGTCGGGATCAATTTTATGAACATCGGCTAATTCGATTTCAAGATCATCATCTTCAGAAAACCCGTCTTCCATTACAGTCCGCGTGCGCCAGATCTCCAAATCTCCGTTATCCGGATTCACAATTACGTCACAGTTTTCGTCTGTTCCGTATTTTTTTCGGATCATGCTACGGAAAACCTCCTCCAAAACACTAATGACAGTGGGTCTGTCGATGTTTTTAAAATCTTTGAATTCCTGAAAGGAATCAATCAAATTGATATTGCTCATTTTCTACTTAAATGAAATTAAAACCTTTGTTTCTGTGATATCGGTAAAAGGAATGAAGCTTTCAATCAGCTCTGCCTTCTTACCTTTTTCTTTTACTTTTTCTTCAATTGAAATTCCTTCGTCGGTAACAGTCAAAAGTTTACCTTCCCGCTTAGTGGTTGCCGTTTTTACTTCAACATTACGGTCGATATTTTTCTCGTATTGCCGTTTCATTGTAAGCGGCAAATCTATTCCTGGAGATGAAACTTCCAGATTATATGCCTGTTCGATTACATTTTCTTCTTCCAGATGATAGCCAACATGGCGACTGATTGCGGCGCAATCACCAACAGCAATACCCTTATCGCCATCCACCAAAATAATAAGCTTTCCGTTAACGTGCATTTTCACACTCACCAGAAATAAATCTGGCCGGTCGGAAATTTTCTCTTCCACTAAATCAATCACTCTTTGCTCAATATCCATCTCAATGCTTACAAAAAGTAGGTAAAATAAAAGAGGGGACACACGTCCCCTCTTCAGATAGGCAAATATAAATAAATAGTTCCCAGAATTACAAGTGTTGTTTTACATTATTTGATTTTTGACTATTCCGCTTTATCAGGAGACTCAAAATTGAAAAGATTGGAATCTTTTTGCTCTTTCTTATTTAAGCCAAAATTATAACGAAGGCTGAGACTGAAGCGACGGTTATCAAAACTTTGTCGCCCGCTTACGTTTATGTTTCCCTGAGCGAGTGTATAAGAATTATTACTGGTTCTAAAAATATCATTGAGACCTGCGCTCACAGTAAGTTTCTTTTTCAGCAGCTGCTGATTTATAGTGAGATAAACACCACCAAAGTCACTTAGCTCTCTAAATTGGCTTTGAACGTTTAAACTAGCAAAACCGTGTACAAAAACCTGCGTTTCCGGAGTTATTTTTAATTGATGCATAGAAGCCAGAAACCAGCCGCCCCTTCTAAAAGTGAGAGGCTGCTGCTCATATAGCCCCCGGTAAAAATTATGATTATACCGGGCCATAACGTAGAAAAAATATTTTCTTCCCGGAGGAATACCTCCCGCTATTTGGAAATAAGCCTCTCGGTTCCTTCCTAAATTATCATAAGTCCGATAGGTAATTCTTTGGCTTTTATTATCGCTATACAATACAGAATTGAAGATGTCTTTAGTGTCGTTAACTCCCAGTTGCAAAACCGGAAAATCCATTGCCGTAATTCTCACTTCGTAGGTATTCACAAACTGAGGTTTGAGAGCGGGATTCCCCGATTCATAAGCATACTGGTCTACAAAGCGCTGTGCAGGATTTAAGAGCTGGTAGCCGGGCCTTGCAATGGTTCTGCGGTATATTAGCGAAGGTTTTAAGTCGATACCGAAAATACTTACCAGCTTTTCACTTTGAAAATAGAGGTATGGAAAAAAGTCTGTACGATTTACACTAAAAGTCGTATCGGAAGGAAAGGCTTCCCTACCTTTCATATTCGTATTTTCCATTCTGGTACCGCCTTTTATAGTAAAAGGTCCAAATGACTTGGATAATTGAGCGTAACCAGCGTTAATATTTTCCTGATAGTCGTAGATTCCGCTGCGAATTCCATCACTTGATTGAGTATCCCCCGATCGCGTGAAGAAATCACGGTTGCTATCAAACAGGAGGTTGCTGATTTTCAGGCCTGTCTCCATTGTCCAGCGTTTCGGAAACTTATAGAGCAAATTACTCTGTAAAGAAACAATCCTCAAACTAGTTTTAATGTCGCCAAATCCACTGTTTTGTGAAGGCCTTGGCTGGAGTAACATGTTTAGATAATCCTGATCTGTAGTTGCGGGCAAGTAGTTAAACGAGACATCGCTTGTCCATTCAGAGCCAAGGCTGTCGATTTTGTATTTTGCATTTACGCCCTGCGAAAAATTAAGCGCCTGCGAATTATTAATGAGATTAGTTTGATTCCTTACAGATGTTTCGGTTTTATTGAGCGCCCTAATCTGGGAGAGATTGTCGGATCTATTTTCATTATCATTATAATTCAATCTTCCATCGTAACCCAACTCCCACTGCTTCTTTGCCTCGATGTTAATACCGTAATTGACGCTATAGCTATTGCCGGGATTAAGTGAATACGAATTCAGGCTCAGTGTGGAATCGGCCGTAAATAGACGATCTGTTTCGTTACGCTGAAAAGAATTACGGGAATTGTGCTGTAAGTTTAGGAATGTGCTGACTTTACCTGTGCTGTTATTAAGGTTAAAGCCAATCCAGCGGTCGCCAAACTTTCCCTGGTTTATCCCGGTATGCACACTGCCGGTAAGCCCGATTTTAAATCCCTTTTTTAAAACCACATTAACAATTCCGCCGCTACTCGAAGCTTCATATCTTGAAGACGGTGTTCTCATAATTTCGATGCTTGCAATACTGTTTGGCGGAAGGCTTTTTAGCATTGATGCAATATCAGAAGCAC
>DASVRX010000144.1:0-6399 GCA_036388375.1 Pedobacter sp. | reverse complement strand
GGATTGTTTAGAATCAAATCACAGCTATCTTCATCATTAAACAGCGAGCGAAATACGCGAATAAAGTCCTCCCGCACGCTCGTAAATGCTGCCATAAATTTATCCTTAGCAGTTTCGTCTATTTCCTTAATTGTTTCAAGCAGAGATGCCTTCGCTGTAAGTAAATCTTGCTTCTGATTTTGTATAAAAGTAAAGCGTTCATTCATTTCCCGGTAGGCTTCCATTGCCATGGGATTGATGCCGCCAAAATCATCCAGCTGCTGTTTTAAGCGTTCGGTTTTTTCCTTTATAATGGTTTCGTTCTCTTCTGCCGGGACTTCGGTATCAAGCAGATTTGTAATATCCACAGAAAACTCGATAGAAAGACGCTCTTTTAAAGCATTAAGTTCAAGCTTCAAAGAAGTTTTCTTGTCTTTCAATTCATTTAAAAGAATTTCCGAATGCTCTTTTTTCTTTCTGAGTTCCGATATAGCGTTTTCCGTCTCGGCAATTAAGCCTTTAATTGTGTAGTACTCCTGCTCACATTCGGTAACACCTCTTTCAAACTCTTCCTTCTGAACATACATATTAAGCAGATCTTCATCTGAATGATCTACGTGCTGCAAAGTACCTGTTATTTCGGATCGTGTTTTGGAGAGCTCTGATGTGCCCAACTGGATCTTATTTTCAAGGGTTCGTTGCTGGCTATCGCGATATTCCAGATCTTTTTCAATGCCCGAAACCTTGTTTTGCTGTTGATGGAAGCGAATATTTTCCTGGTTATAGATAGTCGATTTATCAGTAACTAACTCCGCCAATTCGTGATAAACCTGTTGTTTATCAATGAGCAAGTTACTGGCTTCTAATTTCTTTGTTTTTAATTCTGCAATCTTAGGTTCAGCTTTTGAAAATTCCTCTTCAATCGATTTTATTTTAGCCTCAATATCTTTCTTTCGGTTTTGGCTGTTTTGAATGAATTCAGCATATTGTTCTTGTCGTGTTTGAAGCGAAATAAGTTCGTTATTTAACCGGCTTAGTTCCTGCTGTCGCAATTCAATTTCCTGTTTCTTTAAAGACGCTTTCAAATTAAAAGCTTTAAGCTTTTCTTGTTCAATAGAGGTTTTTAAATTGCTAATGGAGTTTTCAGAAGAGCGGATTTCTTTAGCCAGGTTTTCCAGGTTCTTCGCCCTTCCAATCCGTTTTCCTTCAAAAAGACCAACAGATCCTCCTGTCATACTGATGCGGCTTTTGGTGAACTTTCCGTTGCTGCTCAAGATAATTATGTTGTTGTCCGGTAGTTCACTGCCTAATTCCTCTTCATCGCCACGCAGCAGCAGATAAACATTTTTAAGCAAATGCCTGCATAGGCGGCTGTACTTTTGGTCCACATCGATGATACTTAATGCGGAGATGTAATTACTGTTCATAATCACAAGCTCTTCTGCTTCCGCATTATTGCCCAGAGCTTCTAAAACGAAAAAATTAGCCCGCCCTTTTGCCGAATCACTTAAAAGCCTGATGGCTTGTACAGCCTCTGCCTGAGTTTCTACCACATAATGATTCATTACGGGTTCCAGGTAGTTTTCAATCGCAATACGATATTCTTCCTGGCAAAAAAGAACATCCGAAAAAAGGGGCGCCTGTTTAGCCCATCCTGCGTTTTTCTTTAAAAAACGGATGGATTCGGGAAAACCTTCCAGATTATCAACTAAAGATTTTATCAGGTTATATTCGTTTTGTTTTGAATCCAGCTTGCGGCTTTCTTGCGCTAAATTCTCTTTCTGTTGATTGATAATTTCTTCTGTGATAACTATCTGAGAGTGCAGATCTTCCTCAAGTTTGACCAGATCATCCAACTCTTTCTTTTTAGCAATATGTTTTTCCTGAATCTCAAGAATTGCCCGGTTAAATTCTCCCAGTTCAGCCTCCTTTGATTCCGCGTCGGTTGCGTTTCGGGAAATCTCCTGCGTCAGCGCATCTTTTTGAATCGTAAGAACTGTAAGTTCTTTCTCCGAAGTATAAAGTTGGTTTTGTAGCTCGGTGTTCTCTTTAACCAAGGCATCCAAGCCTGCCTTTTGCGACTGTTGTTGAATCCTTAATTCATCTAACTCTTCCCTTTTTTGAGCAAGACTGCCAGTTATGGTATTAAGTGACTCAGTTTCTAAAACCTGCTCTTCGCTAAGCCTTTTAACATTATATAATACATGGTTTAGCTGATTCTTATCTTTCTCAAGTTCACCACTCAGCCGGTTTTCTTTTTCCTGTAAAAAGCGAAGCTGCTCGTTTTTTACTTTCTTCTCGCTTTCGTAAGCTCTGATTTTCGCGGTAAAGTCATTGGCAGCCTTTTGCTGTGTGGCAAGATTTTTCTCCTTAGTTATAACATCAACTTTTTGCTGTTGAAGCTTTGCTTCCTGCGTATCAATACTGGTTGTGATCTCGGTTTTAGCAATCGTTTCTTTCAATTCTAGATCTTCAAGTTCTGCCAGATTATCCCGAAAGCCAATAATTTTGAACGATGCAAGCATAATGCTCAGCGCTTTGTACTGCTCTTTCAGTTTATAATAACGTTCCGCTTTTTTAGCCTGATTTTCTAAGGTTTTAAGGTTTTTTTCAATTTCAAAAAGCAAATCCTCCACACGACTTAAGTCTGCTTCAGTTTCTTTAAGCTTGCTGAATGTTTGCTTTTTGCGCAGCTTATATTTCGATATGCCCGAAGCTTCTTCAAAAAGCGCCCGCCTTGATCCTTCTTTGTTGGCGATGATTTCATCAATCATCTTCAATTCGATAATCGAATAAGAATCAGCGCCAATACCCGTATCAAGAAATAAATCTGTAATATCTTTTAGACGGCAATGCACGTCGTTTAATCGATATTCACTTTCTCCGCTTCTGTAAAGTTTTCGGGTTATAGTTACCTGCGAATAATCGGTCGGAAGAATATTTTTAGTGTTGTCGAAGGTTAAAGATACTTCGGCAAGCTGCGAGGGCTTACGCGTTTTGGTTCCATTAAAGATGATGTTTTCCATCTTTTCTGAGCGAAGCATTCGTGTGCTTTGTTCACCAAGTACCCAGCGGATCGCATCAACTACGTTAGATTTGCCGCAACCGTTTGGCCCTACAATAGCAGTAACACCTTCATTGAAATTGATGGTGATTTTATCGCCGAAGCTTTTGAAGCCTTTTATTTCAAGACGGTTTAATTGCATTTTTCCTGTTAAGCATTAAGCTTAAACTCATCGATTGGAATAGCAATTTAAGAAATTATAGATAAAGTAGTGCCTGAAGCCTAATATATTGGAGCAATTAGGGCAACTACAAGAAGTTTATAAGCTTATTTTCTTTTTCCACCTAAGGTCATACCCTTCGGGGATTTGTCTTCTTTTGAAATATAGATCAATTTACTTTCATGGGGTTTCAGCTGTATCACCAAATTGCTTTCTAGTCCTATCTTATCGGCTTTCGATTCATCCCAATTATAGCAATAGCCTTTTTCAGCGCCCGTCAGACTTTTCATTGTATATGTGCCTGATACTGCCTCGTCGTTGCGGTTAACGAATAAAACAGCCCATGAGTTGTTTTTATAGTTCCTAACAATCACATCTGTCTTTTCCTTGGTATTGAGAAAGGGAAGGTAACTGTCAAACTTTTGCTCGCCGGGTTCCAGGAATCTGAAAAGTTCTGTTCGTCTTTCCGGTATTTCATAAAACAATTCCGATGTATTTATCACTCCACCAAGCATGCCCATCCACAATGCCAAGGATTTAGTTTCCTCATCACTTAAATGGCTATATCTTTCTTGAAGGATCATTGCATCGGGATCATTTTGCCACCAAACATTGTTGATGTGCTGGCTGCCTTTTGACTCGTCGAACATGTTTTTTCCACCACCCCAGGTTGGGTGGTTATCCGCAGATACTCGCATAGCATCCACATAACCAAGCATGGGACTAAAGGGCGCAATACAACCCAGCCAAAAAGATTCCCGACCTATCTCTTCACGAATCATATCAAAGAACTCGCGTTGGTATTCGGAGGAAGTTTTTCCGGGAGTATGCCTTATTACTGCATTAGAACTCTCCTGACCATATAACATAAAATCTGTTTTGAAGAATGTAATACCCATCTTCTTAAATTCGCGGAAAACGTTTCGCAAATAATTCATTACTTCGGGATTACTCGTATCAAGGCAATAGATTTCCTCATCCATTGCTCCCCATAGACGATTTTCACCATAAAAAGACATTTCGATTACGGGCTTGCCGTTTTTGTAGCGAAGTATCCAATCGGGATGGTCTGCATACAATTTACTTCTGTTACCCACCATATATGGCCCAATCCAAATTCCTGCTTTGTAGCCATTTGCCAGAATTTCCGTTATTGAGGGTTTTAGACCTTTCGGGAATTTTTCGCTGGGTTCTAACCAATCGCCAACGTGAGGGTGATAGCCTGCATCAATCTGAAAAGTTTTGATATTTACAGGAGGACTCATTTTCTTAAATCCCTGTATAAAATCAGAAAGCATTTTATCAGTCAAATAGTAATATGCATAGTACCACGAACACCAGTGATATGACTGAGGCTTTTCATTTTTTACCTTCATTTGTTTGGCTACTTCAGCTGCCTCGTTTTTCATGGCATCGAATGGAGAAGAGCCCTCAGTAAAGTATAATGTTGGGAGGTTTGTTATAGACACTTTTTCGGTACTTATAAGCGCCTCAATTAACTTTTTGCCACCGTTTTTTTCGTTGTAATAAGCATTGGTATATGAAACGTATTTATTGTAGTCTCTGGTCGATATTACCATGGTAGAACCGGTATCAGCGATTAATCCGGTAAGGCTTGTACAGCTTAAATTTTCAGTTTTGTTTTTGGGCCACTCTTTTATTCCTCCCTCACCCATAATCTGAGCAGGGGTCTTATAAATTTTGCTTGCGCCGGTAATTTCACCATCGCGAATTATCGAGATCATTTCTGGTATTACCGTCTGGCCTACTACTTTAGTATTGATAGTAAGTGCCTGGCCTTGAGTTTTAAATTGCAATTCAACAGCTCCTTTTTGTAATAAATATCTGATGGTTTTTGCTTGCCCTGCACTGTTGATTTTAACATTGATTGGCTTGAGTAATATATTGTCTAGCGCAGGATAGCAATTTTTGATACTGATGTTCTTGCCAACAATATCGAAACTGCCGTCTGTTCTTACAACTGCCTTAATTGTTTGGGCAGATACGAGTGAACTTTGATATATAAAAGATGTTATAGCAAATACCTTAAGACAAAGCTTTAGCAGAAAACGATTGCTGGTTAGTTTCATTCAGGAAAGATTATTCAGCAAATTTAAAACTAATGACACTGAAGGACAGTAACATCATTGTGATCGTTTTCTTGCTGGAGCGAGGGTAG
The DNA here is from genome assembly GCA_036388375.1 of Pedobacter sp. Classification (GTDB taxonomy): domain Bacteria; phylum Bacteroidota; class Bacteroidia; order Sphingobacteriales; family Sphingobacteriaceae; genus Paradesertivirga. The sequence continues at coordinate 1,017 of DASVRX010000144.1, read as the reverse complement.
CTTTGCTCAAGTGGCCGGTAAATAAAAACGGCCCCAACAAGTGGAGCCGTTTCAAATCTTTAAGTGAATCTACAACTTGTCTATAATATCCTGCTCTTTAAGCGCAGCGATATTGTTTTTATTGTTATAAGTGTCAGTTTGCTCAGCAAAATATTCTAAGATCCCAGAAATGGTATCTAAATTATTTGAAACAAGCTGATGCATCTCAGGAAGATCCTTATCTAATCTTTTATCTCCAAGCTCAATATTATCAACTTCAATTTTACCTAGTTTCTTAATCACTGCCGTTTGGCTGTTTTTTAAGTCTTCAAGTTCATGGACAATTTTTTCCATCAAGTCAAATTTCTGTATCTTATCCATAATCTTTAAGTTTATAACAAGTGAACCCACAGCTTGGTTAATTGTTTGTCTGGTACAATCTACCCATTTCCGTTCATCTTCTATATAAGATATAATGGAACCTATTTTTTTAGTTTTCGTTTAAGGGATTAGTATTGCTTATTTGTTATAACAGTTATTCTGAATAGGTATTCAGAAATCTGTCAGTCAGATAGTTAGGATAACTAAAAACCTTAATGAAACAATTTATTGCTCTTCTTCTTTGTTTGTCTCTATCATCCCTGGCTACCAGGGCGCAATCATTACAAGTGAGTATTGCCTCGCAAACAAATGTTGTTGTAAATGGTCAAAGTACAGGGTCTGTTACCTTATCAGGAAATGGCGGAACCTCGCCTTATCAGTATAGCAAAAATGGCGGATCTTTTCAAACTTCAGCAACATTTAGCGGCTTGTCGGCTGGCAATTACATATTTACCATTCGCGATGCAGCGTTAACAACAGCTACTGTTAATGTTACCATTTCTCAAGCATCCGCTCTCAGACTTAGTATCGGTACTTTAAGTAACGTTGCTGTAGCCGGTCAGAATAGTGGTTCAGTAACATTGTCGGCTTCCGGAGGAACCATTCCCTACGAATTTAGTCAGGATGGTATCAATTATCAACCTTCATCAAACTTTA
>DASVRX010000143.1:0-3799 GCA_036388375.1 Pedobacter sp. | reverse complement strand
TGGGATCTGTAATTGCAGAGGAACTGTTTAAGCGATATCCCTATAAAGATGAAGGCTTTTTAACCGAAATGCGCTCTAAGATTGTAAACCGCGCAAACCTTAATCAGCTCGCCAGAAAATTGGGCTTAGGTGAACTGATTGAATATGATAATCGGATTGTCAATTATCCGAGTAAACAAGGCTCCTTACTTGGCGATGCTTTCGAAGCACTTGTTGGTGCGATCTACTTGGATAAAGGATATAATTTCACCCAAAGCTTCCTGTTAAATCATATCATAAAACCTCATATCGATATTCATACACTCGAAAACACCGAAACTAATTTCAAAAGCAAGCTTATTGAATGGTGCCAGCGGCATGGAAAAGATGTAACGTTTGAGGTGGTGGCAAACTCTCAGGGCGACAGTGCCAAACTATTTACCATCCAGGTAAATGTTGACGGTGATAATGTAGGTTCGGGAAGAGATTATAACAAAAAAAATGCTGAGAAATTAGCTGCCGAAAAAGCCTGCGAGACGCTAAGCATCTAATACATTTCCTGAAGAAACTTCTTTGCCCGATTCGGGTTAATGAATAAATTATATCTTTGCTAATGCTTAAATCAATGACCGGTTACGGTATTGCAGTAACCGATTTTGCCAATGCTAAATATACCGTAGAGATTAAATCCCTCAACAGTAAATTCCTCGAGCTGGCATTAAAACTTCCAAAATCTTTTGCTGATAAGGAGTTTGTACTCAGAAACGAGTGCAGTAAACAAATTGAACGTGGTAAAGTAAACGTTTCCGTTACGGCTGAATATACAGAGATACAGAAAAAAACCGCCTCTATAGATAGTGACCTGCTAAAATCGTATTACATGCAACTTTCTCAAGCGGCTATCGAACTAAACGATTCCGGTAGTAATTTACTTCAAATGGCACTTAACTTTCCGGATGTAGTAAAATACGAGGAAGATACCATATCTGAGGATGAATGGGCGCAAATGCATAAAACTTTCGATGCTGCGATGCGTGATTTTCAAAAGTTTCGGAGTGATGAAGGCGGTGTATTACAGCAAGACCTTGTTTTTAGGATAAACAGCATTTATGAATCACTTCAAAGAGTTGAAGAGGAAGCGCCGAAACGTATTCCTTTGATCAAGGAGCGTTTAGCGAATATGCTTCAGGAGCATGTCGGCAAAGAAAATGTTGATCAGAATCGCCTTGAACAAGAGTTGATATTTTACATCGATAAATTAGATATTACTGAAGAAAAAATCAGGTTAAAAAGCCATTGCGATTATTTTTTGGAAACGCTTAAATCTCCCGACGCTAACGGGAAAAAGCTAGGCTTCATTTCTCAGGAAATCGGCAGAGAAATAAATACAATAGGTTCGAAAGCGAATGATGCTCACATTCAGCAGATAGTTGTCGGCATGAAGGAAGAGCTGGAAAAGGTTAAAGAACAATTACTAAACGTATTATAAAATAGTTTATGTTCTGAGTTGTAAGTTGCGGATTGGCATACAACCTACAACATACAACCTAACACAAACATGCAAACGGGTAAATTAGTTATTTTTTCTGCACCATCTGGTGCTGGCAAAACCACCATCGTTCAATATCTTTTAAAGAAGATAGAGGAATTGGAATTTTCAATTTCTGCTACAACCAGGGCTTGCCGCGGAGACGAGGTTGATGGAAAGGATTACTATTTTATCTCTACCGAAGATTTTTTGCATCGTGTAGCAAAGCATGAATTTGTAGAATTTGAAGAAGTTTATTCGGGTACTTTTTACGGAACGCTGAACTCCGAAATCAATAGGATCTGGAAGGCAGGAAAAGTGGTAGTTTTTGATATTGATGTAGAAGGCGGACTTCGGCTAAAAAAGAAATATGGCGACAGTGCATTAGCAATCTTTGTGCAGCCGCCATCATTGGAAACTTTGATTCAGCGCCTAGGTAGCCGCGGCACAGATAGTGCAGAAAAACTTAAAGAGCGAATAGAAAAGGCGGGCAAAGAATTGGCTTACGCAGATAAGTTTGATGTGATTTTACCCAATAATGATTTGAAAACTGCTTGCGTAGAAGCCGAGAAACTGGTTAGGGAGTTTTGCCTGAGCTCGGCGCCCTCTAAAAACGACGAGGGTTAGATTACTTGAATTTAACGTCATGAAAATTGGTCTTTTTTTTGGATCCTTCAATCCCATACATACCGGGCATTTAATAATTGCTAATTACATAGCTCATTACACTTTTCTTGATCAGGTTTGGCTGGTAGTATCGCCGCATAATCCTTTGAAGAGCAAGGGTGATCTTGTAAATATGTATGATCGCCTTGAAATGGCTAAACTGGCTACTGATAAAGCCGACAATATCAGAGTAAGCGATATCGAGCTCAAATTACCGCAACCATCTTATACCATTGATACCTTAACTCATCTAAAGGAAAGGTATCCGGAGCACGAATTCACGTTGATTATGGGATCTGATAACCTTAAATCATTTAAGAAGTGGAAGAACTATGAGTTGCTTCTCTCAGATTATAAAATACTGGTTTACCCTCGACCCGGGTACGACTGTTTAGAATTAGCTTCCCATCCATCGGTTACCATAACCGATACTCCTCAAATGGAAATCTCTTCAACCTTTATCAGAAAATCATTCGCTGAAGGAAAAAACGTTCAATTCTTTGTCCCTGAAAAGGTGCTCGACTTTATTGAAGCAAAAAATTTATACCGCTAAATCATCAATTCAGTATTTACCTTTGTAAGGTGAGTACCGAAAAAACCATCCTGAAACTTAAACTTCCCACCGACCCCAAATGGGTAAAAAACGTGGTGGAAAGCAATATTGAAGAAATTCTTACCGACCATGCTTTTTGTGAGCAGAAAGCTGCAAGTAATGCAATTACGCTTATCGTTCAGAATCCTAACCTCTCAGATTTAGTTCAGGAAATGGCTGACCTAGTTACCGAAGAAATTGATCATTTTAAACGGGTACACCAACTGATTTTGCAGCGAGGATTTGTTCTTGGCCGAGAGCGTAAAGATAATTATGTGAATGAATTGGCCAGATTTGTGATAAAAGGTGGCGGTCGTGAAGCTCAATTAATTGATCGCCTTTTATTTTCGGCAATGATAGAAGCTCGGAGTTGTGAACGCTTTAAAACGCTGTCGGAAAATATCAACGATGAAGAGCTTTCCGCTTTCTATTATGAGTTGATGGTTAGTGAAGCGGGCCATTATGCCATGTTTATCAAGTTGGCAAAAAAGTACGCTGAAACAATTGATGTTGACAAACGTTGGGATGAGTTACTTGATTTTGAGGCTGAAGTGATAAAGAATTATGGGAAGGCGGAAACGATTCATGGATAAATCTATGATGTTGGTTTTCTTATAATCCTAAACTTAATGAAAACAGCCTCCTACTAGAGATATATCTTCAAAATCATTATTTATCGGTATAATAATTCTGCATCAATTATGTTAATTACTTCCGCATCTATACTTCTGTCAAACTTGCGAGCATATAAATGTTCCGTTATTTTGATCGAGTCCATATCAGTTTTAATTAAAACTGCACCCGGGCGGTCCCATTCTAAAAAATGTAGAGTTCTATTCACCAATTCGTTATTATCTATTATGTTTCCGGCAAGTGTCTGAATTAATATTTCGTCAGGTACAAAAACATATTTAAAAAACCTCAAAAAAGAAGGATTTTGTTTTAGAAACTGAGTTATAAGTAAAGCATGCTTATAGTGCAAACTCCAAAATTGTGCACCTCCAAATGGATGGAATTTAAGTGGAAATTTTCTT
>DASVRX010000142.1:0-4959 GCA_036388375.1 Pedobacter sp. | reverse complement strand
GATCAGAAGCCTTAAAATGGGAAAATAATTATAAGGTTTGGTATCCTGATCCTAAGAAAGCTGGAGACCCGCTTTCCCGCCTATACGAGGAAACCAATACTATTCTTGTTGAAAATCATTTTGATATTTATAGAAAAGAAGAGGATATTCAGTATTTTGCTTATTCTGATATAGCAATTATTGGAGCACATGGCAGTATTCATGAATATGACCAATTATTTAGGTCAATGTCTGATGGAGATTCTACTAGATTGAGTAGTCTAAGCCTCTCAAAATTGCTCGTAGGAACTAATATTGTTATTCTATTTGTCTGTAGCGGCGGGCGATTAGATCAAGATCCTTTTACCCAATCTTCTATTGGATTGCCCTTTGAATTGCTAAATCAGGGTTGTAGAAGCGTTATTGCATCATCATACCCTCTTGACGTTAGGGTAGCGATTATTTGGTTGGAAGAGTTCTTAAAGAACTTTAACGAAGGCAACACATTAATTAAAAGCAATTACTTAGCCAATCAAGTGGTCGCAACAAAGTTGAATTACAATCCGCTCCATTCTTTTGCTTTGAATGTTTACGGTGATCCACTCTTAACATTGCCTAATAAAGGGTAATCACCATTTCCAGAAATATTAAATCTGACAAATGTCATACAATTCATTAAAATCGTTACTGCATAATACAAAAATAACGCTCGTTTAATAATAAAATAACTGTTATTCAAACTTCATTTTAACGTGAATTCAGGATAAGAAGCAGTCGATGACGGCTTATCCCGAACTGATGTTAAGATAAAAAAACATATCGAGAGCTGGAAGCAAACGTTTTCTTACGACCGCTACGGCAATCGCCGGTTCGACACGTCGAACGGCAAACTGAATCGGGTTTGGAATACGCACAGACCTGATATTACAACTCCTCTTCTGACTCTTTACAAAATGACCCTTTTGTAGTGAGTTCTTTTTTGTCTTTCAATAAATATCAAAATTCAGCGAGACTAAAACTTTCCTACTGATATTCATAATGTAAAGAGTTAGAACTTCTCAATAAAAATGGTTCAAGTTGGAACCATAATTAAACTTCCAAGTTTCCTATTACAGAATTGAAGGAATTGTTTCGATTATTAGGTGTCAAAAAACCCCCTAAAAGTATCATTCTCAATCTCCTGTTTTCAGGACAGAAAACTGATTAAAAACAGAGTGTCAAAAAACATATGTTTTTTGACACTAAAAAAAATAAGGAGATTTATTGGGATTGAGGTAAGTTTATTTCGTTAAACTATTCCTGGTGTGCTCGCGTCCGGCGAAATATTCTTCAACGGGTCAAAAACGTTTCGACAATCGCTCTTTTGCGCGGCAGAATTTTATCAGTTGAATTGATTTCCTGCTTCATATTACTCTTGGGTTTGGCGATACTTGTTTTTATCAAAAGAACAAGTTTTCGCTCAACTGTTATCCCAAGCTCACCTTAAAATGAAAAGAACTTTCCGGTTGGCGTTCGAGGCTATTGATTTTATTAAAGGAGAGCGCAGAAGCGAACCGATGAATAATGCTTTAAAGGAGAGCTGATCCATGTCAGAAAAAGTATGGAAAGTAATGGGCTACGAAGAGTACAGCGGCGAGGTGCATGAGCTCTACGAATGTTCATCACGCTTGTCTGGCGAGCAAATCATACGCGAGGACGAAGAACGCGGGGGAACTGATTACGACAGCAAAACACGCAGGTATATAAATTTGTGGGTTCGCACGCCCGAGGGGGAAGAGGGCGAGTCAATCAAGTCGGAGGAAGAAGCCAAGTCAATCCAGCGGGAAGGCGACAGTGAGTTAACGAGGTTGAAAGAGGTCAAACAGGTAACCGAGCCAGAAGAAAATCAAGAACTACACCAGCCTGAAAATCCCGTTCTGAAATACGTCCACAACGTGGCTAATATGCAGCAGGTCGTAGATCATGAACCGCACGCATGGTTTCTCTTTAAAAGTGGGAATGCTCTTTTCCTCGACGTAAATTGCAATCATGGTCCGGTAGGATACGGCGTCATGATTCAGCTCAGTGCTGAAGAGGAGTCTGAGTATTCTCAAAAGGGTCACGCTTACCTAAATTGGCTAGCGCAGGCTGTTCAAGATTCTGGACCCGGTCAAGGGTATCAGGTGAGAGATGTCTCTGCCATCTACTCAGAAGCATCTACGGTAGCGATAAATGAATGGCAGGCGGCTCAAAAATCAAAACTTAATAATTTTCACGATCCTTTACCTTACCCCGGAGAGAATAAGACAACCGAACCAGACCAGCCTCAAATGCCGGCTCCGGTGCATAACGATGATTCAAACAAATCAGAACGGTCTAATGTTTTGAATAAGCGGGAACTTATCAAAATAGGGAAAAAGCTGGCACAGGAATTTGAAGCGGAAGCCGCCGAATTCAACCACAAAGATGATAGGAATTGGTATGCCCTTGAAGATGCAAAACAAATCGAGAGTAAAGTCAGTGAACTGTTTGAATCTATTAAATCGGTCGAACTTGATGACCAATTGAAAAAGTCAGATTCAGATTCTTCAATAGAATATCCTCGTTCAGCAGTTCTCGCTGAAAGACGCCAATGGTTTTTCAAGCAATGTGAAGAAATCGAAAAAGGTTCTTTCAGTAAAACACTCCCGGTCTGGAAAGTAATGGGCTACGAACAATACAGCGGCGAGGAGCACGAGCTCGCCGTATATTCGGATCGTTGGAGTGCCGAGCAAATCTTACGTGATGCCGAGGAACGCGGGACGAGCGAATTCAACGAGAAAACACGCCGTTACACAAGAATGTGGATTGTTCCGTCTGAACCGGAGGAAGACCAAAAGTTAGCCGAGTGGATCCATCGGGAAGAGCGCGACTTGTTAACCAGGCTTCGGGAAAAGAACGAATTAAGCCAACCGAAGGAAGAGAGCAAGTTAACCGCGCTGGAAAATCCCGTCCCGAAATGTGCTCTCTGCGGGGAACTACCCGCTGACCTGACCGTCAATACAGGTCGCGACGAGCGTTTTCCCGATGGCTTCTACAAACTCACAGCAGTAGGCAGCTCTTATAATCCACAGTTTCGCTGCTGTTCTGAATGCGGCGCTTACTTTGAATGGAAAGACATTCCGCAAATGTATGGAAGCGGAAACTTGGATGAGGAACGACTTATTCGTCTCTCGGAAAAAGCGTCGCAACTGCTCGATAAGCTTTTTTCTCCCGATTCGAGACAACATCCCGGAGCTGATGAAGCGCGCGAGCACTTTGAAGCCCTGACACTTGATCAACTTCTTTCGGCGCTTTACCTGCACCTTTACAAAGCCCCGGAAATAGTAGGACAGTTCGTGCCCGAGCTGGTGCGCCTTCTGGTGAAAACCGACAGCGTTGCGGTTTCGAGGTTTCTGCGCAGTTACGTTTCGGACGTTTCAGAACGGGCAGAGGAGGTATTCGAGGCGTTCCGCTCATTGAGCGCAGCTGAGATTTCACCCCTAGCCGCCCTTTTGAGCGATTGTGTGAAAATCGTCGAGAAGAGAAAGTGATCATTCCGGGATTTGCTGCCTACGGCTTCACGAAATAAGGTGTTGCCGCTCATTTCTTATCCCGAATTGACGTTATTTAGAGTGGCAAAAAACTTTAGTTTTTTGACTCCTTGTTTATTCCTTAATTTAATTTTAATTGAATAAAATCACAGATTAAAAGCTATCGAATAATCCAAATATTGTATTTTGTAAATATCATTATTTTTTGTTTGTTCTTTCGTTCTAAGGATTAAATCTATACTTTATCAAAATTCGTTTTGAGTGACCTAGGTAGAGAAAAACAATACATCATCAGTTAGCTAACGAAACTTATAGACTTGCAAAATTATTAATTTGGGGGTTAATATATCACCGCTCTTAAATTTTAATCCTCTTACGAGAGTCTAAAAATACTACAATGAAAAAATATAAATTTTCATCACTATTAGTGATGTTATTCGTTCTGTTGGGAGTTAATGTAACAGCAGTAATAGCCCAAGAAAAATGCAGCGATGTTTTGAAAGACGGAACCTTCAGTTCTGAAAAAAGGAAGGATAATTTTTATCTCCAGCAAATTATCTTTTCCCGTTTCCTTTCTTCAACTTTTGAATCGTCGAAAGACACAACTGGGCTAGGCGGAACCGTCCCGCTTGGGGAAATAGTTATTGGCGGCAAATATACTCGTGACCAATATAATGAAAAGAAAGAAGAGATTACAGAAGAGTATTTAAAACAAATTACAACCAGCCGTGAAATTGACGTTGCCCTTACTTCAGGCGATTCAACCATTGTTAACGCTTGGAAAAGTTGCATGACTAATCGGGGAGGGCTTTCATTAAGATTTGAGCCAGTCTCGAATACTGAAGTCTTTGCAGTTGTAGAATGGTTTGGAGTTGCAGGATTTAATGAAACAACACTAGACCGTACAATAGAACCTCCGGCTGGCATTAGAATAAGCGAAGGGGCGGATTGCTTCAAAAATGGGAAAAACCTGGTAAATAGTTTGCCATGCCGTGCAACAATTATCGTTCCTGATGCCTTTACTACTTGGGCGGTTTCCTTGAGTGCAGAAAGGGGTTCCGTTCAGTCATTTATGCCCGCACGTGTTAGATCTAAAGTAGAAACTGATAATTATGTATTTGATATGGGTAGCGTTAAACCGGGTCCAAATGAAACACTTATTGCTGAATTAGATAAAGATAACCTTTTTACCAGAGCCTATCGAGCTAATGTACCAGTTTCCAGAACAGTTCGATTAACTGAAGCACAAAAAAAAGCGGGTTGGAGTTTCGTGCCTAGTTCCGCTAAGGTAATTTTAAATAAAAGACGTGCTTTAGACACAAATGGTTGTGAATTGACCGCCCAAGAAGTTGATTCAAATTCTTTTACTTACGGGCTTAGGGTATGGGGAAGAACGTATGGCGATGGGGCAAGATCTACAGCGACGTGC
>DASVRX010000141.1:0-2656 GCA_036388375.1 Pedobacter sp. | reverse complement strand
ACTGTCATAGCGGGCTAAGGTAATTGTTTCGGCTATTCACCTAAAGTTTCAAACGTTAAAAATTTGCTGCCGGACTAAAAGGCCACTGATTTTCCTATTAAAAGTCGTATATGCTGATTAATTGGTTAGATATCAGCAAGCAAAATAATTGCCTGCTGATCAAATAGCTTATCCCTGCTTCACCAGTTGAATTTCACTGTGAATTCTGATTTCGTCGCTAACCACTACCTGGCCGGCCTCTGTCACTGCACTCCAGGTAAGTCCAAATTCTTTTCTGCTGATTTTACCACCAACAGTGAAACCCGCCTTAGTTTGGCCGTAAGGATCAACCACAATACCGCCAAATTCGACATTCACTGTAACTGGTTTCGTTATGCCTCGAATAGTTAAGTCGCCATGCAATTTGCCTTCTTCTCCACTTGTCTCATATCTCGTTCCTACAAACCGCAATTGACCATAATTTTCAGCATCAAAAAAATCGGCTGATTTCAGGTGTGTGTCACGTTGCTGGTTGTTTGTATCAATAGAATTAATGTCTGCCGTAAATTCTATTCTGGATGACTTCGTGAAATCATCTCCTTCTGTTTCTACTTCCAAATCGAATTGTTTAAAATAGCCCGTAACAGTTGTAATCATAAGATGCTTTACCTTAAACTGTACTTCCGAGTGAGTTGGGTCTAACTTCCAAATAGTTGCCATAACATTAATTTTAAAGTCAAATATATTCTATTTCAATGTTTAAACATTGAAATAATGAATTGTCTAAAAAATTATTGCAAAATGGCGGCCATAAAACAACAACTTATTACGGTGCAGCTTACAATTCAAAAACGATTGGCTTATTAATAAGCTCATATCCTTCATTTAGAATACAGGCATTAATAAATTTAATTCCGTGTCTTTTAGTCGACCCGTAAGATTCATGGATGTGACCGCACACATGAACTTTTGGTTTTATAGAAACTAGTTTGTTAAGCAAGTCCTTGTCACCGGCATGTTCTTCGTTCACTAGCATATCTAAAACTCCATAGGCTGGTCCATGGGTTAGAATTATATCGGCGTCGTTTGGAATATTTTCCCAATGTTTAGCCATTGGTAATCCCCTGCGTTTATTGAAAGCCCATCTAAAAAACCAGGGTGTATATGGCGAACCCCATATCTTGATGTTGTTTATAATGATTTCTTCATCTTTCAGATAGTGAACAGATTCCGGTATCAGGCTTTTTATCTTGGCCGTTTTTTCTCTTTCTAAAAAGAAGTCATGATTACCTGCTATAAAAATTTTGTGGGTATGGGGCTGCTGTGCAAACCAGTCCAGGAAGTCTTCGATTTCTTTCTTCTCTCCTCGGTAACTAATGTCTCCGGCATGTAAAAGAACATCGCCTTTTGGTAGACGCAGGCTTCTATGCCTGCAATGGGTATCAGAGATAGCAACAAATTTCAATTAACAGTATTTAGCAATAGTTATTCAATTCGCATTCCGCATAAAAAATGTCCCGCACGAAGCGGGACATTGAATATACAGAGTACATGTTTAATCTTCTGAACGATCTAAACTATTCTTTCTATTCGAAGATTGATCACTGGTTTTTCGCTGGGTTCAGATCGCTGCCACTGTTCGGCCTGCATGATTGGATTTTTCACGAGACGATTGTTTAAATCCCTGGCTGCTTAGCTTCCATAAGATCCATCTTTGTTGTCACCACCATGGCTCGACATAGGAATAATATTTTTGTTTTACAAGATGCTTTATATAAAACACTAATTATGCCATTTAAAGAACGGGAATGAGATTTTTTTACACGTTTTATCTACTTATCTGGGGTGTAAATGGACTAGCGCAAGTAGTTGATACAGTACCCTCCGAACTGGAAGCTGTAACCATAAAAGCTTTTGAGCAGCAACGGCAGTTAAAAGATGTTCCGGCTGCGGTTAGTTTCTTAAACCAGTCGGGCTTGCAGCGATACGGGCCCAATTCAATTGTTCATGCAGTCAATACATTGCCAGGTGTTCGGATGGAAGAGCGATCACCTGGAAGTTACCGTTTTAATATTCGCGGAAGCTCTTTACGTTCACCTTTTGGCGTCCGGAACATCAAAGTATACTACAATGATATTCCGTACACTGACCCGGGCGGTCAAACTTACCTGAACAGCATAGGGTTTTACAATTTTCAATCAATTGAAATCATTAAAGGCCCTGGGAGCAGTTTGTATGGTTCAGGCACAGGAGGCGTCATGTTAATTGAGAGTCTGAATGCCAACGAAAGAAAGGGCTTTGCTACGGAAGTGACGACCGGCAGTTTTGGCCTGCGATCAGCGTACGGTTCATTGACAAATACGACTGATAATTCAGTGAATAAAATTGACTACCAATTTCAGCAAAGCAATGGCTACCGGGAGCAATCAGGCCTGCGACGTAATATCCTGAGTTGGAACGGTCGATTTAACGTCTCAGGTAAAAGTGTACTAAAGACTACTTTTTTATATAGCGATCTGTTTTACGAAACGCCTGGTGCACTTACCAAAACAGAATTTATAAATAATCCAAGATCAGCAAGGCCTTCCGGTGGCGGATTTCCAAGCGCTGTTGATGCAAAAGCATCTATTCAACAAAAAACATTTTTGGCCGGGCTTAATTACAGACACAGTTTTTC
>DASVRX010000140.1:0-6903 GCA_036388375.1 Pedobacter sp. | reverse complement strand
CAATTTCAGCAACCGATCAGAAGCTACTTCAAGTCCTCCGGAAATAGCAATACAGCCCGATTCCATTAAGAGTATGGCCAAATCTAACGTGAAGCTTTTTTCAAATCGAATATTTGTCCACCATACGATGGTCAAATTCCGCTTGCTGATTTCCAGCGCTAAATCCCGAAGCAAAGCAGGAGGAGCAGCTTCGTCTACAAAATGAAATCCATTCTGTCCGGTTTGCTTAATAATTTCTTCAATACGATCACACAGTAAAGCGGTAGTAACCGGTTCATATCGCTTTATGTAATCTAATGATATATCGCAAAAAGTACATTTACCCCAATAACAACCATGAGCCAGGGTTAGCTTATTCCATCTGCCATCGCTCCATAAACGGTGCATCGGATTAGCCATTTCAATAACAGAGAGGTATTTATCTAAGAGCAGATCAGAATAATCCGGAGTGCCTACATCACGTTGGGCATAATCAAATTCCTTTGAGCCGTTAAAATAGGTAACGATCCCGTTTTCTAAGGCAAACGTTCTTTTTAAATCAGCTTTGCTGCGTTCGCCTTTTAAATATTCAATGAGGTGGAAAACAGGTGCTTCTCCATCGTCCAGCGTAATAAAATCGAGGTAATTAAAAACCCTTGTTTCCTGTATCGACCTTAGTTCGGTATTTGCGTAACCTCCACCTAATGCAACTTTTATTGATGGATGATTCTGTTTTATCCATTGTCCGCATTTAAACGCACTGTACAAATTGCCGGGAAAAGGGGCCGAAAGAGCTACCAAATCAGGTTTTACCTGCTCAATCTTCTCTTTTAAAATAGCTATTAAAATACCGTCTATAAAGCTGTCCGGCTTATTTAAAACCGCATCCAATTCATCAAACGTAGAAGCGGACCTTCCCAATCGTTCTGCATACCGGCTAAATCCAAAATGCGGATCGATCGTCTCAACAATTAAGTCCGAAATATCTTCCAGGTAAAGTGTGGCCAAATGTTTGGCTTTATCACGGGTACCCATCGTACCAAATGCCCATTCCAAATCATCCAGTTGCGCAAACCGGGATGCCTCCGGCAAATAATTCCCCTGACAAATTAAATGGGCTAAAGTTGGGTTATTGTCTTGCAAAAAGTTAATAACAGCATCTATCGTTTTAATATATTCTTTCTGAAGATGAACAATTCTCTGGCTGTTTTCTGATAGGGAACGCTGCTTTTTAGCTACTTCTGTAAACAGCCTGGTTAGTCCGGCAGATGAAAACAAGGCCAAAATCACCTCTATACCCAAATCCATTTGATGAGAGGGGATATTTTTTGTATTCAAGAATCCTTTTAAATAAGCCGTAGCAGGATAAGGCGTATTTAATTGGGTAAATGGAGGGGTAATAAAAAGTATGCTCGGATTCAATTTTACAGATTATGGTATTGCATGCAAAGTTACCGTAATTTCAGCTACCCTGATATTGGTTTTATTAATGCATAGCCAATTTGGTTTTCATCAGAGAATAATTTGTTTTTTAATGGAGACGAAGCTTGCATGTGTTTCTCACCGCGTTTTGTGAGGGGCAAACCCATGCAGATTTCATTACTTTGAAAGGCACCGAGCGTCCTTGTGGCAAGTGCAGTCCTGCTGTTACTCCAAGTCCTCGCGTTTTATGCCAAGCGCTATGGCTCGGCAACGCTCCGGGCTTTCCGTGCCATCAGGTTTAGGGGGAAATTACAGTGCTGCTATGATGCTTTAGCAGGAGTAGAAAGACTCTTTATTTGAGAATCTGTAGATGAGCCAAACTCAAAGGATAGTGAGGGGGCGTGACAACGGTTAATCAGTTTGTTGGTGACAACGCCAACAAGGGCGGAGATTTTTGTTGAAGACAGTGATCGCGAGCCCAGATTTTTATTTAGCGATTATTCAGAAAAAGGGCAAATGATTAGTCACCGATCAGGCTTTGATTGCCGGAAACACCTTAATTTGCCTTTGCCCTGGTAACCCATTATAAAACTTAAGTTCTGCACTAAGTTTTATCTTATGCAAGTCTATAGGAAACCACCAACAAGGACAGAGAGGAATTGTAATCTTGCAAACCTCAGCTCAAATAGCCCTTCCTCATCTGTAAATCGCCGCAGCTCTTTGGAAGACTTAAGATGGAGCGGGAGTATTAGTTGCTGCAGCTAAAAAATCGCTTATTGTAGAAAAGGGGAGATTCTGTTTTTGAAAGTGTATAATGAGACTTTTCATCCTCGCTGCCATACGCTCGCCCGAGTTATTACTTACATACATTGGAAAGCCGAATTTCTCTTTATTGTGTAAGTTTGTAAATTCCCAAGGATGGAAGTAGATGTTAAGGTATTTATCAGATTTGTAAGTTCTGATACACAGCTTTTTATAAAACCATAAAGGGAAGTTATGAAACGATAGCCAGAACAAGGGGAGTCGAAGCAGGGGACTTACAGACGCCGGTAGTTGGAATATTCCGCTTTCATAAAAAAGTTTTCGGGGCCGGTGTAAATTGTTGTACCTGCCAGGAATCCAGGTGGGGTTTATCGAACTATTATACCGGTAGCCTGCTTTTGCTATTTCGTTTTCGTCAACAGGCATCATGCGAGCCATCCGGTATCCTCTTATAGCTTTTTCTGTAATTTCTTCGAGTACCTTTTTTGAGTTTAACAAATCTGCAATTTCGAATTTAGAATGATAATAGCCATGAGAAGCCACTTCGTGGCCTTCGTCAACTATTCGTTTAATTAAAGAAGGCTTTGTTAGGGCAAAGTTTGCGGTACAGAAAAAAGTAGCTTTAACCTGATGATTGTTTAATAATCTGAGTATTATTTCTGTTCCTCGTGATGATATAGCTATTTGTTCATTAAATGAAATCTGTTTGCCGTATTCAACAGGCATGTCAAACTCTTCTACATCAAAGCTCAACAAAATCATTAGTTACCGGCTGTTTACTGGTTTTGGCGACAATGTAATTGGGCCGTAATTTTGTCTGAAGAAATATTTTTCCCACGTAGATACCTATAATTCCCAAAATAATCAGCTGTAGTCCACCCAAGAAAACTATGGTCATCAGAATCGAGGCCCAACCTGCAGAAGCCCAACCAACCATTGCATTTCCCATTGAATAACTATATAAAACATAAGGGAGGAACAATCCTGACAATCCTGAAAATACAAACCCCAGATAAACGGCCATATAAAGCGGCCTGATACTGAAAGAAGTAACTCCCTGAAAAGCAAATCTTATCATTTTGAGTAATGAATACTTGCTTTTACCCGCTAAACGCGCATCTGGCTTGTAATCAATAGCATATTGAGAGAAGCCCAGCCATTTTATAATTCCCCGCAGAAAGGGATCAATCTCTCTGAATTGTAACAAAGCATCTGCAACTTTTCTGTCAATTAACCTGAAATCGGCAGTGCCCGGCTCCATTTGCAATTCCGATATACTGTTTACCAGTATATAAAATAAATTAGAGGTGGCACGTTTAAAAAAGCCGGTTTCGGATGAAGATTTTCTCCTGCTGTAAACTATGTCATAACCATCTTCCCATTTCTTTAAGAAGCTTGGAATAAGCTCTGAGGGATGTTGCATATCACAGTCCATACAGATAACACAATCTCCGTCTGCAAAATCAAGCCCAGCCTTTAAGGCATTCTGATGTCCGAAATTGCGACTTAACTCTATGTAATGAATCCGGCTATCCTGATCATTTAACTCTTTCAGGAGATTGGCGGTAGTATCTCCGCTTCCGTCATCAACAAACACCAATTCATAATCGTACACAGTGTTTTTAAACACCCTTTTCAAAGAAGAAATAATTGTTGGAATATTCTCAGCTTCATTAAAAGCAGGAATTACCACAGAGACTTTCTTTTGTCTCCCACCCATTCTGCTACCCCGTTCGTCGTCGTTGTATCCCATCCCCTTACCTTATAAATCAAAAAAAATTCTTATCTGCAACGTTTCTTGTACAGAATATTCTGGAATAAAAAATCTGATCTTTGAACAAGCAGATCTTTGAAAGCATTTAAGTTTATATTGGCGTTTTAAAAAACTAATTCAAGATAACTAAACTAAAGTTCTAAGTCACCATTTATATGCCAGTATTGAAAATAAAGTGACCAGCATAATTGTAATTGTTGAATATAGTTTCTTCGGGGCAAAATACGAAAATATTTCTGTTTACACGCAGGTATTACTTGTAAGCGGGTAAAATAACATCATCCTGGGACTTGATGGCCACAATGTTCGTAATCCCAATTGCCAAAACCCCAGCCTGGATCATGCCAAATTCTTAAATTATTGTACCGGCCGAGACACTTTCGTGTTATTTACAGTTTTAACGATGTTCCAGTGTGTTAGCAAGTAAGCATTCATAGCCATGGTTGTATCATCATTAATCTTGTTCCATGCCAGGATAGTACAATCGTACCCCCCTTTAAGAAGTTGCATTTTAGCCGGAGATTTTGCTATTTCTGCAAGTGCACTTCTTTCGCATTGATTGCGATCGAGCTTATGAAAATTAGACCCGGTGAAAATTAAGGCGACACCTGCAACCAGCATCATGTATAACGACTTATTTTTTATGGAGAGGTTGCGGATAATAAAGTTGGCAGACATGCTGTAAAAAAAGATAAAACAGACAGTGATTGGAAGAATAGTGTCATACCTTATAATGTTAGGGCGATAAGATCTATAGCCGCCCAGAGGAAGCAAGAGAATGTAAATCACACAGAAAATGCACATCCATTTAAATAAGGTCAGCATGATGGATGCATATGGAGTTTCCTTTTTTCTGGAAATTATATAGACGTTCAACACAGACATGCACAAAAGCAGGGGCCAACCCAGCCTCGTAGTGAGTATGTTGTAAAGGCCCTTAGGAAGTCGTAGATACCGCTCCCAAACAGCAAGTTCGGCAACTGTATTAGTAGAATTATATGTGCCTATATAAAGAGAATATAAACTTAAAGCACTTAAAAAGCTTAGAATAACTAACAAGAATTGGGGCAAATTGCTTATTGCAAAAAGTACTCTTTTAATAAGGGGCTGCTCTGGCGCCTTATTATAATTTAATATTGCTTTCTTTAACAGGATAAGTGCACTGCTTGTCAAGGCGGCACCTGCTATTAATGGGCCGCTAAAAGGTAATATTACTGAAAGTAATATCATTCCTGTTTTATATCTCCAACCAGACTGATAATGAGCCCCCTTTATTTCGGCGCTATAAACCGGGAGGTAAAACAGCACAAGCAGGAACATGGGTAGGGCATAAAAGAAGGTATAAGTTATAGACCGGTCAATAACACCCATGTATGCGTTGTACCCTTCATTTTGAAATAAAGGAGTAATTATCAAGGCCGGTAATAGAAGCTGACTAAAAGAATATTTGGTATGAGTTCTGGTAATGAGGAATGAAAGAAGAAAAATGAACGAAAATTGCAAAGCTGTTTTTAGCAGTGCGCACGATAAATACACACTGTCAATAGGGTTAAATACAGCTTGCAGCACCAGGGGGACATTTCTTAGGTAAAGAAACATTGGCATATGGCAAAAAAAACGATTTGGGTTTGGGTATGTCTCAGCCCTCAAAAGAACCTTAAATGCAAAGGGATCATTGAATACTTTGTGCATCCAGCCGGCAGGAACAACACTTTCAGCAATATCACCATCCAAGGGCATGTGATAGTGCTGCAAAAACGAATAACAAACATTTAGCAGAATTAATAACAAAAAAACAAGGTTTATCAATGTGCTACGCTGAATTCTTCTTTGCCTTTTATTCATCTTCACAGAGAAACGATTTTCTAAAAATAGATTAAAAAATCGAAGACCGGTTAAGCATTTAATCAGGATCCACGTTTTGATCCAAATCTTGCGCAAAATATTTTTCGGAAACTCATCTTTCCTAAGTACCTATGCAGCATAAGCACCATGCTGTCGCGAGGGTGTCGCTCGCGTCCGCAATGCTTGTGCGGTTAGAGGATTCTATTACTCTAGCAACTTCCCTTGCTGGCGCGAAGTGCGCCGCGCGTATCCAATAGGATTGCTTTTTTTAGAGGATTCTATCACACCAACAACCTCCCCCACAAAGCATCCGCAATTCATCCTAAACCTGACAGACGCGAATACCGGCCTTGTGGTTAATGCCTGTGCAGTATTAGCAAATGGCAGGGCCACAGCACCCACGAAGACGTTCCCGTTCGTTTTCCAATCCTTAAAAACCACTCTTCTGGTTTAAGGTCTTCTGTAGGGCGAATAAGTCTTATTTTTTCGACAGCAACAAGGGCGCATTAATTCTCACCTAATGTTGCATTCGCTTCTAACCACCCCTTAAGCCAACCAATTTCCTTTTCCTGCGAACTAATAATATTTTGGCAAAGTGTGGTCAAACTTGTTTCCTTCCCATATTGAAGATAGGCTTTCGCCATGTCAACTGCACTTTGATGATGCGGTATCATTTGGGCTGCAAAATCCTTATCAATGTCGTTGTAAATAGTCGTTTTATCACTCATCATTGCCATCATCGAATGGCTCAGGGCTTTTTGAAAATCAGCCGAATTTGATGAGGTGGTTTTCGCTGCCTTGGAGATGAAGTCCTGCAAAAATGCTATTTCTTTGTTCTGATCATCAATTACCTTTTGAGCAAATGCTTTGAGTTCGGCGTTCTTGCCTTTATCAACTTCCACTTTAGACATTTCAACAGCGCCTTTATGATGTTCAAGCATCATAACAGCAAAATCGATATCATTATTCCCTGTTGGTTTGGCAACATGCATTTCCTGCATCATCCTCTCCATTGTTTCTGTAATTGGGTTCATTTGATTCTTGGCGTTGGAATCACTCTTATTGTGAGCCGCATGATTTGATGTATCGTGGTTTGCGGAATGGTTATTTGAGTTGGTGTT
>DASVRX010000139.1:0-8858 GCA_036388375.1 Pedobacter sp. | reverse complement strand
TTCTGCCAATTCTCGTTCATCTCATTCAAATCCATATATTATTGAATATCTTTTACTTGAATGGTTTAATCGTTGTTCGATAAATAATTTTCAATCTTCTTAACGGCGATATGAAAAGACGCTTTTAAAGCACCCACGCTGGTTCCCAAAACTTCGGAGATCTCGTCATATTTCATATCATCATAATATTTCATGTTGAATACTAAGCGCTGCTTTTCTGGCAAAGTACAAAGTGCCTTTTGCAGCTTTAATTGAATCTTATCAGCACTAATCTGGGTGCTGTCTGCAAGTGTGTCAGATAAATCATAGGGCAATTCATCCATCGAAACATTGTTCTTTTGCTTTTTCTTATTTAGAAATGTAAGGCATTCGTTCGAGGCGATTCGGTAAAGCCAGGTATACAGCTGCGAATCGTTTCTAAAGTTGGCAAGGTATTTCCAAACTTTCACAAAAGTATCTTGTACCAAATCATCCGCATCATCATGATCCACAACCATCCGGCGTATGTGCCAGTAAATTTTCTGCTGATACTTTTTTACAAGCAAACTAAAAGCCTCATTGCGGGTGCTTTCATTCGCAAATAGTGCAAGTATTTCCGAGTCCTCAACTTGTTTCATGTATTATTTAAAACCATGAATGTAGTAAAATGATTGCGAAGTACGATATAGGTTGAGGCAATTGATGAATTGCCCTTACTTCGAGGCACGTTGAGGCAGTTCATGAATAGCCCCTACATTATAAGGCTAAAGCTTGTCACAATCGGTTAAGATGTCGCCCATTGATTCGATAAAGTTATCATCGCTGGCTTTGAAGAAGCTTGTTTCTACTTCAGATACCGTTTTTAAAGATTGATCCAGAATGTCACGGCCTTTATCCGTTAAGGTTACCAGCTTTGCCCTGGCATCGCCATCTATCTTTTCGCGGAGGATATAATCTTTTTTTTCCAGGCTTGCCAGAATTCTCGACGTCATCATCCTGTCTATCTTGGAATGTCGGGCCACTTGATGCTGGTAAACGTTCTTCTGAGACTTTCCCAGCCATCCGCAAATGCATAAAACAATAAATTGTGTGTAAGTTAAATCAAATTCGGAGAGGACTTTATTAATCACTCTTTGCCAGCACATTTCTATTTGCCAAAGACGGAACCCTGGCGCTTTATGCACGTTTCCAATCAACTCTTCGAACGCCAAAACCTTATCCATAAAAATGTATGTCAACTTCTCCCAAAATCAGTTAAATAAAAACAAAATTATTCTTTTAGGATAATTTTTCAATTACTTTTTCATTTTTCAGGTATATTCATCCTTTTAGGATATTTATGCGGACCCAAAAACGCGTATTAATTTATAAGCGTTCTAAATACCTCTGTTTGACAAAGGAATGACAACGCCGTGAACCCTTATTATTTACCTTTGTTTTGGGTTTTTTAAGATACTTTCAGGCTTTGAAGCATTTAAAAGTTTTAGCATTCACTCATCAGCAGATTGATTTAAAGGAGTTAGGGAAACTGGTGATTTGCAATCAGACACTAACAAGCCGGTTGAATCGGGTGAGGGAAAAATACGATATACCTGAAATATTTTATATCGGAACATGTAATAGAGTTGAATTTGTTTTTTCCGCATCGCAGGAATTAACCTTTGATTTTGTTAAAGATTTTATCCAGACACTAAATTTTTGCATTCCCGGTGATAGGATTGATGACTTTGTAAGTAAAGTAAGTACTTACGAAGACGAGCAAGCCTTTAACCATTTATTGCGTGTTTCGTGTTCGTTAGAAAGCCTTGTGGTTGGCGAAAAGGAAATTCTGGCACAAGTAAGAAAGTCTTACGAAACGTGCAGAAAGCTCGGCTTTACAGGTGATTACATGCGAATGGTAATGAGCCATGTAGTTAAAACCGCCAAAGAAGTATATACCCAAACCAAAATCTCAAAAAATCCCATCTCCGTTGTCTCCCTCGCTTACCGCAAGCTTCGTGATTTGAACATGTGTTCGAACTCAAGAATACTGATAATAGGAGCGGGCGAAACCAACAAAAATATTTGCAAATACCTTCAAAAGCATAAGTACTCAGACTTTGCAATCTTTAACCGTACGTTAGAAAATGCCGAGTTATTAGCTGCTGATCTCAACGGCCGCGCATACAGTCTCGACGAGCTTTCTACTTATAAAAAAGGTTTCGATGTGATTGTTACCTGCACAAGCGCAGTAAATCCAATACTTACCAAGTCGATCTACGAGTCGCTATTGAATGGCGATACGGATAAAAAAGTAATTGTAGACCTTGCCATTCCAAATGATACATGTCCTGAAGTTTTGGCCTCTTATCCTGTTCACTTCATTGAAGTAAGAAGTTTGCAGGAAGTAGCAAACTTAAACATGCAGGAGCGTTATCACGAACTGGTACATGCCGAGCAAATTATTGAAGTAAGCATCAATGAGTTTAGACCACTACTAAAGCAACGCCAGATTGAATTAGCTATGCGGGAAGTTCCTAATAAAATTAAGGAGATTCGAAGTGTGGCGATGAATTCTGTGTTTGCTGATGATATTGGCCAGTTGGATACCAATTCCCGTGAAATTTTAGAGAAGGTAATGAACTATATGGAAAAGAAGTACATTAGCGTTCCTATGGTTATGGCAAAAGAAATTTTGGTAAACAATAGCTAAGCTTAGTCCTTTTATTCATTTACTTTTATTGTGAACAGAAAACTTATCATAGGAACACGTGGCAGCGATCTAGCTTTGTGGCAAGCTAATTATGTAAAAGATAAGCTATCAGAATCTGGTATTGTAGCCGATTTGAAAATCATAAAAACTCAGGGCGATAAAATATTAAATCTTCGGTTAGACAAACTTGAAGGAAAAGGGTTTTTCACTAAGGAATTAGAAGAAGCACTTATAGGGGGCAGTATTGATATTGCCGTACATTCTCACAAAGATTTACCAACTCAAAGTCCACCGGGATTAACCATTGCCGCAGTATCCGAACGCGAAGATCCGAATGAGTTGTTAATCATTCTGAAAGACTGTATTGATATTAAACAAAAACTTTCGATCAAATTTGCCGGAATGGTGGGCACATCCTCTAATCGTCGTAAAGCGCAATTATTATCTCTTCGTCCGGATTTAGAAGTCGACGATTTACGGGGCAATGTTCCAACGCGAATTCAAAAATTACGCGATGAGGATTATGATGCAATCATGATTGCTAAAGCCGGCGTAAGCCGGTTAGGTATAGATTTGAGTGAGTTTTATGTTGAAGAGCTAGAGCCGATGGAGTTTATTCCATCACCCGCGCAGGGTGTTTTGGCCATTCAAGTTCGGGAAAATGATGCAGAGTTAATTGAGCAGCTGCGGATATTGCATAACACTGATGTTGCCGAACAAATTGCTGTTGAGCGCAAGGTTTTAAACCTTTTTAATGGTGGATGCCACATGCCTTTAGGCTGTTATTGCCGAAAGGAGGATGGCAAGTTTCAGGTTTGGACATCAAAAGCCGAAGAAGAGGATTCATTCCCCGACAGGTTATTTTTAGAAGCAGAAAGTACTGATGGACTTGCGGAAAAAATAGTGGCTAAGTTTTCCAAAGACCGAAAACTCCCAAAGAAAGTATTTATCACTCGTGGTATTTCTGAACACAGTTATTTTCGCCGTGCGATGGAAAAGCACAATATAGAAGTTGATGGACGCTCTTTAATCCGCACTTTCCCTACCATAAATAAGCTTGATCCTTATATTTTAAAACACCTGGACTGGATTTTCTTTAGCAGTAAAAACGCTATCGAATATTTTTTTGCTTTAAATCCTTTGGTATCGAAAAAGACTAAGTTCGGGGTATTAGGAAGAGCGTCTGAAGATGCGCTGCGAAAATTTGGCCGTGTGCCCGATTTCAACGGTGAAGAAGAAGGGATTGATACCAAGGAAATTGCAACCGAATTTGCGGAACTTGTTAACGGTCAAACGGTCTTATTTCCAGGGGCAAAGGATTCTTTGAGAACAGTGCAAAAAGCATTGTCGGCCGAGACAAAGATTATTGATCTTCCCGTTTACGAAACCGTGATGGAAGATAACATAGAACCAATTTACGCCGATGTGTTGATCTTTACGAGTCCTTCGAATGTTGAAGCTTACTTTGTAGAAAACCTGATAGAACCCGGTCAGAAAGTGATTTGTATTGGCCGTGCAACCGGCAGGCAATTCGATGAGATGGGAGTGAAATACGCTTTGCCCTATTCGCCAGACGAGATTGGTTTGGCTGAGGCGGTATTCGGTCTTTAATCTTTTATATAAAATTTCCTAATCAGAATAAAATGAATATTCGTCCGCGTAGATTAAGAAAGTCTCCTATTGTACGTGAAATGGTGGCCGAAACGCGCCTTGCAAAGGATATGTTCATTTATCCTTATTTCGTAGTTCCGGGAAACGGAGTAACACACCCTATCGACGCGATGCCGGGAATCAATCATTTCTCGGTAGATACCTTGATTAAGGATGTTGAAAATGGCTTAAAACTTGGCTTAAATAAAGTATTGTTGTTCGGTGTGGGCGAAGACAAATCTGAGGATGCGAGCACTGCTTTTGGTGCAAACTCGATCGTTGCAAACGCCATTCGCGGACTTAAAAATGCATTTGGCGATGATCTTTTCGTTATTACGGATGTATGCACTTGCGCTTATACTACTCATGGCCATTGCGGAATTGTTCATGATGATTACGTCCATAACGATGAAACAGTAGAAGTGTTGGCAAAGATGGCTTTGAGTCATGCAGAAGCCGGTGCCGATATGGTTGCTCCCTCGGATATGATGGACGGTCGTATTGCCGGAATTCGTTCCAAGCTAGACGACAATGATTTTGTGAACACAGCTATCATGAGCTACAGCATTAAATTCGCTTCAGCTTATTACGGCCCTTTTCGGGAAGCTGCTGATTCTGCGCCTGGTAAAGGCGACCGGAAAGCCTATCAAATGGATTTTCGTAATCCAAATGAAACACTAAAAGAGGCATTTTTGGACGAAGCCGAAGGTGCCGATATTTTGATGATAAAACCTGCTTTGGCATATTTGGATATAATCAAAAGCCTTAAAGAAAATACAAATCTTCCGGTTGCGTGCTATAACGTGTCTGGTGAGTATTCTATGGTTAAGGCAGCGGCAAAAGCCGGCTGGATTGACGAACAAAAAGTAACCATGGAAAATATGTATGCTTTTACAAGGGCTGGTGCCAGCAGTATCATTACGTATCATGCTAAGGAAATCCTTGAGAAAGGGTGGATGGTGTAAAGGTGAAAGCCCAAAGGTAAAAGCTAAAAGACAATGCAAAGGCTCTGACAAAAGCCAAAGAAAATAACTAATATATGATGAGCTTTAAGCTTTATGCTTTCAGCTTTATGCTTTAAAACATGCTTGACTCTCTCAAAAAAATATTTTCTAATGATGAAGAAGGCCCTGTATCTACCACAGGCAAGCCGGATATTAACCGGGAAAAATCAGCTGAACTTTACGAAAAGTCCAAGACTTATTTTCCGGGCGGCGTAAACTCGCCGGTAAGAGCATTCAAATCGGTATATGGAACGCCGCTTTTTATTGAGAAAGGTGATGGATGTTTTGTTTGGGATGCAGATGGGAATCAGTTCATTGATTATTGTGGCTCATGGGGGCCGCTTGTTTTAGGGCATAACCATCCAAAGATAAGGGAGAAAGTAACCGAGGTAATGCAGCGAGGAATGAGCTTTGGCGCACCCACGGCACTTGAAAATGAGCTCGCCGAGCTTATCCTTAAGAATAATAGCTTAATAGAGAAAATACGGTTTGTAAGTTCTGGTACCGAAGCGGTTATGTCTGCTATCCGCCTGGCACGAGGTTATACAAAACGTGATAAGATATTGAAGTTTGAAGGCTGCTATCACGGTCATGTGGATTCTTTGCTTGTTAAGGCGGGTTCTGGCCTGGTTACTTTTGGAGAAACATCATCAGCGGGAGTACCAAAATCTTTTGCTGAAGAAACGATCGTGGTTCCATTGAATGATAGAACTGCTGTTGAAGAAGCCTTTAAACAGTTCCCTGAGCAAATTGCCGCTATTATTATTGAAGGTGTGCCTGCGAACAACGGGCTGTTAATTCAGTATAAGGAGTTTGTTCAGTTTTTGCGGACGATAAGTTCTTCTAATAAGAGTCTTTTGATTTTTGATGAGGTGATAACCGGTTTCAGGCTTGGGTTTGAAGGCGCTGCAAAGCACTATGAGGTTAAACCAGATATCATTACTTATGGTAAAATAATTGGCGGCGGGCTGCCAGTGGGAATGTACGGCGCTTCCGCGGAAATTATGAGTAATGTTTCGCCTGAAGGTGCGGTTTATCAGGCTGGAACTCTTTCGGGAAATCCGGTGGCGATGGCGGCAGGTATAGCTCAATTAACAGAACTTTTACGTTCGGGCTTTTACAAGGATCTGAATAAAAAGGCGGCTGAGTTTGTGGAAGCAATACAGCGTTTTACCACAGCTAAGAATTATAAATTTAAAGTGTTTTCGATTGGCTCCATTTTTTGGTTTGCCTTTACGGATAAGGATATTAAGAAAGCTGAAGATATTGACGCTTCTAGTATGGAGAAATTTAAGATTTTCCATCGTGAGTTGTTGAACCGGGGAATTTACCTGGGGCCGTCGGGATATGAAGTTGGATTTGTATCGGCAGCGCATAATAAGACGGAACTGGAGCGAACAAAGCGGGCTATTTTTGATAGCTTGGATATTGTTTTCAGGAAGAACGGGTGAGATTGAGGTGAAAGCTGAAAGGCCTAAAGCTGAAAGGTGTTGATTGAATAGGACTTGATGGTGTTAAGTCGTTTGTAATCTTGAGGCTTTCGGAATTGCTGATTAATGTGTTAAAGGACTTCGACAAGCTCAGTCTGACGCCAGCTTGTTATTTGGGTCGAGGTGCCTTGATAAAGCGGCGGCACGTGAGGGATTGAAGCGGAAAGCCCGCAGAGCCGATTCTTCATCGGCTCGAGGACTTGGAGCGAAAAGCCCGACCCCGATTTTTCTTCGGGGGCACGCCCAAATACAGTTTTCTATCTTTAGAACGACCATATAACCATAACCTAAGGGGGTAAATCTATGAGAAAGCCACTAATTGTATTTTATTTTCTGGCCATTTATGTTCTTGCAGAACTGGTTTGGTGGGCTTCGTTATTGATAGCGGCTAGGCCTGAAAAGAAGACAATGATATTAAGTGAGGGCGCGGTTTTCTTGCTTATTTTCATATCGGGCGCTTATTATCTTCAAAAAACGATTAAGAAGGAACGAAAGCTTCACGATCAGCAGCGCAATTTTTTATTGTCGGTTACGCATGAGCTTAAATCGCCGCTGGCTTCGATAAAATTGTATCTTCAAACTATTTTGAAGCGGGAACTGGACAGGCACAGGATAGAATCTTTCCTTAAAAATTCATTAAAAGATATTGAGCGGCTGGATGATTTGGTGGAAAATATGCTAATCGCTACGCGAATTGAAAGCCGGTCGTACTCTTTCCCAAAGGAGCATTTGAATTTCTCGGAGCTGGTGTGTAAAGTTGCTGAGCGTTTGCAGATTCATACTTGCAGCACTCAGACTATAAAGTGTGTTTTGGAGGAAGATGTGTATATAACAGGGGATAAGTTTGCGCTTACATTGGCGGTATCGAACCTGATTGAAAATGCGGTGAAGTATTCGCCGCCTTGTGAAGAGATTAAGGTTGAGTTGCAACGGGAAAGTAATTTTATTCGGTTTTCGGTTGCTGATAAGGGAATTGGTATTAACGATGAGGAAAAACTGCGCATATTTGAAAAGTTTTATCGTGTAGGCAGCGAAGACACCAGGAAAACAAAGGGCACCGGATTAGGCTTATACATTGTAAAACAGGTGCTGGACAATCACCAGGCGCAAATAAAAGTTAAAAACAACCGGTCGGCCGGAAGTATATTTGAGGTAACCTTTAATTCAAATGGCAGCTAAACAACGTATTTTACTGGTAGAAGATGAAGACCATCTTCTTGAAGCAATTAAACTTAATCTGGAACTGGAAGGCTACAAAGTGAGCACCGCCACGGATGGTAAAAAGGCTTTGAAAATTTTTAAGGAAGAACGCTTCAACCTGATTATTCTGGATGTAATGCTTCCGGAAATTGACGGTTTTCAGGTGGCAGAAACGATCAGACTTGAGAATACGGAAGTTCCGATTATGTTTCTTACCGCGAAAAATACCAGTGAAGATCGGGTAACTGGATTGAAGAAAGGTGCTGATGATTATTTGGTGAAGCCTTTTAATCTGGAAGAACTTATTCTCAGGGTGAACAACCTGGTAAAAAGAGGGTTATCCGGCGATGAAAAGAAAGAGTTAAACACCTATAAAATTGGCGATAAAACGATCTACTTTAACTCGTTCGAACTTCGCAATGATGATGGATCCATTACTCCTTTAACAAAGAAGGAAACGATGTTGTTGAAACTGCTTATCGAGCGGAGAAATGATGCCGTATCTCGTGAGCAGATCCTGGAAACGGTTTGGAACTACGATGTTTATCCGTCAACTCGTACCATCGATAATTTTATTCTCACGTTTCGTAAATACTTCGAACCAGATCAAAAAAATCCAAAATACTTTCATTCTATCCGCGGAGTTGGTTATAAGTTTACCGACAGTCAGTAATAAATTATGCTAACCACCAAAGCGCGTATTGCAGTACTCGCGGTAGCTTTACTTTTTTTAGGCTGGACGGTTTATGAGCATGTTTATGAATTATCGGCTATAGTTGCTTTTGGCGCTGTGTTGGTAATTCATGGCTACTTTAAGGAAGGCACGGTGGTGCTTGCTTCAAA
>DASVRX010000138.1:0-4642 GCA_036388375.1 Pedobacter sp. | reverse complement strand
AGAAAATCGCGGTGTGAACAATGAATATACCGTTCAAGCTGATTACACGCTCCCCGTCAACAAGAAAGTTAAGTTAGAATTGGGTGGAAAATCAATTATTAGAAGAATAACCAGCACTTCTGATTTTGATAAAAGAGAGGGTAGGGATTTTGTATTCAATCCTCTTCTTTCTAATATTTATGATTATGATCAGGATGTGTATTCTGGTTATTCCGTGTTAACGCTTCAGCTCAAAAATAATTGGGGTATACAAGGCGGAGGAAGAATAGAACATACACTCATAAAAGGCGATGTTGACAACACTACTCAGGGTTATGAACCTTTCTCAAAGCCTTACATCAACTTTATACCAAGCTTTTCGATTTCGAAAAGTATCAAAACCAATAATTTGCGTTTGAGTTACTCGAAGCGGATCCAACGTCCAAGCTTGCAGTATTTGAATCCGTTTAGAAATATCAGTAATGATATATTTCACACTGTTGGAAACCCTGAACTATCACCCGAGATTTCTCAAAGCGTTGAACTAAACTTTTCGACTTTCGTGAAAGGTTCAGTAGTAAATACCTCCCTATATTTCCGGCACACCGATGACGTTATCGAAAGTTTTGTAACCGCCGAAGACTACAGGTACCCTAACGGCGATTTAAAGCGGGTTTCGCTCTCTAAGTTCGAAAACATCGGTCAGAACAATTCGGTGGGAGGTTCCGTGTTTACTCAGATCTCTCCCGTTAAGGGACTTACCCTTCGTGGTAATATTAATGCTTTTACATATCAGCCCAGAGTAAGCAGTAATTATGTATCAACGGCAACCGCCACTGGTAAAACTTTTTTAATGGGGAATGCCTATGTGGGAGGTTCGGTGAAAATGACACAAGGATTCTTGGTTGAAACGTTCGCAATACTAAATACGCCGCGACGAACATCTCAGGGAAGAAATCCGGCTTTTAATATGTGGCAAATCTCACTGAACAAAGAAATTTTAAAGAAGAAAGGTAAGGTTGGTCTGAACGTAGTAGACCCGTTTAATGAACGTAAGAACTTCAACAGTAGTTTTACCGGTGCGAATGGTCTTGCCCAAAGCAGTAACTTCTCGGTTCCGTTCCGATCTGTTGGCTTAACCTTCAGCTGGCAGTTTGGTAAGATGAATTTTAACGCACAACCTAAAAAGAAGCGCGGAGTTAATAACGATGATCTTAAACAAGACGGCGGAACACCAAGCGGCCCCGGGATGTAATTTTAAATAAAGCTCAAGGATTAAAGGTCAACTCTTACTTTTGGAGCATATGCCAGATAAGAGAATTATATCCTTACTTCCTGCAGCTACCGAGATAATTTGTGCGCTGGGTCTCAAAGACCAATTAGTAGGGCGTTCGCATGAATGCGATTTGCCCGAAAATGTTAGTGATTTGCCGATCTGCTCTTGCGCGAAGTTTGTCTCTGGTTCTTCAAGTGCAGAAATCGATAGTCAGGTTAAAAGTATCTTATCTGAAGCTTTGTCAATTTACACTATTGACAAGGAAGCGCTTAAATCGCTAAATCCAACGGTTATCATCACTCAAACGCAATGCGAAGTATGCGCCGTGTCTTTAAAAGATGTCGAAGTTGCGCTAAAAGATACGTTGGATCTTGAGACGGAAATCATCTCACTTAATCCCAGAACGTTATCAGACATTTTCGGCGAAATTCTCGTACTCGCTGAGAAACTGGATGTGAAGTCGAGGGGTGAAGAATTAGTGGAAGAATTGCAAGAACGCTGCGATTTAATTCATCACAAACTCAAGTTTGTAGAGCAGCGCCCATCAGTAGTTTGTATTGAATGGCTCTCTCCATTGATGGTTGCAGGCAACTGGACACCCGAGTTAATTCAAATCGCTGGTGGAGTGCCTTTATTGGCCGAAAGCGGCCAGCATTCAGGTTATATAGATTTTGCGCAGATAGAAGCAGCTAATCCTGATGTTATCGTCATCGCGCCTTGCGGCTTCGCAATGGATCGCACTCTACAAGAGATCAATTTGCTGCTGGGCCTTGAAGGTTGGAGCGAATTAAATGCGGTAAAGAACAACCGGGTTTACATTGCCGATGGCAATCAATATTTCAACCGATCTAGTCAAAAGGTGGTCGATACAATAGAATTATTAGCCGAAATAATCCACCCTAAGCAGTTTGTTTTTGGTTATGAAGGAAAGGGCTGGTTAAAGTTCTCGAGTTAGCTTATGCTGACTCCAGAGAGGCCAATCCGCCAGGCTATTCCACAAAAAAAGGGTGTCGATTGATCGACACCCTTTTTTCTAAAAGGTTTTCGTTTATAAAGTCGCTAAAGACTGATTAGCAGACATGTAATTCGTAGCAGCTGCATGAACATCTAAAAAATTAGACTTGTAAGTTGCAACAGGTGCGCTATACAAAAACATTGCTGTTTTACCTTTAATCGTTTTGATAATTTCATTTGTTAACTCAACCGGGATTGCAGGGCAGCCGTGGCTTCTTCCTAAATATCCGTTTTGATTTACAAAACTCTGGCTAACATACTCTGCACCGTGAACCACAATCGCACGGTCTTTTGCATTTGTGTTAAAACCTTTGTCTAAACCTTGCAGCTTCAATGACAATCCATGTTTACCGATATAAGTTTCATCAGTAACATAAAAACCTAAACTGCTTTGATAAGATTCTGCCGTATTTGAAAACTGGTTAGCCATTAAGCCACCACTTCCTCTGCCGTGAGCAACTAACGTATGGTATAGTAATTTGCTTTTACCCAAATCAACAATCCATAACCGTTTTTCGGTACTTGGCTTAGTAAAATCTACGATTGAAATTATTTGCTTATCAGGAGATATTTTAAAATCACCTTTAAGAGAATAATAACCAGTTAAAGCCTTCTTGAAAACTTCAAAATTAAGTGAAGCGCTTTCCAGCTTAGCTGCAGAATAAATTTCAGAAATATGTTGAGTGAACAACTCTTCAGCTGAAACAGCTTGAGAGACAACTGGTGTTTGAACTAATTCTGGTTGTATTGGTGAATCTAATAACTCTACATTTTCTTTTAAACCCCAGCCTATTGCTGGTAATGTTAATGCTAGTAATAGGAATGAGGCGCCTTTAAAAATCGTTTTCTTCATAAATTCCTTTTAAATGTTTGTGTAGAGAGTGTCTTCGATAGCGTAGTATTTATATATCAAATATACCTTAATAATACGGTACGGCCAAGCAATATGACAAAGTAATTGTCATATGAGTATAACAACTTAACATGAAGATGAGAACTTAATTATTAGTAAATCAACGATTTAAAGTAGATTTCTCCAGCTTACAAGCCCACTAATCATCTGATTTAAGGCATCAATATTTACACGCTCTTGAGCCATGGTATCTCTATGCCGGATCGTTACTGTATTATCTTCCAGCGTTTGATGATCAATAGTTATACAAAATGGCGTTCCAATGGCATCCTGGCGGCGATAGCGCTTTCCGATAGCATCCTTTTCCT
Source organism: Pedobacter sp. (assembly GCA_036388375.1). Taxonomy (GTDB): domain Bacteria; phylum Bacteroidota; class Bacteroidia; order Sphingobacteriales; family Sphingobacteriaceae; genus Paradesertivirga. Next base: position 1,152 of record DASVRX010000138.1, on the reverse strand, counting down.
CGTAAATAACGTTATGATCCAGCTTTAAACTGTCCATAATTTCTTTTGCTTTTTCCGGAAGTCCGTCTTTTTTTGTAAGCGGGAATATAGCGGCCTTAACAGGAGCAAGGCAAGGATGGAGCCTTAATACAACGCGACTGTCGGTTTTATCGCCTTCACTTAAATCTTCCTCCTGGTAAGCATTAATTAAGGTGAGCAAAAACATCCGGTCTAAACCAATTGAGGTTTCGATCACGTAGGGGATGTAATTTCCAACCGGTTTCCCTTCTTCATTAAGATCGTTATCGAAATATTGAAGCTTTTTACCCGAAAACTGTTGGTGCTGACTTAAATCAAAATCTGTTCGGCTATGGATTCCTTCCACTTCCTTAAATCCGAAAGGAAACTCAAACTCTATATCAACGGCTGCATTGGCGTAATGCGCAAGTTTTACGTGGTCGTGGAAACGATATTTTTCCTGCGGAGTTCCTAATGCTTCGTGCCATTTCAAACGAGCTTCTTTCCAGTAAGCATACCATTGCATTTCAGTGCCGGGGCGCACAAAGAATTGCATTTCCATTTGCTCGAATTCCCGCATACGCATAATAAACTGGCGTGCAATCACTTCGTTCCTGAACGCTTTTCCGATTTGTGCAATCCCGAAAGGAATCTTCATTCTTCCGGTTTTTTGAACGTTGAGGTAGTTTACAAAAATGCCTTGGGCGGTTTCCGGACGCAAGTAAACAAGATCTGCATCATCAGCTACAGCCCCCATCTGAGTAGAAAACATCAGGTTAAACTGACGAACATCAGTCCAGGTTTTCGTGCCTGAAACCGGACAGGCTATTTCGTGTTCAATAATTAAATCGCGCAAAGCGGATAAATTTTCAGCTTTTAAAGCATCATCCATCGCTATTTGAAGCTTTTCTGCTTTTTCGGTCTTGCCGTCTTTTTCGTAACGGGCTATTTTATCTTCAAGTAGCTGGTCAGCACGGTAACGCTTTTTCGAGTCTTTATTGTCAATCATGGGGTCGCTAAAGCCATCAACATGGCCTGAAGCTTTCCAGGTGGTGGGATGCATAAATATGGCAGCATCGATTCCAACTATGTTTTCGTGCATTTGCACCATCGATTTCCACCAATACGTTTTTAGGTTGTTTTTTAACTCCGATC
>DASVRX010000137.1:0-5177 GCA_036388375.1 Pedobacter sp. | reverse complement strand
GGTTTTTGCGTTTACCAGGGATGAAGATACTTCAACCAAAATAACGCGGGCGATACAACAGCATTTAGGTAAACTTGATATTGGCAGTCAGGCATATACATCGGCAGTAAATGCGGATGGACCCAAAATATTAGATTGATGAATTAGCCACGAAGTCTCTAAGGCACAAAAGGGTTTCCAATAGATTAAAACTTTGAGCCTTCGTGTCTTTGTGGCAAAAACCACATATAAGTGAAATTATACAGCACCAATAACCCAACATCAGCAGTAGACTTTAAAGAGGCAGTGTTTAACAGCATGCCGCAGGATAAAGGCTTGTATATGCCTCAGGTAATTCCCCAGCTGGATGCTGATTTCATCAGTAACATTGAGAACTATTCTCTTACGGAAATCGCCTTAAACGTTGCAAAGAGCCTTTTACAGGATGCAATGCCAGATGCTGATCTGAAGGCGATTGTTGACGAGGCTATTAACTTTCCCGCTCCGGTAGTAAAGCTTGATGAGCACATGTATGTGCTGGAGCTTTTTCATGGTCCTTCGCTGGCCTTTAAAGATTTTGGTGCGAGATTTATGAGCCGTATCATGGCTTACTTCCTGGAAGAGGGAGAAAAGACGTTAAATGTTTTGGTTGCCACTTCGGGCGATACTGGTGGTGCCGTTGCTTTGGGTTTCTTGGGGGTTGAAAACACCCAGGTCACTATCTTATATCCTAAAGGAAAAGTAAGTCCGATACAAGAGTTGCAACTAACGACAAACGGCCAAAATATTCGTGCGGTTGAAATTGATGGCACATTTGACGACTGCCAGGCATTAGTTAAACAGGCATTTGTTGATGACGAATTGAATGAAAAGTTCCGCTTAACATCTGCAAATTCCATCAATATTTCGCGGCTGGTTCCGCAGACGTTTTACTATTTTAATGCATACGCGCAGTTGAAACGCGAAGGAAAAAAAGATGTAATATTTTCTGTTCCCAGCGGAAATTTTGGAAACATCGGCGCGGGACTTTTGGCCTGGAAAATGGGGCTTCCTGTTAAACAGTTCATCGCAGCGACAAACGCTAATGACACCGTCCCTGAGTTCTTTAAAACCGGAATTTATCAGGCGAAACCATCCGTTGCAACCTTGTCAAATGCCATGGACGTTGGCAATCCGAGTAATTGGGTACGTATCATGAACCTTTTCAGGGATGATTTACAGGAGCTTAAAAAGGTAATTTCCGCTGTAAGTTATACCGACACACAAACTGAAGCCGCTGTCTACAAAGTGTTTGAAGAATATAACTATGTGGTTTGTCCGCATACAGCTATTGCGTGGCTGGCGGTAGAAAATTATCGCAAGCAGTCTGGGGATACAACCAGTGCAGGAGTGTTTTTGTCAACCGCACACCCGTGTAAATTTCCGGATGTCTACAAAGGAGAAATAGCAGAAAGTGTTATCATCCCGGAACAGGTAAAAGCGTTAGAAGGAAAACCCAGACAAGCGGTGGAAATGAAAGCCGACTTCGAAGCCTTTAAAGAATATTTGTTGAATAATTAATTGTGCGCATGAATTACTTTTATGCGTATCTTTAAATTATGAAGGCGAAAATAAATCTATCTATTGAAGAGAAATTGATTTATAAAATAAAGGCTTATGCGGAAGAAAAGCATACCAGTGTTTCTGAACTGGTAGAAGAGTACTTTAAACGAGTGGTAGAACCTCCAAAAAAAAATAATCTGATAGATCTTGTAAAAAGTTTGCCAAAAGCTGACTTACCTTATGGTGAAGATGTTGATCTGGTTAAGCAGTATTACGAAGAGAAGGCCACTAAATATGGTTTCTAAAATATTTTTGGACGCGAATGTTTGCCTTAGTTTCTTGCTTCAGCGTAAAGGGTATGAGCCATCTGAAAGCATATTTGAAAGGGTTATCTTAAACCAATATAAAGCGTATACAAGCCCTGCCATTATTCACATAATTGCTTATTATTTGAGGAAGATACACTCTTCCGAGATTACAAAGAAATTAATTATTAGTCTCTTGTCTACTGTAAAGGTAATAGACTGTAACCATGAAATAACCATCATCGCAGTCAACTCTCAAATGACCGATATTGAAGACGCATTACAATATTATACTGCCATGCATCATCAAATAGACCATTTTATTTCTCTAGATAAAAACCTAATCAAATCGGCTATTCCTGTGTTGCCAGTGTATTCTCCAGAAGATTTTTTAAAAGAATTTGAATAAATGATAAAAGCAATAATTTTTGACCTTGGCGGTGTGCTGATAGACTGGAACCCCAAATATCTTTACAAAGGTTTATTTGAAAATGAAGCCGAGATGGATCATTTTCTTTTAAATGTATGCACCAGTGATTGGAACGAGGAGCAGGATGCAGGCCGGACTATTGAGGAGGGAACCCAGCTTTTAATTAAGCAATTTCCTGATCATGAAGCGAATATCCGTGCATTTTATGGTCGCTGGGAAGAGATGCTGGGTGGCTCAATCCAAGGAACAGTTGACATTTTTAAGGAACTAAAGGAATCTGGTAAGTACAAGATATATGCCTTAACAAACTGGTCGGCAGAGACTTTCCCAGTTGCTCAAAAGCGGTTTGATTTTCTGAATTGGTTTGACGGTGTAGTAGTTTCGGGCACGGAGAGGATGCGCAAGCCCTCACCGGAATTTTATCAACTGCTGTTAGATCGGTACGAGTTAAAAGCGGATGAATGTTTATTTATAGACGATAATTTCAGAAACATACAGGCAGCACTTAAAATGGGAATAGACAGTATCCATTTTATTTCTCCTGAAGAATTACGAGCAGAATTAATAGATCGAGGGAATTAAGTAATAGCCTACTTTCGTTTCTTTCCCAGGAAACGGTGGACACTCAAACTAATGGTTTCCACGCCAATAGCGTATGCGTCATTTCTTGTGTAGCGGCTAAACTTTAGGTATGTCAAAGAAAATTCAGTCTTATTCTTAATAAAGGCTCCCACTTTTATAGGGAAGTTAGCAAAACTACTTTCTAAGCTGAAGTAATCACTTTGCGTGCCCAATATCCCTACAAATTTATTATTTGAATACGTGGAAAAATTGTATGCCAAGCCAACTCCTAGATATGCTTTGAAGGTTACTTTATTGTGGAGGTTGTATATTATTTGTGGGTAAAGAGTAGCGGTGTACTGATTAAAGGTGTAATACTCGTCAAAAGCAGTTTTAAACGTTGGGGAAATGTAAGAAACCCCAAGCTCCCCTCTAAATATAAGCCTCCTGGTATAGGGATTTATGTATGTGTCCACCCCTGTGTTTAATTTGAAACAGTAATTTGTAGATGGTTGGAAAACAATTTTATAAATTCCTTGAAATTTAGAAACATTCCGGCTCACACCCGCACCCACAAAGTAACTGCTTATTCTCTTTTTCACCTCGGTACCCTCTAGTTGATTTAACTTACGAACAAATCTTGCCAGGTCGCTGGCTTCAAAGTCCGTCCGATTAATCTGCTGCGACAGACTAACATTTCCCGGCCGGTAGGTTGATACCAAATAAGCAAGTTTGCTTTTATAAGGCGATTCGGTTGTAATAGAAGACGTTGGGTTATAATATCGGTAATACTTCAATTCTTGCGGAGTGTGACCTTTCTCCTGGATAAAAAAGCGCCGTTTTAAATGATCAGCATGAGAGTATAGGGTGACAAATTTGCCAGTTGATATCTGTTCAAGGAAAACAGTACCGGCAGCGGTGCTCGTATCACGCGAGGGAGGTAAGTTCGAAAATTCATTTCTGTCCGCACTTAAGTGGCCTTTAAATGAAATATAATTAGTGATATTGTTGACATTAAAACTTATAACTCCTGTAGGTGTGATATCTTCGATCTTGTCGTCTGTTCCGGCTCTAAAGCTAATTTTTAGAGGGCATAGATTCCACTCTCTCTGATCGATGTAGCCTTTTACAGTATCGCCGTTCGTTTTTATGATATAACCTGGTTGATAGTTCGGCTGAGCATAAATGGAACATGTTATCAGGAGAAACACGGTGAGGAGAAGTGACTTCATATGGTGATAGGGAAAAGGTAGTCCTAATATTCTCGAATTAACAAGAAAATGGACTTCAAAATTAGAACTGTTTAAAATATCGCCTCAGCAATCCTCTTTGTTGGCCCCGGATTACTCATCGTATAAAAATGCAACACCGGCGCTCCAAATGCCATAAGCTCCTTACACTGCTGTATCATAAATTCAATTCCCACTTCTTTCACGTCCTTTTCGGATGAGCAATCAGATATCGCCTTCGTCAAATCCTCAGGCAAGTCTAGATGGAAAATCTTAGGCAAACTGACTAACTGTTTGGATGATGTTATCGGTTTCAATCCTGGAATGATTGGAACAGTTATCCCATTTTCACGACAAAGATTAACAAAGTCAAAGTATTTCTGATTGTCGAAGAACATCTGCGTTACGATGAAATCTGCACCCATATCGATTTTCTTCTTCAAGTAATCAAAGTCGGTTTTTAGATTAGGTGCTTCAAAGTGCTTTTCAGGATAAGCCGCTACACCTATACAAAAATCCGATTTATGCGCTTCAGTATGCTCATGAAGGTATTCGCCTTTATTGAGGTTCACTACCTGTTGCAATAAGTCAGTGGCGTAGGCATGGCCACCAGGGGTGGGTATAAATCCAGAATCCCCTTTTCGAGCATCGCCTCTTAACACGAGAACATTATCTATCCCAAGAAATTGAAGGTCAATTAGAGCGTTTTCTGTTTCCTCTTTTGTGAAGCCGCCGCAAATTAAGTGCGGTACCGCATCTACTTTATAACGGTTGATAATTGATGCACAAATGGCGACCGTGCCTGGTCTTTTCCGATAAGAAACCTGCTCGAGTAAGCCGTTAGGATGTTGTTTGTAAATGAAATCTTCCCGATGGTAAGTCACATCAATAAACGGCGGTTTAAACTCCATCAAAGGGTCGATAGCATCGTAAATGTTTTCAATGCGCTGGCCTTTCACGGGGGGAAGCAGTTCAAAAGAAAAAAGGGTTTTGCCGTTTGCGTTTTTTATGTGTTCGGTTATCTTCATTTTGCAACCCGCCTGAGGCGGAGTTTAACGTGTTAAGTCAATTTATCAAATCCCATCAAGGATCAGGGTTAATATCCCAGATTAGGACTTAGCCATCTTTCTA
>DASVRX010000136.1:0-5201 GCA_036388375.1 Pedobacter sp. | reverse complement strand
ATCTAAATAACGCATGGCTGGAGGTAAAGAATCTGCAAGGCAGAAGATGATTAATATCATGTATTTGGTATTACTCGCAATGCTTGCATTGAATGTTTCCGATACAATATTAAATGCCTTTAAAAACATTAACGATAGTTTAATGGCATCTTCATCAAACGTTGAATCAAATGTTAGTTCGTTGATGACATCATTTGAGAACACAAAATTAAAGGAGCAGCCTGACAGGGCGAGACCAGTATTCGAAAAAGCTAAAAAGGCCAGGGAGATTGGTGAGGACCTAAATAAGTATATCGATAATCTTAAAAAGCAGTTCACAACTGCGGGTCAGGGTATCGATCCTGAAACAGGTGACTTAGTTGAACGCTCTAATTTGGATATTGCTCCGGGAATTATGATTAATAACAACGAGGGTGCGAAATTGAAGCTTAAAATTAATCAGACACGTGAACAGCTTATTGCTTTAGTTGACCCTAAGGATAGAGGCGGACTTACATTTTCTTTGGAGGCAAAAGATAATGATAAGAGGTTAAACGGCGTTAGAAAAAATTGGGAAGAAACTAATTTCGGGGAAGGCACTCCGTTGACAGCTGCTATGGCAATTCTAAGTAAAATTCAAACAGATGTTAAAAATGCTGAATCTGATGTGATTAAGCGCCTTTTAGGTAATCTTGACAAAGCTCCTGTAATTCTTGATAAGTTCTCTGCTGTGGCTGTTGCCCCATCATCATATATTATTCAAGGTCAGCCTTATACCGCACAAGTGTTTTTAACTGCTTATGATTCTCAGGCCAGTCCTCAGATATCTATTAATGGCTCAAATATTTCGGTAAAAGAAGGAAAAGGAATTTATTCTGTCACCACAAGTCGTGAAGGTATGTTTTCGTATAAAGGATCTATCACCTTAAAACAAGCTGACGGAACATTTAAATCATATCCTCTTCCAGAGCAAAAATACCAGGTAGCACGCCCGTCTGCGGTAGTATCACCAACTAAAATGAACGTATTTTATATTGGTGTGCCTAATCCGGTTTCTATTTCAGCTCCGGGTATACCAAAAGAAAGTTTACGCGTTAGTATGAGCGGTGGTAGCATTTCCGGCTCAAACGGAACTTACACTGTTAAAGTAAGTTCAGCTGGAACGGTAAAAGTAAATGTCGCCGCCGATATTAATGGAAAAACACAAGGCATTGGCACACAGGAATTCCGTGTAAAACGTATACCAGATCCAATACCACAGTTCGCTGGTAAAACCAGTGGAGCGTTGAGTTCGGTGCTGATTAAAAGCCAAAACACGGTTTATGCTAAGCTAAACGGGTTTGAATTTGACGCAGTTTTTAACGTTACCGGTTTTAATTTATTAATAGCGAAACCGCGTGCGGATGTAATTTCATTAAGAGCATCTGGTAACGATTTAACACCTGACATGCGTAAAGCAATGAATACTGTAGCGCCAGGCACAAGGGTGATATTTGACAATATTGAGGCTGTAGGGCCAGATGGTAGCAGACGTTCAATTGGGTCCATCGTGTTAACCGCTAATTAATAATATTATGAAAAAGATTTTTTTACTGGTATTAAGCTTTGCGGGGAGTGTAAGTCTTTTTGCTCAGCTTCCCAACTATAACAATTCTACCAAGCCGGTAGAGAAGCAAAAACCATTAGACGGGCATTACAAAAAAACAGATTTGCATAGCGCAACGGTTACTCCGTATGCGAACTTAAGGGAATCTGATGTAATGTTTGCAAAGCGTGTGTACAGAGAGATTGATCTTCGTGAGAAGATGAATCGCATTTACGCGTCTCCTAAAGCACGTTTAATCGATATTATTATGGAAGGCGTTACGTCTGGAGAAATGACGGCCTATGCCCATCCAATTGGTGCCGATCCAAATATTAACGAGTTCACAACCATTTTGAAACCTGAAGAGGCTAAGGCAAAGTTTGCTGATAGTGTAATCATTCCTCAGTTTGATAAAAATGGTGATGCTATCGGAACCGGAGCAAAAGTTGCCGGAGAATTTAACCCTGATAGTATTGTTAAATTTCAAATTAAAGAGGACTGGATATTTGATAAGCAACGCTCTATTTATGAGCCAAGGATAATTGGTATTGCCCCAATGGTTAAGGTTAAAGCAGCCGGTCAGGATTTAGGTGAACAACCTGCCTTCTGGATCTACTTCCCTGAAGCGAGACAAACTTTTGTAACCAAAGAAGTAATGAGCAGGGCAAATGATGCTACCGGATTAAGTTATGATGATATTTTCATGAAGCGAATCTTCAGCAGCTACATTGTTAAGGTTTCTAATCCGGATGATTTACGGATTAAGGATTACGCACAAGGAATTGATAAACTTTTTGAATCTGAAAGGATTAAGAAAGAACTATTAGACTTTGAACACGACATGTGGTCTTATTAAGATCCATTGTCATAAGATAAAGAAATCCCCTGCTAAAATTCAGCAGGGGATTTTTTATTGATATTAAAATAGCTAAGTACTGCGGCAGTCTGCTTGGTATTCACAACTTTTCTCAGTTCATCTTCGCTTGCTTCGCGGATGTTTTTGACGGATTTAAAATGCTTAAGCAAGTTTTGCGACGTGGTTTTCCCAATTCCGGGAATACGTTCAAGCTCGGTAACCAAAGTTCCCTGATCGCGTTTTTTGCGATGAAAGGTAATCCCAAATCGATGTGCTTCATCGCGTAATTGCTGGATAATTTTCAAAGTCTCAGACTTCTTGTCCAGATACATTGGGTATTGGTCTCCGGGATAAAATAACTCTTCAAGTCGCTTTGCAATACCGATAACGGTAAGCTGATTTTCTATTCCGAGTTGCTTCAGGCTTTTCATGGCGGAAGATAACTGGCCTTTCCCACCATCGATAATCACCAATTGTGGTAAAGGTGTTTGTTCGTCGAGCATTCGCCGGTAACGGCGAAAAACAGCTTCTTCCATAGTTGCGAAGTCATTCGGCCCTTCAACCGTTTTCACGTTGAAATGCCTGTAATCTTTTTTTGAAGGTTTCGCATCTTTAAATACCACAATAGCTGAAACCGGATACTTCCCCTGGAAGTTCGAGTTATCAAAACACTCAATATGTCTAGGTAGCTGATTAAGGCGCAAATCCTTCATCATCTGCGTAAGCAAACGCTCTGTTCTAAGTTCAGGGTTAAGTTTTTCATATTGGTCAAGCTTTTCACGCTTAAAGAATACTACGTTTTTATGTGAAAGATCTAATAGCTTTTTCTTTTCTCCCAGCTTAGGGACGGTGAACTTCAGTTTTGGATCATCAATTTCAAGTTCAAAAGGAATAATTATTTCTTTTGAGGTACTGTTAAATCTAGTTCGGAATTCGGAAATAGCAATAGTTAGCAACTCTTCGTCCGTCTCATCCAGGCGCTTTTTAATCTCCAGCGTTTGAGTTTGAATTACAGTACCATTCATTACTTTCAGGTAATTCACAAAGGCGTGCTTTTCATCTGTAGCGATGTTAAATACATCCACATCCGAGATTGAAGAATTTACAATTGTAGACTTACTCTGGTAGCGTTCAAGCAAATCAAATTGTCTTTTGAGTCGATGAGCCTGTTCAAAATTGAGTTCGGCTATAGCCTGCTCTAACTCAGTTTTTAGCTTTCTGATAACTACGCCAATCTTCCCGCAAAGAATATCTTTTATATCTTCTATGCTTTTGTTATAATCTTCCTCATTTTGGTAAGCCTGACATGGCCCTTTGCAATTTCCAATTTGATATTCAAGACAAACCTTAAACTTACCGGCTGAAATATTATCCACCGTTAAGGGAAGATTACAGGTACGAAGCGGGTAAATTTCTCTAACCAGATCGAGAATGGTATGCATCATGCTGATGGATGCGTACGGACCAAGATACTTTGAGCCGTCTTTTATAATGCTTCTGGTCCAGTATATGCGTGGAAAACGCTCATTCTTAATTACTATCCAGGGATAGGTTTTATCATCTTTTAAGAGAACATTGTAGCGCGGCTGATGCTTTTTGATCAGTGCATTTTCCAGAAGCCAGGCGTCAATCTCGGTGTCGACAATCGTAAAAGTAATCTTTGCTATTTTGCCAACTAATACCCGGGTCTTGGCATTTATGCGATAGGTATCTTTATTAAAATAAGAACTTACGCGATTTTTTAAGTTCTTTGCTTTGCCGATGTAGATGAGTTCGCCTGCAGAATCCCAGTATTGATATACGCCTGGCTTAGGTGGAATTTTACTTATCGCTGCCCGATGATCAAACTTTTCCATACACACAAAACCAGAACGAATTTACTTTTTTAAAGCCGGGGCTGCAGGAGTTACTGAAGCAGGCGTTGGCTGCACCGCAATCGAATCGACAGTTGCTTTCGGAGCATAAGCGTCACAATTTAACGCAATATTAACGCCACCTTGTGGAGCCTCAAAATCTCCTTTAGTGTACTTCAGTTTAGGATCTGCATATACCTTCTTCATGTACAATGCAAAAACCGGTAATGCTGAATTCGCTCCTTCCCCATCGTCTTCAGAGGTGAAGTGAATAGCACGATCTTCTGCACCCGTCCAAACGCCGGTAACCAGTTGAGGTGTTATGCCTATAAACCATCCATCAGAGTTATTTTGAGTGGTACCGGTTTTACCTCCGATAGGATTGTAGAGATTATACTTTCCTCGAAGTCTTCTTCCCGTCCCTTGTTGTACAACTCCCTTTAACATATCTACCATCACATATGCAACCTGAGGATTTAGAACCTCTCTAACCTGGGGTTTTTTCTCGTACAAAACGTTTCCATTTTTATCTTCGATCTTAAGCAGGTAAATCGGTTCTGTCCATACACCCTGATTAACGAATGTGGAATACGCTCCAACCATATCATAAACACTGGCATCAAAAGTTCCAAGGCACATTGCTGGAACAATCTCCCTGGGTTTGAGGTTGATTCCCATATTTTTTACCATTGTCCCAACTGCGGTTTCGCCAACTTGCTGCATCATATACGCAGTAGCCCAGTTTTGAGAATGAGCTAAAGCTGTTTTCAGTGTTATGGGACCAGGCAGAGGCTTATGCCCGCCCCTCGGTGCCCAACCATTAATTGATACCGGTTGATTTAAAACTCTATAGCAAGGTGAATATCCCGCGTTTATGGCTACCGCATAAGTAAAAGGTTTAGCGGTAGAACCTACCTGCCGCTTTCCC
>DASVRX010000135.1:0-14713 GCA_036388375.1 Pedobacter sp. | reverse complement strand
TTCTAAATGGTATTTTTTTGATAATGGGATTAGAAATGCAATTATCAACGATTTCAGACTTCCACCAAATCGGAATGACATGGGATTGCTTTGGGAAAATTATTGTATTTACGAACGGATCAAAAAGAATGCGTACCGAAGAAAGGATTCTCGTTACTATTTCTGGAGAACCTATGATCAACAGGAAATAGATTTGATTGAAGAAAGTGCTGGAAGCATCCAGGCCGCGGATATGAAATGGGGGCAGGCGCAAAAACGGATACCAACTTTTTTTGCTAAGAACTATCCTGCAGCAGAATTTTTAACGATAAATCGTGAAAACTATTTGGATTGGATCACCTAGCCTCAATTCCCAACCATAAAAACGGCATTGCTAAAAAGCAATTTGCCGTTTTCCCAGAAACCCCTAAACAGAGGATCTTCTGCCAGGTAAACTACCGAGCCGTTTCCAAAATCCTGTACGCCGAATAATAAGCCATCGGTTAGCGTTTTTTTCGTCTGATTCCCTACAAATCCGGTTACGTAATTATTTTGTTTTAACACGCCCACATTCCAACCCGTATCAAGGTAATTGTAGATTTTGCTATCCCGTTTTAGGGTGAAATAAAAGTTGGGGAAACCATAGCCTAGCGGATGTGAATTGTCTAGATTAATTTTGTAGATGGCCCCAGGAATATTGCTTTGCACACTTTCCCGTTCCCGGTTCCCATACTTTTTTATATTCTGATAAGGGTTTTTTCCTTTTTCGTTTTTGGCAGGCTCCTTCATGGTTAAAGAAAAGCCTTTTTTCCCGGCAAGGTGGGTGAGTGCATTTTCCATGGCAATTAGCTTACCGCCATTTTGAATCCAGTATTGCATTTTTTCATTGGCTAAATCTTCGTAACTTCCACTAGGGTAAATTAAAACATCAAAATCGTTGAGATTGATATGCTTAACATCCTGAGCCCTGATAACTGAAAGGGGATAATGGATTTGCTGTTCGAAAAAATGCCAAATCTCTCCAAAAGCAAGGGAAGAAGTTTCGTCGCCGCCGATTAATGCAATTTTAGGTTTTTGGATAAACTTAATTTTATCAGAACCCAAGTCTGCGCCTTTTTCCATAAAGCCTGTTAATATGGGCTGAATGATGATTCCTGCTTCTTTGGCCAGGTTTCTAATTGTAGACCCCCAATTGCTTCCAAGCTTTTCGTTACCCGCTTGTGTGATAATTAATGAACCGGAATTGAATTTTTTACCGGCGACTTCAAAAGGCATTTCAGAGTAACGAACTTTAATATTGTTTTTGAGAAGGCTCGTTAGAAAGCCAACTTCGGCGACCGAGCCCCAATTGGCAACATAAGCTACTGCATTTTGAGCAGTTCGCAAGGCATTTGACTCCGAATATACATTTGCAGAAACAGGTTTAAGAGCCTGTTTACTCGCATATGCCTTTAAGCCATAGGCATACGGAAGTGCCCAGGCAGTAATGTCATAAGTTACAGAATCAGATACGAATGTGTGAGGTTCGAAGAGGACCTTAACTAAAACTGATTTTGGCTGGTAGGCGCTTATAACCATATCAGACTTGTCGATTTCAAAGCCTTCGGTTTTACCTGAAAAGTAATTGAAGCCGTTTGCGTTTTTCGATGAACCGTATCCAAACGCTATTCCATTTTTTGTTAATAACGACGCCAGGTTTTTTAATTTGTCAGAATTATCTGCTTTAATTACATAGCTTTTGTATTGTCCGGACGGATTAGATTTGCTAGTGGTATAAAACTTTTGAAACTCGCTTACTACGCGATTAGCATTTAAAGACGTTGCTTCGATTGTTGATAAACCAGTAGTATTATGGTGATCGATTCTATCTTTTAAGGTAAGGGTATCGCCAGTCTTTGTTATAACTGCTAGTCCCGCTTCCGCAGAACCTGCTTGTTCGTAAGTCATTCCTATGGCGCCATTATAGGTTGGATAAGTATCACCGTAAGACGGATAAAGTAAATCAAATCGTTCTTTAGTAAAATAAAGCCATCCCTTTTCATCAAAGTAGCGTGCATTGTTTTTACCAATGGTGGTTTGAAATTCTCTTTGCCACTTGGTAATATCCTCGTGAAAAGGCTCTGCAGCAGGTGCAAAATAGTAAGGGTCGTTTATTCCCTGCTCGTGAAAATCAACATGAATATGAGGCAGCCAATTATTGTAAAGTGCCATTCGGCTTTGAGTTTCTATTTGAGTTTGCCACGCCCAGTCGCGGTTTAAATCAAAATAATAATGGTTTGATCTGCCTCCAGGCCAGGGTTCAATGTGTTCGCGACTGTAAGATGTGGCATCAGCTATAGAATTTGCAACGGACGTATAAAAATTTACATAACGTTCACGGCCATCAGGATTTAAACAAGGATCTATCACCACTACCGTATTTGAAAGCCAGGCTTTTGTTTTTGAATTCTGAGGATCAACCAGATCGTACAGCGTTTTCATCGAAGCTTCAGTCGAAACCGCTTCATCGCCATGCACATTATAACTCAACCACACAATTGCGGGATGTTTGGTGCTTGCCGCTCCTTCATTCATTCCGCTAAGGCGAAGGTTATTATTTCTGATGTCCTCCAGGCGGTTTATATTTTCATCTGATGCAATAAAAGCAACCAGCAGAGGTCTGCCCTCGTTGGTTTTCCCATATTCTTGGAGCTTAATGTTTTTAGATGCAGTTGAAATGTACTGGAAATATTCGATGACCCGATAATAAGGAGTAAATTTTTCTCCAAGATTATAGCCCAAAAACTGCGATGGCGATTGTATCTGTTGAGCGAAGATTGGATGCAGACATAATAGTAAGCAAAACAGCGAAAGACATCTCTTCATTTTACTAATTTAACTTAATTAAGGATTTTAAAAAGGCAGTTTCTGATAACAATTAGTTTTCAATTTAATATTATTGCGTAAAGGTGCCGAATATGCAAATTGACGAACTCTACAACATCTATCTCCAACATCCCGAAATCTCAACTGATACCCGTAAGGTAAACAGCGGCAGTATCTTTTTTGCTTTAAAAGGCGATAATTACGATGGCAACGCTTTCGCGGAACAGGCCATTAAAGCAGGTGCCGTTTATTCCATTATCGATAATCCGGAGTATCAAGTTAACGCAAAAACGATTCTTGTAGATGATGTTTTAAGTACACTTCAACAACTTGCCAATTATCACAGAAAACAGCTTTCAATTCCTTTTATCGGTATAACCGGATCTAATGGCAAAACGACTACCAAAGAGCTTATTAACTCCGTACTGTCGGTTAAATATAAGACTTATGCAACGCAGGGGAATCTCAATAATCACATAGGTGTGCCGCTTACTATTTTGGCTATTGGTAGCGATATTGAAATTGCAATTATTGAAATGGGCGCCAACCATCAGCAAGAAATTGCAGCCCTTAGCCGGATTGCAGAGCCAGATATGGGTTTGATTACGAATGTTGGAAAGGCCCATTTGGAAGGCTTTGGGGGAGTTGAAGGAGTAAAAAAGGGCAAAGGCGAATTGTACGATTTTTTAAAAGAGAAGTCAGGATTAGTATTCCTTAATCAGGATAATACTAACCTGAAACAAATGGCCGATGAAAGGCAACTACACAACATTAATTATTACAGCACCAGCACCAACTCCGATTTAAAAGGCGAACTGGTTGAAAATAATCCCTTTTTGGTGATCGACTGGATCGGAGAAAACGAAAGGCATCGTGTTAAAACCAATTTAACTGGCCCTTATAACTTGGAAAACATTTTAGCGGCTATTACAATAGGCAAACATTTTGGCCTAAGTTCCGAAGAAATAGATACCGGTCTAACCTCTTACATGCCGGGGAATAATCGCTCACAAATAACAAAAACGGAGAAGAATACCTTAATCTGCGATTACTATAATGCTAATCCCAGCAGCATGGCTGCTGCACTTGATAACTTTGCAACTCTGCAAGCTGACAAGAAGATTATCATTTTGGGTGATATGTTTGAGTTGGGTGATGAATCGCACGCTGAACACCAAGCAATAGTTGAAAAGGCGGTGAATTTGAATGTTGATGAAAGAATTTTTGCAGGAGAGAGTTTTTACAATTGCAAAAGTGATAATGCTGTATTTTTAAGAACCACCGATGAAGTGGCCAATTATCTTAATGCCAAAGCAATACAAAACGCTTCAATTCTTATAAAAGGCTCCCGAGGGATGCACTTGGAAGATCTGCTAAAATTTCTTTAAGTTTTTATAACCCAATAGGTTGTTCATGCGTATTGCGATAAAATTTCTTTATAATTACGTAAAGAAACTTAAACAAAACTTTATTGCATGAAAACTTTTACAAAATCTTTAGTTGCTCTCTCAATGATTGCTATTACAACAACGTCAAACGCCCAAACCGACACTACAAAAATTAAGGGAATGGGTAAAAATCTTGTCAAGGTAAGTTTAACGTCACTTGCCTTAAACACCTATTCCTTTAGCTATGAACGTAAAATCGGAAGAAAGATCGCTGTAGGAATCGGATATCGTGTAATGCCTAAAGGTTCATTACCCTTTAAAAGTAACCTTGAAAGTGTGATAGATGACCCTGAAACTTTTAAGCACATTGATGGATTGACAACCGGAAATACCGCCATAACTCCGGAGATCAAATTCTATTTTGGAAGAGGAGTTTTCAGAGGATTTTATATTGCACCTTTTGCCCGCTTCGCAAAGTACACAGCGGAACTTGGCTCATTCGAGTTCGATGTAAATGGAGCCAAATCTACAATTCCATTAAGTGGAGAGTTGAAGACTACAACAGGCGGTTTGCTTTTCGGAGCACAATGGAAATTAAGCAAACTGGTTTACTTGGATTGGTCTATTTTGGGGCCGCAATACGGAAGTTCTAAAGGGTTCTTAGAAGGTTCCAAAACACTGTCTGCTCAAGAGCAACAAGCACTTAGAGAAGAGCTGGAAGGGCTCGAGATACCATTCGCCGATACTGAAGTAACTGTAAGTAACAGCGGTGTCCGTGCTGATATCACCGGTCCATGGGCAGGTGTTAGAGCTTCAATTGGTTTAGGATTTAGATTCTAAATTTAAGCTGTTTACAGATATTTTTAATGGCCGCCTACGGCCATTTTTTGTTTCTAAGCTTTTGCTGATTGAAGTTTATACTAAAGGGTTTGCGTATGTTGTTAAATAATGTTAAAAGCCAGCTGACTCAGTGGCTCTTGTGTATTTTTGTTAGGAGATGAAAAAGAAAAGTATTAGCCTGATAATCGGATTAATGAGCATTGCTTTGCTCGGTGTGATGGCCATGCAATTATATTTCCTCAAGCAATCATATACCCTGAAATCTCAGTTATTTGATCAATCAGTAAACGAATCGTTAAATAAAGTTGCTGCCAAGGTTGAAAAGTATGAGGTATACGACATCTTAAAAAAGCGAAATCATCATACTAACTTCCAAAGAAAGGACGCTTCGCAGAGGGTTCCAAGTGTTGTTGTAGAAAATTCGGTTAAAGATGAACCTCTTGATTTAGAACGTTTAATCAAACAAAAGCGAGCGGCTTTGTTGGCACGCGAGCAGAAACGGGCTGATAGTTTGTTTAACATTAGGGATAGTATCTTTCGGTCGCGGCACGAAATTATAGCATTTAAGGAAATGTCTGCTTACGAACCTGAGCCGGAGCTTTATGATGTTAAAATAGACGTTGCCGAATACGATGACGGGTTTGGCGGTATTCACCGTCAGGAAATTACCAGCTTCAGTCCTAAATCTAAAATTTTCAGTCCTGAAAGAAAGGATTCAATTATAAGGTATATTTATTACGACCCTGCCCGTGGTGAACAAGTAAGAACACTGCAAAAAGTTAAGATAAGAAAATTAAGCAGGTCTGCATTGCTGGAGCTTCAGCAGGTGAAGGTATCGCAACAGAAACGCGTTGCAAAAATCCAGGATTCTATTCGATCGGAAAAGAAGAAGGCCGTTTTCGAAGATTTGGAGACAGAATTGAATGAGGTAAATGTCCCTCTGAAAAAACGCATCAACCCGCTTTATCTCGATTCCATGTTGCGGGCTGAATTTCAGAATGCAGGCATCAACTCCTATTATGCTTATCAGGTGGCCTCCGCCAGAAAATTTGGCGCCCTTATATTCAGAAATGCTTCAATGGCTGTTGATTTTGAGCCGGAAAACACCTATAGAACCGTCCTCTTCCCTAACGATATGATCCGTGATGCAGGAATGCTGATGGTTACTTTCCCCAATAAAAACTCTGTTATTCTGTCGAATATGGGATTTATGATGGGCTCCTCAGCAGCACTGTTGCTTATCGTGCTTTTCTGCTTTGGTTTCACCATCCATCTCATCATCAGACAAAAGAAAATATCTGAAATGAAAACTGACTTTATCAATAATATGACTCACGAGTTTAAAACTCCGGTAGCAACTATTATGATAGCCAGTGAAGCATTGAAAGATCCGGAAATTACCGAAGATAAAAGTCGAATAACCAGATTGGCCGGTATCATTTACGATGAAAACGTACGCCTTGGTAACCATATCGAACGGGTTTTGAATATCGCGAAAATTGATAAAGGTGATCTTAAACTGGATTTTAAACCAGTTGATATGAATGAATTAATTTTCGCAGTTTGCGATAGCATGCAGCTTCAATTTCAGAAAAAGGAGGCGATTGTAAACCTGCATCTCGATGCCGCCAAAGCAACAGTGAACGGAGATGAACTGCACTTAAGCAATGTAATTTACAACCTTGTAGATAACGCCCTAAAATATAGCAAAGACAACCCCGAAATCTCTATAACTACATTAACCAGCGGAAGGAATCTGATCATAAGAGTTGCCGATAAGGGTATTGGAATTAATAAAGATCATCTTTCGAGGATATTTGATCAGTTTTATAGAATCCCGACAGGAAATTTACATGATGTTAAAGGCTTCGGCCTTGGTTTAAGTTATGTAAACAATATCATCAGACGTCACGATGGCATAATTAAAGCAAAAAGTGAGAAGGAACATGGCTCTGAATTTGAGATAACAATCCCATACAATTAGAAGCCATGGAAGACATCGCCCTTGTAAAACAGAAAAAAGTGTTATTAGTTGAAGATGACCCGAACCTGGGACTGATCCTGCAAGATTATCTTCAGTTAAAAGGAAAATATTACGTTGTTTTGGCTACAGATGGCGAGCAAGGTTTCAAGGCTTTTACAAAAGAGCGTTTTGATATTTGTATACTAGATGTGATGATGCCTAAAAAAGATGGCTTCACTCTTGGTAAAGAGATTAGAAAAATTAACGCCGATGTGCCCATCATTTTCGCCACCGCGAAAGCGATGATGGAAGATAAATCTGAAGCTTTCAACCTTGGCGGCGATGACTACATTACCAAACCTTTTCGCATTGAAGAGTTGTTGTTACGTATTAATGCTCTTTTAAAAAGGGCTGCCAACCAGGGAAATAATTCATTGGTAGAGCTTGAAAAATTTGATATCGGCGATTATTTATTCGATTACCATAATCAGGTGATCAGGAGGGATGATGTTCAGCAAAAAGTATCAACCAAAGAAGCCGAACTCTTGCGTTTACTATGCATTAAGAAGAATACCGTACTTACCCGCGAAGAAGCGCTGCTTAGTATCTGGCATGATGATAACTATTTTAATGGCCGCAGTATGGATGTTTTCTTGAGTAAAATCAGGAAGTATTTAAAAGACGATCCCAAAGTCGAAATTTTAAACGTACACGGCAAAGGCTATAAGCTGATTGTTAACTAGCAATCAGATCTTAGTATTACTCGCAATCAAGAAATTACCTGGGTTTTATTAGTTTAAAAAGGTATAACGCAAGTTCCAGTTAGATGGCTTGGCTTTTGAGCATGTAAATATCAATGCTATTTGTGCTTTTGCTTTCTTATTAGAGGAAAAAAGAATCATATAATTTAGAGTTGATAAAAGTACAAAAGTTTAATCGCTGAGAGTTTCTAAATGCTGTTACGGGCGTCGATTTTTAAGGTTGCAAAAAAGAACAATTACCTTAACATATCCAACTCTTTTTGACAAAAAACGGAGGTCATTTTTCTTTCGTGAATTGAAGTTAAACTTTTGGTAATTTAACCTGTATAAATAGCAATACTTTGGGGTGGTTAAAAAGCCGATACCATTAGAGTTCCAATTTGAATTAAATCAAGACGTATGTTTTTCCCGATAGGTGATGATAATGTTAAGGGACGATCGAAACCCATTTTTACCTACCTGCTTATTATCTTTAATTGCTACATATTCTGGCAGCAGCTGCAATTAAGTCCCGAGCAGATGCAAAATTTTTTCTACACCTACGGAGCTACTCCCAATCAGATCTGGCAGGGACAAAACTTACATACCTTATTTACCAGCATGTTTCTTCACGGCGGCTGGATGCACCTGATCGGGAATATGATTTTCCTTTGGATTTTTGCTGATAATATCGAAGTTACTATTGGCAGCTTCCGTTTCCTGATGTTTTATTTGATGGGTGGGGTAGTTGCTGCATTGGTGCACTGTTTTGTTTTAAGAGGAAGTACGATCCCTTGTATTGGCGCTTCCGGAGCTATTTCTGCAACATTGGGTGCCTATTTGGTGATGTTCCCATCTTCAAAAATCAGAGTGCTTTTTATATTCTTTTCTTTTCGGGTATCGGCATTTCTATTTTTAGGCTTTTATATTATTCAGCAAGTAATGGCCGGCTGGGAGACTCTGGCAATAAAAGACGCTGAAACTTCAGGAGTAGGTTACTGGGCACATATTGGGGGGTTTGGATATGGATTTATCAGAGGATTTTTTCTGCGAAAAACAATGAAACGTGAATACGTTTAGGTGGGTTAAATTATACTAATGCTCTTGATAACTGCCACTATTTTTTTCAAAAGGATATAGATAAAAACGGTTCCAATCCGGAACCGTTAAATAAATCAATTAAGACTTGATATATATTATAACTCAGTATTCAAAGTGAAAGAGAAATTGAGTTATAATATAAATATTAATTACAGGTATAGTTGAATGTTGTTATATCAACATCAGTTCCGGAAGTCCTTGTAGCCTTCTTAATATTTTTGTCAGCATCCAACTCATAAGTGTAGTTGGAAATATAGGTACTTGAGTTAGGATTAGAATTGGTTTGGGTTTCTTTTTTTATCGCATTTTTGTTTGGTTTTCCAATTACTATTCCATAGTCAGCAACTAAAATTGTATTTACGATATCCGTATTATACTCGTAACTAGTCGTATAAGTATCGGATGAATCACCGCCTGTTTCTACCATTGTAATCAAATTGCCATTTTGATAGGTATATGTGGTCACATAGGAATCATTATCTGGCTGATAATTAGGTTCGTTGCTAGTTTCAGTACTATTAGATGTTGTTTTGGTTAAGTATCCTTCGCTGTTATACTCATAGGTCTCGGTGTCTGTATATGTGTAAGTATACCCCGAATTCTCGTCTATGTCTGTTTCGGTATATGTACCACTAGTCACCCTTCCGTTTGCTACTGTGTAGGTAATTGTCTCATCAGGTGTAGTACTTCCTTGATCAAAGTCGTTATATACAATTTGAGTAGTAGAATAGGTTATTGTGGCGTAGCCGTCCGTCTGTGTTCCGTCGAACCGTAAAATTTTCGTCACCCTTTTTTGGTTGTCGTATTCGAAAGTTGAAGATTCATTATCTGAAACATCTGTTATCTTATTTAAAAGGCACGATTTTCCTGATGGTGTAGTGACAACGCCGCTTTTTTGTGTATCAACTTCAGGATCGTTGTTTTTTTTACATGCACTAAAAGTAGTTACGAAGCCAATGAGAAATAAAAGTGGTACAATTTTTTTCATGTTTTTGTTTTTAGAATGTTTGTAAATAAGGCATTATTAGCGGCAAACGTAGTCAACGTTCAAACTTTAGACAATACCCGGTTATGGGTATTTTGGAACTAATTTAATATTAGGCCCTTAGCACCTGGTACATGTATTATTAACTTGAATCAGATCAAGTCGAATGCTCTCGCGTATGAGCAAAGTTCATAAAAAGAACTGGTCATCAATTTGGCTTTGATGTTCTTCCGGTGGGTTTCTACCGTATGTAAGGAAATAAATAAGCTTTCAGCTGTTTCTGAGGAGCTTTTACCCAATGCTAATAATTGAAGTATCTCCCGCTCGCGCTTACTAATTTTGCTAAACAAATGGAAGTTTCTCCTGAGAAAATTGTTTTCCTCCAGCAGTCTCGAAGCTTTCACGGTCATGTGGTGCATTGAATCTATCGGAAAGGCAATTGTAATTGTCAATAAAGGTTTCCCCTCGAAATCGTGAGCAAGGATTTTAACACTCGACATATACCAGTTCCAATCCTCCTGTGCTTTTAAACGCACTTGCTGAAAAAAGGTACAGATATCTTCATCATTATTCTTTTCTAATAGCCCTAAGATCTTTGGTACGTAATCCTGTGAATCTTCTTTATTGAAATAGGTTGAGTAATATTCTTCAGCAGTAAGGCTGGTTACTTCAGCCAACGTGATTCCCAATCCACTCAAACCTCTTGAAGACATCCACGCCACTGACCAATCCCTCAAATCATGAATGATTACAGCACCGGGCAATTTATCGGCTACTGCAGCAATTTCGCTTATAGTTTGACATATGATATAGTTGATATTATTTTCAGACATCACTTAAGTCATAGTAAATCAAAAGCTCTGGCATATTGCGAAAGTTCGTAATAGGAGTTGGTGCCAAGCTTTGCCTTTATGTTTTTTCGATGGGTTTCTACCGTATAAAGAGGAATGAAAAGTTCTTCAGCAGTCTCCAAAGAGCTTTTACCCTGTGCAAGTAATCTCAGAATTTGGTGTTCGCGCTTACTTAGTTTTGAATATAAATTGAAATTTTGACGTAGAAAATTATTTTCTTCCAGCAGTCGCGAATCTTTCGCAGTCATGCGGTGCATTGTATCAATAGGGAAGGCAATAGTTATGGACAATAAAGCTTTGCCATTTTCGTCGTGGGCTAAGAGTTTTGTACTGCTCATGTGCCAGGTCCAGTCTGCACTGCTGCTTAATCTTACTTGTTGAAAAAAGGTAACCATCTCATCAAGGTTGTTCTTTTGCGTCATTTCAAAAAGCTTTGGCACATAATCTTTGGCATCCTCTTCGTTGAATTTTCATGGTATTCCGCACAACTCAAACTAATAAGGCTTACTCCCAATAAATTCAAACTCCTGTCGGACATCCATACCACAGACCGGTCGTTTAGATTACGAAGAATAACAACACCAGGTATTTCGTCTGCAAAAGCTTTTACTTCTTCAATCTTTTGTTTGATGATTAAATCAGAGGTTAATTCTGTCACTTCGGCTGATTATTTTGCTTAAAAATAACACAAACGGGCAAAACAATAACGGGATATTGTAAAAATACCCGGAAGTAGGTATTGTGAGCAGATAAGTATTGGTGGAGTTTTGCATTTGAGTTATAGGAAGTATCGAATGACGGCATTCGATCCATTTCGTTAAGATGTCTCTAAATTTTAGCTTTTTAAATAGCAATTCACTTAAATTAAGATGAAAAATTTTTACTTATTGCAGGCCTTTGGCCTAACATGTTTGCTTTTGAGCTTGTCAAATACTTCAAGTGCCCAGGTAGACACAGTTTCACCTGCTAAAACATCCTCGCCAAAACGTCTAACAAAAACCGTTTTCAGAAAAAACATTGCCAAAATAAATCTTTCATCTCTGGCATTTAACAGCTATAACTTTAATTACGAGCGTTCATTGTCGCGCAAAATAACCTTTGTTGCCGGATATAATACGATGGGTAAAAATGTTCTTGGCGACCTGCCTTTAACGGAAAAAATCACCAAACAATTTTTGGAGAAAGACAACGATATTGTAAATGACCTAAATAAAATATCTGTTGCAAATAATGCCTATACGGGCGAGTTTCGATTTTACGGTGGAAGACGTCCGGGCGCAAGGGGAGCATATTTGTCACTCTATGGCAGATATTCAAATATGAAATTAGATTATGACTATGATTACGAAGGCCCTACAAAAAACTACCTGATACCAATTAGAACAGAAGTAAAAGGCTTTGGGGGAGGATTAATGTTTGGCGTTCAAAAACTCATTGCTAAACGAGTTGCTCTAGATATTTACATCATTGGTGCTCATTACGGTAACCTGAAAGGAAACGCTGATGCCGCTGTAGATTTGAGTGCCATGCCCGCAACAGAAAAAGCCGATCTAAAGGAAGAAATAGAAGCGTTAGCTGAAATAAATGGTAAGCGCTACGTCACTGCAACAGTAGTTGATAAAGGTGTAAGTGCTAAAGCTGATGGGCCATTGATCGGAATACGCGGATTAGGGTTTAGTTTAGGGATTGCGTTTTAAGCAAGGTAATAACCTTACAGATGACAGCAAGTGGAGCTCTATTAGGCTTGCTTGCACTCTGCTGAGCGTCTTTTAATCAAAGTGGGTTTACCTCTGCCGAATATAGGGTTATGTATCATGCTTTGACGTTCCGGTTTGCAATAATCAGAAAATGGCGTTTTCTCATTGCGCTGCCGTGGCTATTTCCTCGCTAGAAATACTCCTTATTGCTGGTATGTTAACTCGAAGTCCAGCAGATCACCGCAAATTCGCAAAGTAATGTTTGGAGGTTTTATATCTAGGATCTGCTGTTCAATCGCATGCCCCTTTTCGGGAGAGATAGTTAGTCCAGCTATTGGAGGAAGTGTTAATACAGCGAAGGCAAAAATTGTACTTGACTGAAATGGCAGTGATGTGGGTAACGATATCACTTCATATGACATTTAACTTTGCACAACAGTTACCCCAGTGTTGCTTTGGGTAATGTAACTGCCAGTGTTCTTAATGATGTAATGTTCAGCACATACTACTTATTACTGGAAGATAGTGACTAGAGATTCTAAAGGGAATACATCAAACTCTGGCTTATATCAAAGCCGCTTTGTAAATCACGAAGCGGCTCTGTTGTACATTATAAGATCTCTATATCACCGTACCATTATCAATGCAAGCACCCTTTTTCACTACAACAATTCCTTCATTAACCGTGTATTTGCCGTAATCACCATCGGTTAAATGCGGGCCACCATTAATCCTCACATCATTCCCTATCCGGCAATTTTTATCCAAAATGGCATTTTTAATATAGCAGCGTTCACCAACACCGATGATTGGCGTTTGGCTGTTTTTCGCTTCTTCCAACTGCTCCAAACTCTGGTAATAATCGGTTCCCATGATGTAGCAATATTCAATAGTGGTGCCTCTTCCAATCCGGGTACGGATACCGATAACCGAACGTTCAATGCGGCTTGCCTGAATAATACAACCATCTGCAATTACCGTTCTTTCGAGTGTGGTTCCCTGCACTTTAGAAGGGGGAAGCATTCTCGGTCTCGAGAAAATGGTGTTTTTATCGTCGAATAAATTGAATTCAGGTATATCATCGGTAAGGCCAATGTTAGCTTCAAAGAAAGATGGAATTGTACCGATATCTGTCCAGTAACCATCGTATTGATAACTAACCACCTTATTTTTATTCAACGCTTCCGGGATAATTTCCTTTCCGAAATCAGTATGAGGATCGTTTGTTAAGGTATCATAAAGTACGTTTCTGTTAAAGATATAGATACCCATTGATGCTTGGTAAACGCGTCCTTGAGCTTCCATTTCGGGTCCGACTTCCGATTTCCATTCTTCGAAATCGCTTTTTGGCTTTTCGATAAATGCGGTAATTAAGTCGTCTTTATCAATCTTCATAATGCCAAAACCTGGTACATCTTTAGCCGTTACAGGGATGGTTGCCACCGATACTTCCGCCTTGCGGCTGATGTGACTATTGATCATATCATTAAAGTCGATCTGGTAAAGTTGATCTCCCGAAAGGATAAGAACATAATCGAAATCGAAGGGCGACATATGATGCATCGACTGGCGAACCGCATCTGCAGTTCCCTGGAACCAGCCACTATTACTTGGAGTTTGCTCTGCTGCAAGAATATCAACAAAAGCCGTACTGAAAATATTGAAGTGATAGGTGTTTTTGATGTGCTTATTTAATGATGCCGAATTAAATTGTGTAAGCACAAAAATCCTGTCGATACCCGAATTAAGACAGTTTGAAATAGGAATATCAACTAAACGGTATTTTCCTGCAATTGGAACTGCAGGCTTAGAGCGGGTAGCAGTAAGTGGCTGTAAGCGGGTACCAGAGCCGCCACCAAGAATAACTGCGAGAACTTTAGACATCATAGTTTATAGAGATTTAAGATTGTTGTAAAGGTTTATATATTGTGTTGCAGACTGATGCCAGGAATAATTAAGGTTCATCATTCTACTACGTAACAATTCCACCTGTTTGGGGTTTTGATAGATTTTTATAGCGCGTTCAACGGCGTTAACAATACTGATGACGTCTGCGTCTTCAAAGCGGATTCCATACCCGTTCTCTTCCGTAACATCAATTACAGTATCTTTCAAACCGCCGGTGCTTCTTACCAGAGGAATGGTGCCGTAGCGTAAAGAGTAGAGTTGATTCAAACCGCATGGTTCTACTCTGGAAGGCATGATCAGGAAATCCGCACCAGCGTAAATGCGATGCGACAACGCTTCGTGGTAACCTATAAAAACGTTGTAATCATCTTTAAAAGTGGAAGTTAACTGGGCCAG
>DASVRX010000134.1:0-4408 GCA_036388375.1 Pedobacter sp. | reverse complement strand
TCCTCTTTTGTTTCTTGGTAAATCAATACCTGATATCCTTGCCATATTTTATTTTAATAATTGAATGATTGAAGTATTGAATGAATGAATGATTTCTTCGGTCATTCTACCCTTCTCCCTTCAAAAATTGTTTCTATCCCTGACGTTGTTTGTACTTCGGATTCTTTTTGTTAATCACGTAAAGTTTACCTTTACGACGAATTATTTTGCAATCAGCACTACGTTTTTTAATTGATGCTCTAACCTTCATCTTATTTATATCTATAAGTTATTCTACCTTTTGTTAAATCATAGGGAGACATTTCAAGCTTTACTTTGTCGCCCGGTAAAATTTTGATATAATGCATCCGCATTTTACCGGAAATATGAGCAATTATTTCATGTCCATTTTCTAATTCCACCCGAAACATTGCGTTTGATAATGCTTCTCTTATGATACCGTCTTGTTCAATAGAGGCTTGTTTAGCCATATTTTATTGATTTCTTTAATTGTGGCGCCCTACAATTGGGGTTGCAAAATTAAATAAAAATTTTAATATTTTAATTTTTTTGTTTTAAAACTTCTTCAACAAAGTCAAACGTCGACAACACATCAACCTCGCCTTTTTTAACGGCAACGGTATGTTCAAAATGTGCTGAAGGTTTATTGTCTATAGAACTCACAGTCCAGCCATCTTTCCAGAATTTCACACCCGGTCTGCCCATATTTATCATTGGCTCGATTGCTAAAACCATTCCCTCTTCCAGCTTTATCCCCGAACCGCGCTTACCGTAATTAGGAACTTCGGGTTTCTCATGTAGCTTGAAGCCCACACCATGCCCAACCAACTCTTTAACTACGCCGTACCCATGATTTTCAGCATGTTCTTGAACAGCATAACTAATATCGCCAACACGCATGCCTGCAACAGCTTTCTCAACTCCGCGTTTAAGACATTCTTTGGTTACATTAAGAAGATCTTTAGTTGCCTCTTGGACCTCGCCTACCTCAAACGTGTAAGCAGAATCTCCATAAAATTTGTTTAGAATTACTCCACAATCAACTGAAATAATATCTCCGTCCTTTAATGTATAATCGCCCGGAAAGCCATGTACCACCTGTTCGTTAGGAGAGATACATAAGGAAAACGGAAATCCATTGTAGTTTAAAAAAGCAGGGATTCCTCCGTTATCTCGTATATAGGTTTCGGCAAGTTTATCAAGCTCAATTGTTTTCACACCTGGCTTAATCACCCGGGCAACTTCACCAAGAGTTTTTGAAACAAGTAGAGAACTCTTTCTGATCAACTCAATCTCTTCTTCAGTTTTATAATATACCTTCGGCATGAAGATCGCTATATTACTGAACCTGTAGCGCCCGCAGCAACTGGATTACGACCTTTTAAACGACCAGTCTTCATTAAGCCGTCATAATGACGCATTAATAAATGACTCTCAATTTGCTGCAATGTGTCTAAAACCACACCAACCAAAATTAACAGAGATGTACCCCCGAAAAATGTAGCAAACTGGCTATTTACTCCCATAATAATTGCTACAGATGGTAAAATCGCAATAATAGCAAGAAATATGGAACCCGGTAGAGTTATTTTAGAAATTACAGAGTCGATATAATCACCTGTAGTTCTACCAGGCTTGACACCTGGAATAAAACCACCATTCTTTTTCATGTCATCCGACATCTGAACCGGGTTAACTGTAATAGCGGTATAAAAGAAAGTAAATGCAATGATTAAGAAAGCAAAGGTGAGATTGTAAGCCAGAGAAGTAAAATCACTTAAGGACGTTAAAAAGCTACTTTGAAGAGTAGGGAAAAGGCCCGCTACGGCCGATGGCACAAACATAATCGCCTGAGCAAAAATGATTGGCATTACACCAGCGGCATTAACCTTTAGCGGTATATATTGTCTCACACCGCCATATTGCTTGTTTCCAACAATCTTCTTAGCATATTGTACCGGTATTCTTCTCACACCCTGTACAATAAGTATAGTAAAGATGACAATAAAGAATAATATAACAATTTCAACAATATAAGGAATGATACCACCTTGTCCAGCCATTCTTGACTCAAACTCGGCCACCATACTTCCGGGAAGCGTGGCGATAATACCTACCATAATGATTAAAGAGATACCATTACCGATCCCTTTATCTGTAATCTTTTCTCCCAACCACATTACAAACAAAGTACCTGCGGTTAAAATAAACATGGAAGAAACTGAGAATAGTGGATCAGCCATCATCTTTGCGTCTTCAGGAATTTGCGTCTTAACGTAAGCGATAGACTGAACTAAAGTAATTGCTACCGTAAGATATCTTGTAATTTGGGTGACTTTTTTCCTGCCACTTTCACCTTCCTTCTGCATCTTTTGGAAATACGGAACCGCAATACCCAACAGCTGAACAACGATTGAAGCAGAAATATAAGGCATCACTCCTAGAGCAAAAATAGATGCACGTGAAAAAGATCCACCTGCAAACATATTAAGGAGGCCCATTAAGCCTTCTCTCCCCGGTGTTTCTAATGCAAGGGGGTTAACACCCGGCAAAACAATAAATGAACCTATACGATAAATCAATAGAAATAAGAGCGTATTTAAAATACGCACTCTTAAGTCATCAATCTTCCAGATATTGGAAAGCGTAGTGAACAGATTTTTCATCAATTATAATTTAACAATTGCACCGCCTGCTGCTTCAATTGCTTTTTGTGCTGTTGCAGTAAAAGCATGTGCAGAAACATCTAATTTCGTTTTTAATTCGCCTCTTCCAAGAATCTTAACAAGGTCGTTTTTAGAAATTAGTCCGTGCTCTTTTAATGAAGCAAAGTCGATTGTTGTTAAACTGAATTTCTCAGCTAATGCTTGTAATACATCAAGGTTAATTCCTACATACTCCACGCGGTTAATGTTTTTGAAACCTACCTTTGGTACACGGCGTTGTAAAGGCATTTGACCACCTTCAAAACCAACTTTTGATGATGTACCCGAACGAGAACCAGCTCCTTTGTGTCCGCGGGTTGATGTACCACCACGGCCTGAGCCTGTACCTCTTCCGATACGTTTTCTATTTTTTGTAGAACCTTCTGCAGGTTTTAAATTACTTAAGTTCATGATTAGATACTTTCTACTGCTACTAAATGATTCACTTTTCTTACCATCCCGATAATTGCGGGGGTAGCTTCCACTTCAACAGCCTGGTTCATTTTCTTCAAACCTAAAGCTTGCATAGTCTTTTTTTGACGCTCGCTTCTGTCGATAACGCTTTTTATCTGTGTTATTTTGATCTTCGCCATGGCTAATTATCCGTTAAAAACTTTTGAAAGTTCCACACCACGGTGCTGAGCCACTGTATAAGCATCGCGCATTTGCGATAATGCTGAAATAGTTGCCTTAACCACGTTGTGTGGGTTAGATGAACCTTTTGATTTTGCCAATACGTTATGTACTCCGGCACTTTCAAGAACCGCACGCATCGCACCACCTGCAATAACACCGGTACCGTTTGAAGCTGGTTTGATTAACACAAAACCACCAGAAAACTTACCATATTGTTCGTGAGGTACAGTTCCGTTGATAATAGGAACTTTTACCAAATTCTTTTTAGCATCGTCAATACCTTTAGCAATTGCTTCAGTAACCTCTTTTGCTTTACCAAGTCCGTAACCAACTATTCCGTTCTCATCACCAACCACTACGATTGCAGAGAAACTGAAAGTACGACCACCTTTAGTAACTTTAGCTACACGCTGGATACTTACTAAGCGATCTTTTAATTCGATTTCGCTTGACTTTACTCTTTTTATATTTATTGTTGACATTTCCGTTTCAGATTAAAATTGTAAACCACCTTCACGTGCACCTTCAGCAAGTGATTTCACACGTCCATGGTATAAATAACCATTTCTATCAAACACTACTTGAGTAATTCCAGCTGCAACCGCTTTCTCTGCAACCAATTTGCCTACGGCTTTTGATTGGTCGATTTTAGCGCCGCTTCCAGAAAAATCTTTCGAAGCAGATGATGCCGAAACTAGTGTTTTACCAGAAATATCATCAATAATCTGTGCGTAAATGCCTTTATTGCTTCTGTATACTGACAAACGTGGACGCTCAGCAGAACCAGACAATCTTTTTCTGATGCCTTGTTTAATTCGCTCTCTGCGAGATAATTTAATTCCTGCCATGATTATTATTTTTTAGCTGCAGATTTACCTGCTTTTCTTCTTAATTCCTCACCTACAAACTTGATACCTTTACCTTTGTAAGGCTCAGGAGCGCGTAGCGAACGGATCTTTGCAGCTACTTGTCCTAATAATTGTTTGTCGATACTCTCTAATATAATTGTTGGATTCTTTCCTTTTTCTGCAGTTGTAGCAACCTTAATTTCTTTTGGCAACTCAAAT
>DASVRX010000133.1:0-3520 GCA_036388375.1 Pedobacter sp. | reverse complement strand
ATTAATTAAACCGGACACTCGATTTGTCAGTAAATTAGCAAATCAGTGGAAAGAAAAACACAGAAAAAGCCTCGCAAGTACGATGCTGATTTTAAACAGGAAGTATTATCAATGATCCGAAATGGGCGCTCAGTCCTGGATATTTCGGAATCCCTTGGAATTAGTGCAAGCCTTATTCATAAATGGAAGTCACGGTCTAATTTAGCTGCATCCGCTTCATCCAATCCCTTACCTTTAGCGGCAGAAGTTGTTTCTGTTAAAGAGCATGAGCAACTTAAAGCCAAGGTTAAACAGTTAGAGCAAGAACGGGATATTTTAAAAAAAGCCTTGGGTATTTTCAGTCGGGAGGATTAAAAGCGGTGTACGGTTTTATATTTTCCCATGCATCTTTTTATCCCGTTGTACTGCTTTGTTCGGTATTAGAAGTAAGCAGAAGTGCTTATTACAGTTATCGCAGCGGAACAAGTTATCAACTTAGCGGGTCTAAAAAAGAGGAGGAAACAGCCATTGTTAATTCATTTCTGGGCCATCGCCGACGCTATGGAGTAAGGCGCCTTGTTCCTGAATTAGCTGAACAAGGCTTTGTTATAGGAAATTATAAAATCCGCAAGGTGTTGCAAAAGCATGGGCTGAAAGCCATCCAGCCTCGCTCATTTGTGCCACGTACTACCGATAGCAGGCATCCCTATTTCATAAGCCCTAATTTGCTGCCAGATAACCCTTTTCCTGCCGGAATCAATTTGGTTATAGTTGGTGACATTACCTATATTCCCCTAATTGCAGGTACCTGGGCTTATTTAAGCGTTTGGCTGGACTTGTATTCCCGAAAGGTAATTGGCTGGAGCTTGGCTGATCATATGCGGGAGGAGTTGGTCGTACACTCATTTAAAAAAGTATTAAACAACAGATCGCTTTCAGCCCGCACCATCATTCATTCCGATCGCGGAGGGCAGTACGCCGGGAAACTGTTTCGTAATTTACTGGATAAGAATAACCTGTCTCAAAGTATGAGCCGTGCAGACAATCCTTATGATAACGCTTTTATGGAATCCTATTTTTCCCGGTTTAAAGCAGAAATGCTGGAAGGGGGAACCTTTGAATGTATTGAAGATGCCCGTACTGAAATATTCGATTATATCGAAATGTATTACAATCCCAAAAGGCGGCATTCTGCTCTTGGTTACCGCAGCCCGGTTGACTTCGAAAAAGCGAATAAGTTATGAACAATGAAGCGGGAGGTTTTAAAAGAAAAAAGAAGCAAAAAAGAAAACGTGTGGAAATATGGAAAACTCTGAAGGGAGTTTCCCACATTCCCACACGACAAGCAACAACAACAAATCGTATTATTATCTTTAACTTAAGACACTTGACTGTCCGGCTAAATCAACCCACCTCAAACCGTTAGTGGCAACCCTAGACAGAAACGAATGAAAATATCAGTTGACTTGACAAAAGAAAGATTCGAGGGCATGGACTCAGTAAGTTTCTATGACAGCAAAACAATTTTTTTTGACCCAACGACAATTCTCCCTTCGACAGTTTCATTCAAAGTTTGGGGTGCAGGATTGGTGCCAGAGTTCGATTGGACTAAATATGTTGACCTTGACAAAAGGTCCACACATCAAGAAAATCAGACAGCAGACGCCAGGTAACGAAACTGCTATAAAAGGATTTGGTTTATTGACATTTAATGAAGTTGTAGCAGGTAAAATTTCCATATCACCTTATAACAAAGGCACGTTCCTGAAATTCAGTGACGGCAGACAAGTTGAATACAAGAGAGAATGGGCACTTGAAAGTATCGACAAAGACTCTTATGAGTATTGGCTAGACACTACTATCTATTTTCCCTACGGAGCTTGTGATTTAAAACTTTATGCAAAAGGAAGTATTAGCTTTGAGTTTGACACTGACGACTGTTTTAATTATTTGGACTACATTACGGACAATGATCGACACAAGACATTTTGGGGTTATTTACAAGACAAGGCATTAACAACAAATTCATATAGGTATGAAGACTTGGACACGAAACAATGAAGGGCAGCCACTAACACGGGTTTTGCGTTAGTGGGCGGAGAGTGCGACTAGAAACATTTGAGCAATTAATAAACATTGGTGCTGGTAGACCGTTTACGGTTTCAAAAGCCCACCAACGCAAGCCCTAACCGTTATAGCCAATGCTAACCTAGCAAGTGCCACCGACTACCAAGCTATGACTTGGAAGCAAATAAAAATTTTAAATTTAGTAACTTATAAGTTACTTTTGCGTTGTAATGAAAGTAAGAGAAGTCATAGCTTTTAAAGATTACTTTGAGAAATTTTTGATCGACCAACCGAAGAAGGTTCAAGACAAGATTTTCAAGATAATCGAAGCTATTGAAACTTTGGAAAGGGTTCCGTCGAATTATTTGAAATTTCTCGTTGGAACCAACGGCCTCTATGAAGCAAGAATACAACTCGGTTCAAATATTTGGCGCGTGTTCTGTTTCTTCGACAACGACAGATTAGTGATTTTGCTGAATGGCTTTCAGAAAAAGACGCAAAAGACACCAAAAAACGAAATCGAAAAGGCATTGCATTTAATGGCTGAATATTTTGACTCTAAATCGAAAGAAAATGGAAACTAAAAGCTGGAAAGAGATAAAAGACACGGTTTATGGTGTTAAAGGAAGCGACAGACGTGACGAACTGGAAAGAGACTTCGAAAGCTTCAAAATTGGTCTCTTACTCCGCAAGGCAAGAGAAGACAAACATTTGACCCAATCTGAACTAGCGGACTTGGTGGACCGTAAGAGGGAATACATTTCAAGAATTGAGAACAATGGGAGCAATTTGACCTTAAAAACTCTATACGACATCGTAGAAAAAGGTTTAGGTGGTAAAGTAAAAATATCAATCGAACTATAAAAAGCACTGGCTATAACATAGGCTCTTGCAAAAATGGCGGGTGACGTTGTTCTCGAAAATTTCTAAATTTAACTACGTTTGTGCCGGGCGACAATGAAATGCTTTCTATACGCCATCTTCGCAAAGCCCTAACTGCTATGTCCCGAACCCAAATCAACACCTCATGAAAATATTTTTCCTATTTATAGCTCTCACCTCTTTTACCACCTCTTACGCACAGAACGACCATCTTGAACCTGCCGATAAACCCAGCGACTATTCTGGCATATCTAAAGACTACTACAGTGGCATCTTTAAATTACTCGAAAGCGATCTAAACGATTGCCCTATAGCTCGATATACGGTCCTCCCCTCTTTCTCTCCCGAGTATATCTTATCTGTAGAAAAACACGAAGGGAAAAAATTCAAAATTGTTTATCAGTCCAGTTCAGAAAATTACTGGTATTCGAAAAACAGACCGGGCGTACGGCTAAATAACGCCAGCAGACCAATAGACAAAGCTTTTGTTATAAAGATCAAAAGCTTGTTCGAGGCGGTTATCCGGGAAACCAAAGAGATTCAAAGTAATCCGGTTAGAACGGATGGAGTAACAAGTATTTCGGTTGGAGCG
>DASVRX010000132.1:0-15598 GCA_036388375.1 Pedobacter sp. | reverse complement strand
TTGATATAAATTAAGACTACAGTTGTTCTTTTACCTCTAGAAGAAATTGCTTCAAACGTTCAAGTGAATCAATCACCTTTTGGTTTTCTTTTACTTCAGACTTATTATTTTTCAGATATTCTCTGGCACCTTGTAAGGTAAATCCTTTATCTTTTACCAAGTGGAAAATAATCTTCAGATTCTCTACATCCTCAGGAGTAAATAGCCTATTGCCTTTTTTGTTTTTCTTAGGTTGCAGAATTTCGAACTCCTTCTCGTAAAAACGGATCTGAGAAGCATTAACATTAAACATTTCGGTTACTTCACCCATGGTGTAGTAACGCTTAGTTATGTCGCGTTCTTTATAAGGCATGAACAAATATAAGAGGAAATCCGTTCGAGTACCAAATTTTTGGATAGGGGAGTAGTAGGGGTAAATACTTCGGGCGGTTATTACCGCCCGAAGTTAGGCGGCTTTTATGCCGCTTTGTAAAAAATGAAGAAACGCATGATACTCTGCATCAATCTCTTTCCATAATGCTTCTGCTTCATTCAATAATGAATCTTTATGAAATGTATCGCCACTTAATTCTTTTTCTATTTTTAGATCGAGATAAATGGTTTCAATATTTAAGGTTTCTTCTCCTAGTGCCCGAAGGTGATCTGTCGCATCCATACCTTATCTGTTTTATAATTAACATTTTACAAATTTAATGCCAATAATTTTAGTAGCCGTAATTTGATCATACACTAATTACGGTGTCAGCATGCGTTTGGATTAATTTAAACAAGATTATTTTGAGTAAAAATATTTCGATAATATTGCATTTCAATATTGCCCAAATATTATGAAATTGATTAGCAAGATCACAACCCTATTTACGATTTGTCTTTTGTTTTGTGCTACCGCTGTTAGTGCTGCCGGTAACCCGATAGATAGCGATCTAAGCAATACTGCAGGTTCAAATTCAGGCAAGAGCCATCTTGATATATACTTATTTATAGTGGCTCTGCTGGTTTTGTGTGTTATCGTTCCTTTCTTCGAAAAGAAGAAAGATAGAGCATCTTAAAAAGATCTATATCTCAATACTTTGCAATACTTTGAAAAAAGCATTGTAGACTTTGCGCAGCAGTTGAACATCTGTTATAGACTTTGCAAGTTTTAATTCCAGGAATGGGGCTTTTCCATCGCCATCATCTAATGTGTATTCTACGATAGAAAAAGATAGAGATGGCAAGGTTAGGAGCGTAGCTCTTAATTCAGGATCTGCAAATAAGGTGGCGGTTTTATTCTCATCGTTCGTTTTGATGATGAACTTTTCGTCGAAATCTTTATATCCCAAAACAATATCCTGCATTCCGAAGATTTTTGCTATTTCGTCTTTAAAACCTTCGTTGTGGATCGTGAATCTGAAATTGCTTCGGTCATAAATAAACGCGTTGAAGCTTGTAAAAGCAATAGCTTCAAAACCCACTGCATGATTATTGAAAATATCCAGAATAACTCTTCGGTCTTCTTGCTCTAAAATAGAGTGATACTCCAGCGGATCTGGATCGTTTTTAAAATCAGCACTTATGATTTCCCATAATTGTTCTTCAGTAGGTGCAGATATAATTTTTTCTTCGTTGTCTTCCATCACACCAATTAACTATCGACGCTTATTTTAGTTTTGATCAGTCTTATTTAAGCCCTCATATAATCGGCTTGCCAACTTTTTATAGACTTTTTGATTTCCTTGGGAGAAAGATTTTGATTAATAGCTTTTTCTGTAAGTTCTGGTAATTCCTCATCAGATGCAAAGCGCAATGATGCGATTTGACCAAAGCTTAAGTTTTGTTCGAGTGGATCAAACCGCTTATTTGTTAGTTGGTAAAATCTCAATCGCATTTCTAATCGAATAATCCGGTTTTGATTTCCTAAGGCATAATGCTGCCGAAGCATAAACGAAAGCCAGCCGAGAAGGATAAAGGCGGCAGTAATCAAGACATAAATTATTCGGTTTTCTGAGTCCGAGATATACTGATCTATCGCAATGATCGATAAGAGTAATATTACTGGATAAAATATGAAATGGTGCGGATAATAAAACCTTATATGATTCGAGTAGCTTTGAGATTCCATGAGGCAATATTAGAGTATTTGATTTTATCTTATGTTAATTAAAATAATTTATTGATATATGAATTATTTAATAGTACCTTTATATCTTATAAAAATTAATATTTAATACAATGCAACAAGGAACAGTAAAATTTTTTAATGAAACTAAAGGTTTTGGATTTATTACACCTAGCAATGGTGGAAGCGAAATCTTCGTTCATTCTTCAGGCCTAATTGATAACATTCGTGAGAATGACACCGTGAGCTACGATGTAGAGCAAGGTAAAAAAGGCTTAAATGCGGTAAATGTAAAAGTTAGCTAAACAGCACTAGTATATAAATCGTAAAGCATCCGCCCAAAGCGGATGCTTTTTTGTTTTATAGATTGCCGTTACTGTAAAACATAAATTGACATAACATGATTAAAGCAATATGGAAAGCTTCATCATTATTCACGACGGAACGGATTACACCATCACGCCAGCACTACACGATGGTTTTTTTAACGTAGCAGGAGATACTATTTCGGCAATGCTTACCAAAGACGCTAATGGAGAATGGGTGTTTCATCTCCAGAGCTCAAATATTGTTGAATTGCCCGCTTCAGAAATAGGAGATAAGATTGATTACTATTTAGAAGAACACAGTAGAAATCTTTAACCCTGGATCACTTCGCGCAGCTTACTATTCAACACCAGCTCAAGCAGATTGCCGAAACCCAGCCTTGCACGAAATCTGTCAAAAAATGTCTTTGATTCAATTACTCTAAGTTCATATAATTCCATTCCGTCTAGCTGTGGAGGCCATAAGACATTACTGCTAAAGTCTGTTTTCAAACCTAGTTGAACAGAGATTTCATAATTCAATAATTCAGACATTTGTTCTAGCGCTTGCTGCATTCCTTCTGCATAGGCTGAAATTTGGTAGGTTTCATCTTCGTTGTAAATGAGTACTATAAACCATTCATTCCGATGAAGAGCATGGATGGTTGTATACTCGCCCAATGCTACAACTCTAGAAATATCAAGGTCAAGCAGGATTTCCTTATCGATTTTCCAAATGATATGGTTCTCTTCAATTGATACCTTTCCACAATCTGGCCTTGAGGAGATAGCAGTCATTAATTACCCTTTTCTAGAAAACTCTTTAATTCGTTGCTAGCCTGAAGCCACTCTTCTTTTGCAGAAGCACAAATTTCGGAATACAATTCAGCGTTTTGATTATATGATGATTCTTCCTGAAGTTTTAAATAAGCGGCAAATTTTTGCTGGTATCTTTCCTGCAATTCTTTTAAGGCGAGTAGATATTCCATTATTTTTCTAAAGTTCGAAGATACTATTTACCCGAAACAATTTTTTTTTTCGCTCGTATATCAAATTAAAGAATAGATATGGTTTTAAGATCTGCCTCAAAAAAACTACCCAAATTTATTTATTACGTAAGAGGATTTATTCTTGCGTTATTAGTAATCGCAATCGTAGGTTTTATAGTTGAATGGCTTAAGAGGTTATAAGTAAGCGGTAATGCTGAACTCTAAAATAATTGTTCAATATTTACCTGATCGAGATACGGTTCAAGTACCCGCACTGCTTTGAAGGGCTTTACACGAATGATCTTATTTTTAATTTCATCGTAAAAAACTTCGGTGTAGAAATTACCTACATTAAATAAGAAAATCAGGTAAGGCTTAGCCTCCCTCTCGCCTAGAAAATCACCCTTAGAAGCAGTTTCCACCTGCTCATCAATCGAAAGCTTAAAGAAGTCATTCAGTTTCATCGTTTGCATAAAAGTGTGCTGATAATGTATTAACTTTTTACAAACTAAAAAGTTCTCGGAAACTGTTACCGGATTGTAAATTCAGATCAGATCGTTTATTTTATTGTTCAACCCGTGACCATGTTTCTGTTCGGCCTAGAATGCTTAAGCCAAAGAAAGATCGGATATTAAGTTTGTTTGGCTCATTCAGATTCATCTGACCATTATAAGTATTGCCCGATTTTGGATCATAAATTTTACCGTTTGTCCAAAGGCCGTCGCCTTTATAGATGAAACCTTTTAATACCTCCAATCCAACCACCGGATTTGATTGTGCTTCTTTCGAAGGGTTTTCAATATCAAGTTTCGGCTTTCCAGATTGATCATTTGGTTCTTTCAACCAAATGATCTTGCCAAAATACAAATCCCCTCTTTTATAAATTTGGATTTTACCATTTCCATGAGCGCTCTGCCACTTGCCAGTTACATCATCAGCACTTTGCGCCTTAGCTACGGAGTTAAAAGAAAAAATCAAAAGTAATAAAACCGCTTTCATAATCAATTCAAGTTTCCACGTCATAAGTGTTAATAATGAATGTCCGACCAGACGTTTTTGTTTTCTTTAATCGACGTTTAGCCGTTGAATATTTATATAAGATTTAAGGATTTAATTAATAACTTAAACGGTTATATAAATAGGGTATATACTTACTGATTTGTATATTATTAATGGTTTACAAATCTCTCTAATGGAAGCCACTTTAACCAAGGAAAAACCTTTTGTCAGACTTAGAGCTTTCAGAGCTATTGATGATCCGGAAGCTTGTAGATTGTTTTTAGAAGGACATGCCTACGTATTAACTAGTATTGGTATCACAAAAGTTACTTCCTCGAAAAATGAATGGACTACCAATCCCGCAGCCTTTGTTTTAATTGTTGAATCTCTTGATGGAAAGAAGGTTTATGGTGGGGCCAGGGTTCATGTTTCTGGCGGAAGCCAGCCTTTACCAATTGAAGAAGCAACATGCCAGTTAGATTCCGGAATTACAGATTTGGTTTGGAAGTTCGCGCAAAACGGTACAGGTGAACTTTGTGGCTTATGGAATTCCAGAGAGATAGCTGGTTATGGTATTGGGAGTATCTTTTTAATCAGAGCAGCGGTTGCAATTGCGCATCAAATCGGTTTGCAGTCGCTATTTGCCTTATGCGCGCCTTATACCATTAAACCGGTAGAATGCTGTGGTATGGAACTCGAAACCAGTATCGGTAATCAGGGGACATTCTACTATCCAAAATTAGATTTGCTTGCCACTACTATGATTTTAAAAGATGTACCAGTTTTAAGTAAGGCTCAGGAAGAAGATCGGAATGCAATTTTTAAAATTAGGGAACAACCTGATGTGGTTCGTATTGAAGAGTTGAGAAAAAAGGAAATTACGATACATTATCAAACTGCGATACTTCATCTGGAGAAATGGAATTTGAAAGAGACTATCGCAAACACCAACAAAACTTCAGAAAACGATTGTTTGGATTTTAAAGATCCTCAGTTTCTATAATAAAACCCAACAAATAAAATTAAGCATTCGTATACATCAAACTTAACACTTCTATCAGCGCCTAATGAAAACTTTTGCCGACCTAGTGGCAAGTACTGAATTTTTGAAATCTACTTTTTTACCTGTAATACTCAGGTTAAGTAATGAGGATGACTTGCGGACTTTTAATAATCTGTTCCAGAAGGGAGAAATAGCTTTTGTTCATGATACGATTTTAGGTCAATTGAAAGAGTTGCTCAAAACGCATAATCCGTCTAAAAAAATTGGCGAAGATGAATTCGATCAACTCATCATTTCGCACTTACAGGGTGTTGACATCAAAAGTTATGGTGTATGGGTTTACTACCCCTGGAATAAACGTATTGTACATATTCTTGATGAGGATGAGTTCATTTCTGTCAGAACAAATCGTAATCGCAATAAGATAACCACCGAAGAGCAAAACGTTCTTAAGTCCAAGAAAATTGGAATAATTGGCTTATCAGTCGGTCAATCAATTGCTGCAACGCTTGCTACCGAGCGCACATGTGGTGAAATTAGACTTGCGGATTTTGATGTAGCTGAGTTAAGTAACCTAAATCGTATACGAACAGGAGTTAGTAATCTTGAATTAAATAAGGCGGTTATTGCAGCGAGAGAGATAATGGAAATAGATCCTTTTATTAAGGTGAAAATTTTTGCCGATGGCCTTACGGATAATAACATCGATGTCTTTCTTCAGGAAGATGGATGCATTGACCTGTTGGTTGAAGTTTGTGATGGCCTGGATGTAAAATTAAAAAGCAGATTTGAGGCTCGTAAATTAAAAATTCCGGTAGTAATGGATACCAATGACCGTGGGATGCTTGATGTTGAACGTTTTGATCTTGAGCCTGGGAGAAGCATTTTACATGGCAAACTGGATGACTTCATCGATAATGGAACAATAACCATTACGGATGAAAATCGTAAGAAAATATTAATGTCAATTTTATCATATGACTTATTATCCGATCGGATGAAGCTTTCGATGACTGAAATTGGAAAATCCATAAATGCCTGGCCTCAACTTGCTTCATCAGTAGTTTTGGGTGGTGCAATAACAACTGAAATCGCAAGGCGTATACTGCTAAACCAGCATAACCAATCAGGAAGATTTTATGTAGACTTAGAAGAAATTTTCGACAACATGGCAACTTAAATTCCCTAATACCTTATGTGATATCCTCCTATTAAATCAACATCTAAATATGAATTTTCTTAAACCTTCTTTGCTTGTAATTTTTTTTTGTTGCCTTACAATTGCTTTAAAGGCACAAAATAGTATTTACACCAAGGCTGCCTTAGATCAAAAGTATCTAAAGAAAGGTCTGTATGTGTTTCAAGACTCCACCGGGAAGTTGAGTTTTTCACAAATACGAAATCTAAAAAACAGTTTTAAGCCTACCAACTCCAACGTGCCAAATCTTGGCATTAGTGGTAATAATAACTGGTTGAAGTTTAAACTGACAAACAATAGTGATTTCCAAAATTTCATACTTAATCTTTCTAATCCGATAATAGATAATGTTAATTTTTATACTGTCAAAAATCAGCAGGTAGACAGCACAAGCTATACAAATTATAATCCCTTAAGCGAGCGAGATTTCAAGCATCAGTTTTATTTATTTCCAATTTCATTACAGAAAGGCGAATCGATTGAGTGCTATCTAAAATTAAAAAGCGGTCAGCAGATTCTGGCACCTATCACTTTAATCAGCGATAAAGATATCATAACAACTATAAGCGATGCTGATACCCGCGCGGGTTTATACCTGGGAATTATGCTGGTAATGTTTATGTATAATTTATTTATCTACTTTACTGTACGAGATAAAGATTATATCGTTTACTGTCATTACATATTTTGGGTAACAATCACTCAGGCAACCTTACTTGGTTATTCCCATCGTTTTTTGTGGAAAGAAAATTTATGGCTTTCGCAGAACATGTTGATTGTTTGCGGGGCGATGTCTGGAGTGGCGACTATTCTTTTCGCTAAGTCTTTTCTTCACACTAAAAATTTTGTTCCCCGATCAAACAGGGTGCTGGATCTTACTATTGTGATTTATATTATTGCTATAGCTACCTTGTTTTTTGGTACTCCAACCGCCGCTTTTCAGATTGTTAATATGAACGCGGCGTTTGTTTCAATATTTATTATTTATGTGGCCTGGATAGTATATCGCCGCAAGTATGCGCCAGCCCGTTATTTCCTTTTAAGTTGGTCAATTTTCTTTGTAAGTATCCTGGTATTTGTTTTTAAAGATTACGGAATTGTTCCTTATAACGAAGTTACGGTTCATGCTGTCGAGATCGGATCGGCACTTGAAGCAATCTTTCTGTCCTTCGCTCTGGCAGGAAAAATAAATATTTTCAAAAAAGAAAAAGAGGCATCTCAAGCGCAGGCTTTAGCTATAGCGCAAGAAAACGAACATCTTATACGTGAACAAAACGTTATTTTGGAGTCCAAAGTAAAAGAACGAACCACAGAATTAGAAGCGTCGAACGAGGAACTAAGCGAAACTCTGGATGATTTAAAACAGGCACAAATGCAATTGGTCGAATCAGAAAAGATGGCATCTTTAGGCCAGCTTACTGCCGGCATCGCGCACGAAATAAACAACCCCATAAACTTTGTTACCTCTAATGTGGCTCCGCTCCAGCGGGACATTAATACATTGTTAGATGTGATAGCTACTATGGAAGACATTAGCTCATCTGAAGCATCTAAAGCTGATAAGCAACAGCAGATTGATGATTATAAAGAAGAAATCGACTATGACTATTTGAAAATCGAAATTTCGCATCTTTTAAAGGGAATAAACGAAGGAGCGTCGCGCACCGCTGAAATTGTTAAAGGACTAAGAGTTTTTTCACGATTGGATGAAGATGATTTAAAATATGCCAACATCCATGATGGTATTGAATCTACATTAGTAATTGCCAATAACTTGTTAGGTAGCATTAAAGTAACAAAAGAATTTGCCGAGCTTCCACTAATAGAGTGCTATCCGGGTAAGCTTAACCAGGTGTTTCTCAATATAATATCCAATGGAGTTCATGCAATCAATAAAAAATTTGGTGTTGAGAGTACCGAAGGAGAAATTGTAATTAGAACACATCTGACCGAAGAGCATGTTACCATCCACATATGCGATAATGGAACAGGTATGGATGAGAACACGACAAAAAAAATATTCGAACCATTCTTTACAACTAAAGATGTAGGTGAAGGCACTGGTTTAGGGATGTCAATTGCCTATAATACAATAAAAAAGCACGGCGGAAGTATTCATTTGCAATCTGAAATTGGAAAAGGAACAGAATTTATAATAGATTTACCCCTATTAAATAAATAACTGAAACTAATTGATTTTGGTTGCTGTATAACCGCTACGTATCTATTTAAGACATTTAACATCTTCATTCAAATAATAACAATTCAAATTATTGTAATCCGGTAACTCAATGCCAGAAAAAATAAAAATTCTGTATATAGACGATGAACTCAATAACCTGGTAGGATTTAAGGCATCATTTAGACTGGATTATAATGTGTTGGTTGCAGAGAATACTGCTGATGCATTAGATATACTTACTAAGCACTCTGATATTCGTATCATTTTTTGTGATCAGCGTATGCCCGATAAAACGGGTGTTGAATTTTTTGAAGAGATCAGGAACTGGTTTCCACACCCTATCAGAATTTTAATTACTGGTTATACAGATGTAGAAGCTGTAATCAGCGCTATAAATCGCGGGCATGTTTTCAGATATGTTAAGAAACCATGGGCCGACGCAGATATTATTTCGGCTATCGACGAGGGCTATAAATTCTATACCGCCCATTCGCTAATAGCGATAAAAAATGAAGAACTTCAAAAGGCGTACAACGAGTTAGATAAGTTCGCTTACAGTGTTAGTCACGACATTAGAGGGCCCTTGT
Source organism: Pedobacter sp. (assembly GCA_036388375.1). Lineage (GTDB taxonomy): Bacteria > Bacteroidota > Bacteroidia > Sphingobacteriales > Sphingobacteriaceae > Paradesertivirga. The sequence goes on along the minus strand of DASVRX010000132.1, from coordinate 6,237 downwards.
CCGGTATAATGGGTGCTATTAAAGTGGTCAGGCATTTAGAAGATATAAATGAAATAAAAGAGATGCTTGGTTTAATGGAAAATTCTGTCAAAAAATTGGATGGATTTATTCTAAGCATGCATGATTATTACACAATACAGCGCGGAGAACTGCGTATAAAAGATATCGACTTAAAACAAGTTATTGATGATGTCAAAGATTTGCATCAAACATCCATCACAGCTAATAAAGTCGAGATTGTTGTTAATATCAGCCAGGAAGAGACTTTTTGGTGTGATGAATTAACCTTGAAGCTTATCCTGAACAACCTGGTTTCTAACGCCATCAAGTATCAGAAACATGATAATGTTAAAAAGCTGATTGAATTAAATGTTGAAGTGGCAAAAGGTCAGGCAACTATTTATGTGAAAGATAATGGTATCGGTATCCCGGAAAATTATTTAAGTGAGATCTTTAATCTGTTTTTCAGAGCCAGCACGCAGGATGCGGGTTCGGGTTTTGGATTATATAATGTTAAAGACGCTCTACTAAAACTTAATGGAGGAATAAAAGTTAGTTCTGTACTTGGCGAAGGGGCAGTGTTTAAGGTTACAATTCCCAATAAATAATGAGCGAAAAAGCTAAAAAGGCCAATTTTATTATCATTGATGATAGTGAGTTAGATTGTTTTATAGCAGAAAAACTTATTAAACATTCTGGCCTTAGTAAGAATATTCGAAGTTTTTTGGTAGCAAAAGAAGCATTAGATTATATTAAAGGAATCAAATATTCGCAGCTTGACGAGCCAACTATCATTATACTTGATTTACTGATGCCGGTGATGAGTGGTGGTGAATTTGCTGAAGAGTTTGAAAAACTTCCATTTTCGATCCGTAACAAATATTTAATAGTAGCTTTTACATCCTCTATGAATAAAAAGGATATGAGCAGAATTAAAGCCTATAAATCAGTAAAGTATATTTTTGATAAGCCAATTAACACACAAGTACTGTTACCATTAATAGACGAATGTAATTCACTTACTTAAGAAAGTAACTTTTGTCTTAATAAAAACTCGAATTGATCATTCGAAACCACAAGTTTTTCATTCATATTTTTTAGCTCCAGCTTCTGCTGATAAACTTCATACGCCCTTTTAATGGTCATATCAAGTTCTTCTTCATTCCAGGGTTTGGATAAATAATGGAATATCTTTCCCTTATTAACAGCATCTACAACAGCATTCATATCTGCGTAACCTGTTAAAAGAATTCGCATTGGCTCTTCGTTTTTCTCTAAAACTTTTTCCAAAAACTCTACGCCGGTCATATTAGGCATGCGCTGATCGGTGATGATAATATCTACATGCTTTTTTTCAAGGATAGACATTGCTTCATCGCCACTTAGCGCTATTAATACATTGTATTTCATCCGGAAATTTGCTTTGAATGAGATCAGGTTATTTTCCTCATCATCAACATAAAGTACGGTAATCTTGCTTTCTGACATATTATTTTTCTAAAAACGGTTGTCCCTAATTTACGTTTATTTCCCTAAGATTAAATTGCTTCCGCTGCAGCTTTCGGATTAGTCAATTTAGAACGGCAGTAATTAATAAATCAAATAATTTAAACTATGCTCTGTGCAACAAGGTTTTCTTACTGCCTTTACGTTACCTCGTTCCTAATGTTACTAAATTTAAATTGTAACGAGGTTGGGTCTCCCAATGGTTTAAATTCTGTTGAAATGAAAGCAAATGAAAAGAGATTGTATAATGATGTCGAGTTCTTGACCCGCCTCGATCCGCCGCGACATTCAGATAATATATCTTCATTAAACAAGGCAGCAGACTATATAAAAAAAGAGTTCGAAAAAGCTGGCTTAAACACCGAAGAACAAACATGGATGGCCGGTGCAGATGAATATAGAAATGTTATTGCATCGTATAACACAGACAAAAGCAAGCGATTAATCGTTGGAGCTCATTATGATGTTTGCGGCGACCAGCCGGGTGCAGATGATAATGCAAGCGGAATTGCTGGTCTGCTTGAAACTGCACGTTTAGTGGCTTCGGGTAAAACCGATCTGGATTATCGAATTGATTTTGTCGCTTATAATCTTGAAGAGCCACCCTATTTTGCCAGCCAGAAGATGGGGAGCTATATCCATGCAAAGTACCTTAAGGAAAATGAAATTCCTGTTATTGGAATGCTTTGTTTCGAGATGATCGGATATTTTTCCGACAAGCCGAACTCTCAAAATTTTCCTTCAGAAGAGCTTGAGAAAATTTATCCGAACACCGGTAACTTTATAATTGTTGTTGGCCTCGAAAAGCAAAGCGATTTTAGCAAGAAAGTGCATAGCTTAATGAAAGCCGATGCATCTATTGATGTCCAACTGATAAATTTTCCCGCCCCGCTAGGTATTGCATCACTTTCGGATCATCGGAATTACTGGGAGTTTGGCTTCCCCGCGGTTATGATAAACGATACATCTTTTCTCCGAAACCCACATTATCACCAAAAGTCGGATACAATTGAAACGCTTGATTTTAAGAAGATGACTGCAGTGGTGAATGCCTCCTGTCAGGCAATAATTAGAATGAGATAATTGTCTTGGCCTCACGATATTACTGGTTGTCGATCGAAAAAATGTACGATAGCCCTGATACATAGAGTAATGCAACCGCTGAAAGGGTGTTACGAATTTGCTGGATATGCTTAACTTTGAAATACCTGAAGCTATGTAAGCTTCGGTGCAAATGGTTATCATGGATACGCAAAGCCTCACACTTTCTAAGTCGACCTATAAAGCTGCAAGACTGGTTTCCAAGCAAGTTGCGGCACACTTTAGCCAACACCTTTCTGATGCCGCATCAGTCGGCGAGGAGGACCTTGCACCTGAGCCAACGCCTGAAATTATTGAAGCGATTATTGATGCCGGATTCTGGACAAGTCTACGAAAGGAGGAAGGGCACTCACCCAGAATTTCTTTAGCATTCCTAAGCCCCAAGGCTGTTTCAGAGCCTATTATTTTTGAAAAACCTTTAATGTTAAAACCCAAGGTACTAGCGAAGATCGCTCCCGGTGTTGAACGTGCGGGAATACACTTAGGGGTATGGTATGATGATAAGGACCTATACGTTTGGGGCACTACCCGTAAGTTGCCGGCATTTTGCTTCGTTCTCGAAATGGTAGAACCAGGCCTGCTGGTGGTAAAACACAAGCGGTTTCATGGTTTTGGAAAGTTTGTAAACGTTGCGATACTGAAAGGAGATGAGATTAAAATTGTTGACGAACAAAGTGGCGCAGTGCCCGATTGCCCCCAACTTCTCAGCTCTCTGGTTGGCTTTAATTCTGGCGATGCCTGGAATAGTTCTATAAATGTGCTGATTCAGTTAGCCACATCTATGCGTGCACACAACCGCGGGGGAACTATGTTGGTTGTTCCTTCGGGAAAGGATAAATGGCGCGAGTCCATAACGACTCCCATCTCATATCCGGTTTTGCCAACACAATCTAAACTGGCTGATTTGATACGTCAAGGCGATAAGGCAAAAGCTCAGGTTGCCTGGCAAGCAGAACTTGCACGGGAGGTGGATAGTGTGGCGGGACTTACAGCCGTAGATGGAGCTACAATAATTAATGATGTATATGAGCTGATTGCCTTTGGTGCCAAGATACGCAGGGCAGATAATAGCACATCTATCGAAGAAATGATTATGACCGAACCTATCATTGGAGGTGAGGCACTAATTCTCCATCCCACACAAATTGGGGGTACCAGGCACTTGTCTGCAGCTCAATTTGTGTTCGATCAACGAGATGCAATCGCCCTTGTTGCCTCACAAGATGGTCGGTTTACAATTTTCGGATGGTCGCCATGCGACGGTATGGTACACGCGCATCGCATTGATTCACTGCTGCTTTAAGTGTTGCGGCAAGTTTTTTCATTTACGTAAAAAGTGCTAGCTTAGTGCACACTTAGTTATAACATAACACCAACTATATGCCTTTTAAAAGATTATTTTTTGCCTGTTTATGTCTGGCGTCCTTCGATTGCGCTTATGCTCAAAATATCCAAGCACCTATGGTACTGTGGTATAAGCAGCCGGCATATCTGCCTGACACTCTTCCTTATGGAAATAATAAAACTCTTAAGCTTTCTTCCGTCCGTTCACCAAGAGCAGCTACTAATCCTCACGAAGATCAGAATGGGAAAGGCTGGATTGAGGCATTACCAGTTGGAAATGGACGAATGGGAGCTATGATATTTGGGGGAGTTAAAAACGAACGCCTTCAACTAAACGAAGAAACCCTTTGGGCCAGTTTTTATCGCGATGTAACAAATCCGCAAGCAGCAGCCGCATTGCCACTCGTTCGTCGCTTAATTTTTGAGGGCAAAGAAGATTCATTAAGACAGATAGTTCCTGCAACGATGCTTGGAATCCCTAAGCGAGTAGGGCCCTATCAATCTATGGGAGATGCTTGGATAGAGTTTCCGGGTTCAGCTAATACGCCATTTACCGATTATTATCGCGACTTAAACGTAGACCAATCGATATCCAATGTTCGGTATAAGCAAGGGGGCATCCAGTATACCCGCCAATACTTTGCTTCAAATGTAGATGATATCATCGCAATGCGCTTAACAGCATCAAAAGCAGGCAGTATTTCGCTGAACATTTCTTTGCACCGTGAAAGAGAGGCAGTTTCAATGGTTCAAAACAACAGGGTTGTTTTAAAGGGCCAATTGCAGGTTCCGGATGAAAAAGGTGTAAATAGGGGATTGACTTTCGCAGTTGAAATTTTGCCGGTTGTTAACGGAGGTAAAATTAGCCGGGAAGGTAATAAGATGATTATAAGCAATGCTGATGAGGTGATCTTATATATTTCGCAAGCCACGAGTTATGATGGAAGGGACCCCGAAAAATTCTGTTCAGCTGCTATTGCTGCGGCTTCTAAACAAACCTACGAAGTACTAAAGAGAAGGCACATCCAGGATTACCAAAAACTGTACAACCGTGTAAAAATCAACGTAAATAACATTTCTGCAAAGCAGGCTTTAGAGATTCCGACGGACAAACGGATTGAAATGGCAAAATCAAGCGGCCAGGGCGATGATTATTTGTCTACATTACAGTATCAGTACAGCCGTTATCTGATGATTTCCTCATCACGTCCAGGAGACTTGCCGGCTAACCTGCAAGGTTTGTGGAACCAGCACATGAGGCCTTCTTGGGATTCTGATTACCATACCAATATTAATCTTCAGATGAATTATTGGTTTGTAGAAGCAGCCAATCTGTCCGAATGCCATGAATCATTAATTAAATACATTAGTAAAATTGCCGAGCATGGAAAACGTACTGCAAAAGTGCATTACAATGCCAATGGCTGGGTAGTTCACCACGTTTCCGATCCATTTGGTTATACCGCTCCTGCTAATGGTGCCGAGGGGGTTTGGCCGGTTGGAGGCGCCTGGATAAGCCGCCACTCTTACGAGCACTATTTATATAATGGCGACAAAAAATTCTTGCGCAATCAGGCTTATCCACAGTTGAAAGGTTCAGCGGAGTTTATGCTAGACTTTTTAATAAAAATGCCAGCAGGAATGCCCTTCGCGGGTAAGTTGGGTACAAACCCATCGCATTCTCCTGAAAACGCTTATTTGAATAATCACGGCAAACAAACGCATTTCACTTACTCGGCTACCATGGACCTTATGATTATCAAAGACCTGTTTGATAATTACCTGGAAGCTTTAAGCGTACTTCAGAAAGAAGAACCCGGCTTTGACAAGGCACTTCAGGCAAGGGTAATTAAAGCACGACAAGATTTGGTACCTATCCAGATAAGTTCGTCTGGCCGTATTCAAGAGTGGATCGAGGATTTCAAAGAAACCGAAGTAGGGCACCGCCACATTTCTCATGTATATAGTTTGTACCCAGATAATTCTATATCGCTCAGCAAAACTCCCGAATTAGCCAAAGCCGCATTAAAAACTTTACAAACTCGCTTGCGAGGTAATACAGATACCACATCAGGGAGGATTGAAGTTTACGATTCATATTTTAATGGTAAAGGTGGTACAGGTTGGGGGCGAGCATGGATTACTTTATGCCATGCAAGGCTCGGTTTAGGTGAAGAAGCCTATAACCATCATAAGTATCTGCAGTCGCAGTTTGTATTCCCTAACCTGTTTGGTATAGCTCATGGCACATTTCAGATAGATAATGTTTTTGGAACAGCTGCAGGT
>DASVRX010000131.1:0-1532 GCA_036388375.1 Pedobacter sp. | reverse complement strand
GCATTAATTCGGTCATCCCGGCATCCAATACCAGGAAATGCTTTTTGATACCATTTTTAACGTACAAAACCCTGCTAATCAATGTTCCGCAATGCGCAACCAAAGCTCTCCCTAATTCGAAGTGAATTTCCTGCCCCGCTTTGCGTTCAAGAAACTCATTGAAGATTCTGAAATATTCTTCGAAATCAGCTATAGGCTTTTCATCTGGCTTATGATAATCAATACCTAAGCCACCGCCTACATTTAAAATGGCAAGCGTAAACCCTCTTTCTTCAAACCAGGACTTAATTTCGTTGACTTTTATGCAAAGACTTTTGAACACATTAAGATTTGTAATCTGTGAGCCAATATGGAAATGAATTCCTGTTAGAGTAAGATTAGCAGACTTTTTTAATACATCGGCGCAAGCCGGTAAATCCCACTGATTAACTCCGAATTTATTCTCCTCTAATCCTGTAGTGATGTTATGGTGCGTATAAGCATCAACATTAGGGTTTATACGAATAGCTATTCGGGCATTTTTTCCAACCTTGCCTGCAAGTGCATTAATCACTTCCAGCTCCTGGATAGATTCAATATTGAAACAAAAAATATTCTGCTCCAATGCTTCAATAATCTCCCTGTCTGATTTTCCAACACCGGCAAAAACCACTTTATCCGGCGAAAAGCCAACTTCAATTGCTTTTTTCACTTCGTTACCGCTCACGCAATCAGCACCAAAGCCAGCTGCCTTAACCATCTTAAGCACCTCATCATTGAAGTTTGCTTTCATGGCATAATGCACATGAAAATCATACTTATCGGCCGCCGCCTTGCAAGCCGATAAAGTCTGCTGCAAAAGATTCAGGTCGTAATAATAGAAAGGTGTTTCAATTGATTGGAAACGGGTTAAGGTATCTGAGTGGAACATTGGTACATTTATAAAATAGAGTAAAAAAAGGAAATCCTGTTAAGATGCCGCGATCTTAACAGGATAAACTATCGGTTAAGATAAACAAGCTAGAATAACTTCTTATGCAAGCTTTGTAAAGCTTCAGTCTTATCAGCTGTATCTACCAAAACCGAAATATTATAATTGCTGGCGCCGTAAGAAATCATTCTTATTGAAATGTGTTTTATCGCATCGAACACCTTTGCAGCATAACCCTGAGATTCGTAAGAGAAATCGCCCACCACACAAATTATACTCTGATCTTTTGCGACATCTACCGAACCAAAATCTTCCAGTGCTTTTAAGATATCATCAAGGTAACGGGTATCATCAATAGTAACAGACACTGCAACTTCCGAAGTAGTGATCATGTCTATCGGCGTTTTGTAACGCTCAAAAATCTCGAACACCCTTCGTAAAAATCCATAAGCAAGCAACATCCGGCTCGACTGAATTCTAATCGAGGTAATACCGTCTTTTGCCGCAATAGACTTGATTTTGTTTTTTTCGCTGTCGTGCGTGATTAACGTTCCTGCGGCAGAAGGCTCCATCGTATTCAAAAGCCTTACCGGAATTTTATATTTCTGCGCCGGAAAGACAC
>DASVRX010000130.1:0-13047 GCA_036388375.1 Pedobacter sp. | reverse complement strand
CCTGCTTCATTAACTCCGAAAAACGAGCACCAATCATTTGATTATATAATGAACGAACGGTGGCATCCCTCATGTCAGAAGTGTTTTTTAACTGCGATTCGGGGTGTTTGATAAAAATTTGTGCAACAGTGTAAGGAAATTCTTTATCTGTTACAGCGATGTATTGATTCTTATTCAGCAGAGGAATTTTATATTCGGTACGCGGACGGGCGGTTTCAGGTTTTTTAAGATCAGAAAATTTGTCTTTAATCATAGCCTCTACCTGGGCAACGTTGATATCTCCCACTACAATTAGTGCTTGCAAATCGGGGCGATACCAGTCTTTATAAAATTGCCTCAGCGTTTCATGTTTAAATCCGCTCAGAACTTCTTCAGTTCCGATAGGTAAACGGCTTGAGTAACGCGAATTATTAAATATCATGGGGAGGTATTTGTTTTGCATCCGTTCACCGGCTCCCTTTCCCAAACGCTTTTCTTCTAAAACTACGCCACGCTCTTTTTCGATTTCAACCGAGTCTAAACTTGCATCTTGTGCCCAATCGCGCATAATCTGCATACCGTTTTTGAAAAGCTCGGGATCGTCTGTTGGAATTGGCAATTGATAAACAGTTTCGTCAAAGCTTGTGTAGGCGTTTAAATCAGCCCCAAAGCGAATTCCAGATTTTTGAAGATAATTCACCAACTCATTTTTTGGGAAACTTTTAGTTCCGTTAAAACTCATGTGTTCCATAAAATGAGCGAGGCCGCGTTGGTCATCGTTTTCTAATATTGAACCAACTTTAACCGCCAAATACAATTGAGCCCTGTTCTTTGGTTCCGTATTTCTGCGGATGTAATAAGTAAAGCCGTTAGCTAGTTTGCCGGTTTTGATAGCGGTATCTAAAGGGAGGTCTTCGGCTTTCGCCGATGTAGTTATGGGGTTCTTATCTAAGGTTTGAACTTGACGATATTCGCTGCAGCCAAAAGCGAGGCCTGCCAAAAATAAAATGAGCGTTCTTTTCATATGATGTTAGAGGGGTTTTTAGTTCAAATTGTTTCAAGGATAAGTTATTATTTAGTTCGGTTACAAGATTTGATAATATTTTTTTGATAAATTTTGGAGAACGCTTTCGCAAGACCAAATGGCTGCCATCATTTTTTCCAATCCGGGATCTTTTTCCCCTCTAAACTGGCACCTAAAAGCTCAAAATCATTTCTTGACATGTAATGCACTTTAGGTTGGTGCTCGCCTAAAAAACCTTTTTGATCGTTAGTGAAAGTGAGTTTAGGATTATATCGTGAACCCGAAGAACTTGCCGTAGCCCATGGAAGATTGCGCTCATGCGGATTATTTGGTAAACTCCATTCCGGTTCAACACTAACCCATCTAAGTAAGATTCCAAGATCCGATATTGGGCCCCAGTTTACCCAGGTTACTCCGTTTTGCCGGGTTGCATTTCTTGGCCGGTCTTCGGGCCTTGAATAAACGATGATGTACCCCCGGTTTGCGTCGAGAACCACTTCATCATCCATTACAGAAGATATTGCACAACCCAAGGTTTTCCTTAAGGGATTGTAATCATACGTAGTAAGCGACCAATATCTCAACTGAGCTGTATTGAAGGTTGCGGCCCCTACGCGGGTATTAGGGAAGGTGGGCAATTTTCCCGTTAAAATAATTACTTTTTCTTTTCCGAGATTCATCGATCTACCCAAGTACGTTACATAATTATTTTCGGTGGCCGAGCGCTCGTAGTGATAGGGTGCAGGTTGCTTTTCACCCCGGCCGGTGGCCCCGAGCTCGAGTTCACCAATGTAAGCGGTGTCTTCGGGTCGGGTCTTGTTCAATGCCCGCATTCCTCCTTCCCCTAGGCTTCTAAGTATACCAAAAGATTTTCCCCAGCCCACCTCAGGACCGATGGCTTTGTTTGGTTCTTTTGGAGGCGTCACTTTGGCTTGTTGCCTTCTATTCGTATTCGCTTCGAAACCACTGAAATCAGAATTGATAAAATATTTTTCTCCTGTGGGCAACACATAATAGGCTTTGGGAATCGGTACACCCGCCATGCTGCCTTTGTCTTTATCGGGAGCATAATATCTTATCCAGACCAATCCTAAATTCCAGGGGCCTTTGCCGCCAAACTTCTTATAAAGTGGCCCTTGATTCTGGATAAGCCCGCCTACCCTGTTGTTTCCCTCGCCACGATAAGGAGGTTTGAAAGAAGGGTTCAATCCTACAGGCTCACCAATGGCCAAATCGAAGGTAACTCTGTACTTCCGGTCTTTAACATTTCTGTTCGCCCCGGGCAAAAAGGGGTTAGAGCTCCCGGGTAATGGCTTAATATCTGCGTCAACAATGGATACTTCTGTTGGGCCAAGAGCACGGTTTATGCAATAACCTTTTCCATCAAAAGGGGGACTTATCTGAAAACTGAAAAAGCGGCAATAAGGAAATTCTCCTTCAATAACCAGTTTGGAACCGAAAGGGGCTAATGAAGTCCCCAAAGCAAAATAAGTTACATGAGGGTCGGGAACTCCGGCTTTAACCGAACTAAAATCCAGGTTTTCAGATTCTCTGATCAGCCACTGTTTATTTGGGTCAATCTCATCAAAGCGCTGTAAATAAAAACTGTGGTTATCTTCAAGATTAATACCAGGAGGTATCAAGTGGTTTGGGATGTTCTTAGAATTAGCTCCTTTAAGCCAGCCGTAAACGTACTTTTCAAGCTCGGAAGAAATAGCGGCAGCTTCCTTCTTCAATGATTCCGGATTTTTGTAGGGATATGAAACAGGTTTGGGCAAACACCCTGGTAGTGTTACTAAAGTAATTAGAATTAAATAAATAGTATAAAAAAGAGATTTAAACATATGATAAATTGATATGCCACCTGAGCAATTGTATTGGCAAGCGCAGGTGATTACAAGTTTGTTGACTACACCTTAATGAAAATTTTTCGGTTATACATCAACCACAAAATTGCAAGCCAGAAGAAAACAAAACATAATGCCCAAGCAAGTGATGCGTTTAACGGCGAAAAGTTCGGAACGAAAAACGATTGAAAAAGCCATGTTTTCAAACTTACTTCAGCACCATCTGTATTAGACACTTTTATAAAATTAAAGAGTTTAGCCATTATTGATGACAGAAAAAATACGGTGATAGCATTCACTCCATAAACCACAAATGGCTTTGTAAAACCTCTGACCTGCCTGACATCTATTATCCAGTAGAGTATGGTTAGCACTATTAGCGCTAATCCACTTGTAAAAAGGACATAAGAACTGGTCCATAACGCCTTGTTCATTGGAAAGTAAACATCGAAAAACAAGCCTGAAATTACTGAAATGATACCAGCAATAAGCATTATGTAAACCTTTCGATCGGCTCTGATATCTTTTCTTCGTGCCCATACACCCGTAAGAACTCCCGATATTCCACTCGCAATAGCAGGTAATGTACTTAATATCCCTTCCGGATCCCAAGTCTTAGAAAATTTCCATAAATGGTTTTCGGTTAGCAACGTGCGGTCGAGCCAGGCGCCTAGATTAGTTGTCTTTTCAAGGTTAGGTGCAATGCCTCCGGGTACAGGTACAAGGGTTAGCAGCACCCAATAAATTATTAAAATAAATGCAAATAAAATTACCTGGGTTTTAACCCCGGTTTTATAGAAAAGAATGGCACAAACTAAAAAAACTAAGGCAATGCGCTGCAGTACTCCAGGTATTCTAAGGGTAGAAAAAGTTTGAACAGGATCAACAAATATGTCGGGTATTGAAGCTAAGATAATTCCCAGCAAAAACAACACAGCCGAACGTTTAATTATCGAAATGACAACTGCTTTGTCTGGAACCCCCATCTTTTTTTTGGTGCCCAGAGAAAAAGCAATTGATACGCCAACAATGAATAAAAAAAATGGAAAGATCAAATCGGTGGGTGTGCAGCCATGCCATTCGGCATGTTTTAGAGGCGCATAAATATTCCCCCAATCGCCGGGATTGTTAACCAGAATCATTGCGGCAACCGTTAGTCCTCTAAAAACATCAAGTGAAAGCAATCTGGTATTCGGTGCAGTGATGTTCTCGTTCATAGATCTCTGTGGAGATGTAAGATATTCACATTAATTCATATTACAAAGCTTACCGTTATGAAGGATTTGGAATTCACGAATTGCTCGTATCAGTAAAAACATAGCGGTATTAAATACACGGTGTGTTAGCATGGCTTGTTGGAAATTGGCAGGCACGTGAGGGATTGCAGTGGAAAGCCCGCAGCCCCGATTCTTCATCGGGGCGAGGACTTGTAACGAAAAGCCCGGCCGCCTCTTCGGCGGACACGCCCAAGACTTTAAATCCTTAGTTAAAGGAGAAAGTGGTAAAGCAGTCGGAATTCCTTTGCATTTAGTACTTACAATCTTGATTTCTCAGCATCAAAATAATCTATAACCCAAACTTAGATGCCATAAGTTTTGCCTTTGATCGTACTGACCACTGTTGCTAATATTTGAGATCCCTTTTTCGTAGCGAACATCCAGCGATAGATTTCCTAAATCCAAGCCCGCACCACTTTGCAAGCCGATGGTTTGATTTTTATAATTTTTAAAATCGGTAGCGGTAGTATAATTTTCCTTCGCATCCTTGCTCAATAGAAAGGAAATTACCGGTCCCGTCATTACCCGAAAATTTAACTTATCGAATCCGAACTTTTTTCCTAATAAAACGGGAATATCCAGCGTTGTGAAATTTACACTGGCGTTTCCACTATAAGCAGTTCCATTCTGATTAAAAGAGCCGAACTTGCCGCCCTTACTTCCAAGATAAACTTCAGGTTGCAAATAAACTCCTGCACCTCCTAAACGTGCCCAAATCCCCGCCTGATAGCCTAAACGATTATTTTCGCTGTCTACATCCCCTTTAAGGGTTGCGAGATTAACGCCGGTTTTAAGTCCCATATGCAAACGCGGTACTTGGGCGACGGTTGTTCCTACTGCCAGTAGTAATAACCCTGATAGAATGATTTTTTTCATCGTTACTTAATTAGTGTGTGTCAATAATTAATATTTGGTTTTAATTCCCGGATATCCGGTTTAAAGTAGACGTATATATTTATACTTTTGTAACAGCAAAATATTATGGAAGAACTAACTATCAGTAAAGAAAATTGGGATAAACTTAAACTGAAAGTAAATCGTAAATATCGCGAGCTGAGTGAAGTGGATTTGGCTTATCAGCCAGGCGAAGAGGAAGCATTAATTGAAAGGTTAATGATCCGCTTAAAGCGGAATAGAGAATACGTGGTTTTTACTTTGAAAAAAGGGCTGGTTAATATTGATAATAATACTTTGTAAAAAGTTTTACACCAACCTATCCAGCTGAGAGAGAGAGTTCAAAAAAAAGAAAAATTTCGCTGAAAAGACTCATTCCCGCCAGGGATATATTTTTCTTCTTTGCTTTAATATCTCTCGGCTTTTGATAATTCGAACTGTTTGTAAAGCTAAAGTAACAAGCAAGAAACATTCTACCAGGCTTAACCAACATTCAATTAAAATCAGTATTTTAGTTATTGTATCTTTTTTAAAAAGATTGCGTTATATACTCATAATTGAACCGCCCCATGTCAAAACCGGTAAAACTTCTACTTCCTTTGCTAGTCTTTACCGGAGTATTTTCATACTCATTTCGCGAGGATTTATTCCAGGCTTCAAAAAACCTGGACATCTTTGCTGCCCTATATAAGGAGCTTAATATTAGTTATGTAGATGATGTAAATTCATCTCAACTAATGGAGACAGGCATTGATGCTATGTTAAACAGCCTCGACCCGTACACGGAATTTGTTCCTGAATCTGAAATAGAAGATTATAAAATGAAATATGTAAGTACGCAATACGGTGGTATTGGTACTATAACTTTTTCCAGAGAAGGCAAAATTATTATTTCTGAAACCCTTGAAGGATTCCCGGCCCAAAAAGCTGATATAAGAGCAGGCGACGAATTGGTTGAAATTAACGGTATCGTTATAAAAGGGAAGAACTACGAGCAGGTAAGCCAGTTACTTAAAGGACCCAAAAACACTGGTTTAAAATTGCTTATTAAGCGCTACGGTGCTACCATAGAAAAAAATATAAATCGCGAAGAGATTACCCAGCCAAATGTTAGTTATTCGGCCATGATGAATAACAATATTGGGTATATTAAACTTGATAAGTTTTTAGCAAATTCTGCAAAGGAAGTACAGGATGCATTAGTTGGTCTTCAGAAAAATAATCCGTCGGGAATAATTCTCGATTTGCGTTCTAATGGAGGTGGTATTTTGCAGGAAGCAGTAAAAATTGTGAACTTATTCGTGATGCCTAACGTGGTAGTTGTAACTCAAAAAGGCAAGAACCGTGATAAGTCTATTCCTTATAAAACCTACAATCAGCCACTAGCTCCAGATATCCCATTGGTTGTTTTAATAAATAATCGTGCGGCTTCTGCCTCCGAAATTGTGGCCGGCTCATTACAAGATCTCGATCGCGCAGTTATTATCGGTCAAAGAAGTTATGGAAAGGGCCTGGTTCAGCAAACCTTCGACCTGCCGTATAACAGTTTAGTAAAAGTTACGGTGGCCAAGTATTATACACCTTCCGGGAGATGTATACAAGCACTTGACTATGCGAACAGAGCTACTGATGGAACAGTAGAGAAAGTTGCCGATAGTTTGATAACTGAATATAAAACTAAAGGGAATCGGTCCGTTTATGATGGCAGTGGCGTATTTCCTGATATTGCAGTCGCAGCATTTAAGCCAAGTCCAATAAGTCAGACTTTATTAAGCCGATATTACATATTTGATTATGCCACGCTGTACCGTAAACAAAAGCCAACTATTCCTGATCCGAAAAATTTTAAGTTGAGTGACGCTGAATACAACGAATTCGTTAGTTATTTATCGGATAAGGATTATAATTACAGTACTCGAACAGAGCGAATTTTAAACGATCTTAAAGCCGAGGCAGAAAAAGAACAAAAACTCACTGAGATAAAACCTGAATTTGAAGCGCTTAAGGCTAAAGTTTTCTTTAGCAAAAAGAATGACTTAACACAATTCAAAAACGAGATTAGCCGTTTGCTGGAAAACGAAATTGTAACGCGGTATTACTTTCACAAAGGCCGCTTAGAGAGTGGATTTAAATACGACGAGGATTTAAAATCGGCATTCAAAGTTTTAGGCGATAAATCATCTCTGGTTGCAATACTTCAGGGAGATGGCATTTATAAATCCATCGGAAAACCTATTAAAAGCTTCTCTGCTAATACAGTAAAATAACAGCTAAATATCAGATTTTAATTTATCACAACTTTTTTTGTTCGCTAGTCGTAATAATGATGGATAAGTTATTATGGATAAGAAAAAAAAATCTAAAATTAAGTTCTTCGGAATTGTTGCTCTCTTCGCTCTTGTAGTTTCTGTTGTTGAATGGATAAAAACTCTTGAAGCTTCACAAACTTATTCTCAGGTATTTGAACAAAACAATGATTCAGGTGCTTTGATCGTCTTACCAATTTTTTCTATGGCTATTGTTTTATTACTCGCTATCCCAAGAAAAAATCTTTAATCATCTTCCCTCTAGTCTAGCTACTATAAATTATATTAAGGTGCTCTCAAAAGGAAATGACTTTCCTTGATTTTAATGTGAAAGTTATTCCAACTTTAACACCCGCTTCTTTCCACTTTATTTTACCTAAGAGAGATATTCATGCGCTATTGTAAACATTGTTACAAAGTTTTACGTATAAAGCTGCAAAAAAACACTTTTAGGATTTAAATGTTAGCTTTAAACTGTTATGATTTTAAATTAACTCTTAATTAGGAAATAGAATGACTAAACTTTACAAAACACATTGCTTCAGGATATCACTATTAGCTCTCGCTATCGGCATTCTTCTTACCAATAATACATACGCACAAACATACGTCGCTCCGCAAGACACTGTCAGAATCAAGAGGGCACCTGATGAATCACTCACAACATATAAAGAGATTAGTAAGGACGTTAATCCAGATTCACGAATGGTTGGAGCAGCTGTTAAAGCTGCTGAGAGACTTAAGGACACAACTAAATACGATTTAAAAAAAGGTATTTCTATCGATTCTCTTTTCGAAAAGAATGACTTAGAATATTTCGCGTCTAAAGGAGTTAAGAGCGTAGTCGCGTTGTTCGAACAAGTCAATAAATACCTTCCTAAAGATCATGGCATTACGTTTCGGACTGAAAACAGTCAAAATGTTAAGATTGCCGAGAATCCCTTAGTACTTAAGGACCTTCGCGCCATGATCGCAGAGAATCCTGCAACGATTCGTGATCCGCAGCAATGGAGAGAAAATGTTTATCACGCTTACATGGCACGAGATTATGGAACAAAGCTTCATAATACTATCACTATTACTTCAGCTACACGCGAAATCCGTGAAACTCCCCGTTTGGAAATTATTGATTTTGATGGCAGCCCAATCACACTTGGCCAAATCCTTGCAAAGCAACAGGCTCTAAATCCGAATAAATACCAGGCAGAGAAAGCTGCTGTTGCAGAATTTAGGGCACGTACTTATCCAAGTGGAAGAATTTCAAAAGAACATGCAAACGAAAATTATAAACGTGCTCTATTCGAATTGATTCGGCTACAGGAAGGTGATCTTAATCGTCATCCTGAAACAAGGAAAGTTATAGATGCTTTGATTAACGACCTTAGAAAAGGTACTGGAAGCAACGTGATTAATTCATTAAAAAACAACCGGTTTTTCGACTCTAATGTTCCCGGTAACCTCGGGCCAGTTTTACTTACTGAAGACAAATTACTTAGTGCAGAGCAAGTTCGGAGCAATGCTGAAGCGAAAGCCATGGAATTGATGATGCTTACAGCTTTACACTACGGCGAAAGGGATGCAGTAAAACTCTTTAGACAATTGATCGGTGGAAGAGGATATGTTTCAGCCAGACAAACAGGAGATTTTACTCCTAAGCGCTTGGGTGAATTAACTGATCATGGTACTGAGAAATTAAAGTCTTTAGGCTACGGGACTGATAAAACCAGTGATATGACGAGTTCAGATCTGGTATTAATGGCCGTTGCGGCACCGGAAGCACCGGTAGAAGTAGTTGCAAATGCTTATCTTTCAATGCAGCAAGTGGGTGCTTGTATTGTGAACAACTATTCAACTGTAACAACGGAAGAAACAAGAAACACAATCATATTCAGTCCCAGGATAAGATTTGGAACCAGACATAGTGAATACCGGGCTTCATTCGATGCGGTTGAATATGTCCCCGAAATTGTCAACGGTCAATCTGTAAATCAAAAGGGCTCAGGTACCTCCCATAACGGGTTGGAGTTGCGACTTGAATCGGACATCTACTTTGGTAATCCCGAGAAAATTATCTCAAAGGGAGTCAAACCAGTTGTTTTTCCTCAATTCGGTATTATTTTTGGTGCAGGTCAACGAAAAGTTGGATTTGATGAAGAAAACACTACAGTTGGTCAGTTTGGTCCGGTTCCTCAGTATAAAGATGCCTATGTGAACTGGGGTGCTAACGCAGGGATAAATGTGGGTCCTCTTTTACTTTCTGTAGATGCTAACTATTTTACATCACAGTCCAGCAATGACAACCCTTATGAAAGATTCTTTGATTTGTCGCAGGGTATGACCTATTATCGCTATTCGCTTCTGGCCCACTTAATCAATTTCGGAGCTGGTAACACGGAACAGGGCAAGGGATCTAACTTCTTGGTAGATTTTGAGTTTGCCGGTGAAACTAATAATACCGGTTTTAGAAATCGCACAATTACTCCAAGCGGCACTTCTCAGATAAATAATTATGAGTGGAGAAGGGATTATGAAAGAGCACATCCCGGAGGAGTTTTCAACAAAGCAATAGCGGAACAAATGATTCTTAATGGTGATGTTAAAGCCACTTACGCGGCAAGTAACTTTGCAGCACTACATTTTGGCGTGCAGAAACATAGTTTGAAAATCATGGGAACTCTTGGTGTGTATAATTTATACACTGTGTATAAGGACGATTTAGTTAACGGAAAACTATTTGCAAATACACTTAAAGGAAACCTTTTTGGTGCGCTTGGCCTTACTTATACTTTTGGTTCAAGAAGTTCGATATCGAAACATTCTAAAACGGAGACGTATCAAACTACCGGAACTGGCGAAGGTCCGCATAAAGTGGAGGAATCTTCAAGCAGACAGGTATCTTATTCCGGCCCGAGAGACCACGCGATATTTTTGAATAAAAAATCAAAGGCAAAACCGGCAATGGTTGATGCGAAGCCTTAGTCGGATTATATTGATAAGAAAGCCCCAATGTACTGGTTTACCAGACTTGGGGCTTTCTTTATATTACACTATGCTAGTATAAATACACAACACCTTAAAAGTCTTAAGTAATTTTAGGGCTTTAAAATAGATAAGTTCGTACGCGACTATTAGCTGTGATAACAAAACCTACTCTGAATTTAGTTAACTATTAACGATATCCTGAGGCCTGGAGTTGAAATAATTCAGCATAACGACCATCCTTGTTTAACAACTCTTCATGGCTTCCAATTTCGAGAATCTGACCTTTATCTAAAACCATTATACGGTCGGCCATTCTAACGGTAGAAAAACGGTGAGAAATTAAAACCGCTGTTTTATTCAGTGTTACTTCAGCGAATCGCTGAAAAACTTCATACTCCGATCTTGCATCCAGCGCCGCTGTAGGCTCATCAAGAATCATTATTTGAGCATCGCGCATATAAGCTCTTGCAAGTGCTACTTTCTGCCATTCCCCTCCAGACAGTTCCACTCCGTTATGAAAGTGCTTACCCAAAACCTGATTGTACTTATTTGGTAGCTTTTGAATGATAGAGTCGGCTAGACTTTTCTTAGCTGCGCTTACTATAAGTGATTCATTGTCTTTTTGACCGATATTACCTACAGCTATATTTTCGGTCATCGTCATTTGGTAGCGAAGGAAATCCTGGAAGATAATTCCCATTTCTTTTCTCAATTCTATTAAATCATACTCTTGAAGATTATGGCCATCTAATAAGATACGTCCTTCGGTAGGATCGTAAAGCCGAACTAAAAGTTTTACCAGCGTAGTTTTTCCGGCTCCATTTTCGCCAACTAATGCTAGTTTTTCACCGGGATGGAGAGTAAAGTTTAAATGCCGATTCGCCCAGCGTTCGGAATTAGTGTATTTAAAACCAACATCCTCGAAAGTAAAACCAGTTTGTATCGGATTGGGGAATGGCCTTGGATTAAGCGGCGCCTTAATTTTAGGCATGATTTCGAAGAAGTCAAAAAAGTCCTTTAAGAATAATGCCCCTTGAGCCACCGTACTAAATCGTTTCGCCACATTTTGAACCAGCGTGCCCATCTGACGGATAGTTCCTAATAAATAGGTAAGTCCCCCTAAGGATAAAGAACCTGTGATCACCTTTTGAATGATGTATATAAATGCCGCATAAAAACCGATAGAGCCCGGGATAGTAAGCAAGGTTCCCATCACAAACCTGCTTATGCCCAGTTTTCGCCGGTCAGTATGAAACATTGTGGCGATTTTATTATAACGATTAATAAAGAAGTCCGACAGATCGAATAGTCTTACTTCTTTCGCCGTCTGATCACTACTACCCACAAAGCTGAGGTATTCAAGTTCGCGTCGGCCATGTGTTTGACTGCGGATAAGTGCGTAGTTTTTCGCGTTAAAATAAGCTTCACCTAAAAAGGACGGTAGAATAGATATTAACAAAACCAAAATTATCCAAGGGCTAAAGATTATCAAACTTGTAGCCATCCCCGCAATGGTAATAATATCCTGTATTTGAGTTAAAACCTGCGATAACAGCACCGTTCTACCAACGGTTTGTTGTCTTGCTCGTTCTAACTTATCATAAAAAAGCGAATCTTCGAAAAGATCCAAATCTAGTGTAGCCGCATGCGACATGAGCATAATATTACTGCGGTTTGTTAGCCTGTCGCCTAAAAGATCATCAACCAGAATAATACATTTACCAAAAATAGTAGTGACAAGCATTAATATAAACTCAATGGCAACCAGTTCCCACAAGTAATCAGTATCAGTGCTTTTATTCTGCACAATGAGTACAACCTGATCAATGATCTGCTTGCCAACGTAAAGAACTACAATAGGTAATACCGCTTGAATAAGACGGATGGTTACACTAATGAAGGTTAAAAAGGGGCTTGTGTTCCATACCAGCTTAAAGAACTGAGGAAGATTTTCATAGGCCTTTAGCCTATCTTTCATTGTTAAGCGCTCGGCTTTTTTGATCGGATCGCCTTCTGAACTAAATATGCTGTAAAGGAATTTTTTTAACATTTTAATTCGGTTGCTTCTCCGGTATTTTAAGTAATAATTTCATTTCAATTATGCTGCCGGCTTATCAGATACCATTTCATTCAAATGGTTCTGTAAAATTTTTGCAAATTCAGTTGCATGTGCCGGGTCAAAAATAGTAGAATGTTCTCCTTCGATTTCGTAAATAGTTACAGATTTCGCATATCGGTTCCATGCATTTTTTACTCTTGGGCTGTAACTAATTTCCTTATAAACCACTTTATTTACTCTATCCATAAAGTAATAATGCTTTTTTGCATAAAATACTATAATGTCACCGTCGTAAGGTTGCATCGTGTATTGAGTTGATGCTGCCTTGAAACTGTCAATCATTCTATCGAAAACATCCAAATCCTCTTGTTCAGGCTTCTTTGCTTTGCCTAGTAAGGATTGGATCTTTTTAATTTTATATAGAATGGCCTGCTGTGTGTGATTTCGTAAAAGGAATAATTCAAAATTAAGCTTGATCACAAAACGTGAGGTATAAAACTTAAGTAGTTCCGGAACATGATAAAGGTTACCAATTTGAGCAACGTCCTTAATCTTTTTATCTCTTGCCTGTGTATCAAAAAGTGCTAGTAATGACACCTTCTTACCAAGTGCTTCCAATTGCCTGGTCATTTCATAGGCGATAGTACCACCCAAACAATGCCCCGATAAAGCATAAGGC
>DASVRX010000129.1:0-9171 GCA_036388375.1 Pedobacter sp. | reverse complement strand
TGGAGAAGAAGATGGTGTAGATAACTCTGATATCGACAGTTCAAAACTTTACACCCAGCCTTCTGAGGTTGCATACGCATACAAAGAATTGAGCGAGGTTAGTCCGAGATTTACAATAGCAGCAGCTTTTGGAAACGTGCATGGCGTATATAAACCAGGTAACGTAAAACTTCAGCCGGTAATTCTTAAAAATTCCCAAGATCATATTCGAAGCGAATTTAATATCGCAGAAGAGAAACCAATTAACTTCGTTTTCCACGGCGGTTCTGGTTCTAGCAAAGAGGAGATCAGAGAAGCAATTTCTTATGGTGCCATCAAAATGAATATTGATACCGATATGCAATGGGCTTTCTGGGAAGGAATCAAAGATTTCTATCAATCTAAAGAAGCTTATCTGCAAGCTCAAATTGGTAATCCTGAAGGGGCTGATTCACCAAATAAGAAGTTCTATGATCCACGTGTTTGGTTACGTAAAGGCGAAGAAAACTTTGTTAAACGCTTAACTCAGGCTTTTGAAGATTTGAATTGTATTAATGCAAATGAGAAGCTTTAAAAGAAATTAATAATAGTTGAAGCGCCGGGTTCAGTAGACCCGGCGTTTTTTGTATAATATTATTAATAGAACCAGGGACAGAATATTAGCGTTACTTGGATTAAATCGACTGAAGATAAGATGATACAGGTAAAAAAGGTGATTAAAGAAGAAGACTTAAAATACGTTTATCAGATCCGTACAAAGGTTTTCGTGGAAGAACAGCAATGCCCACCTGAATTTGAATGGGAGCATGAAGAGGAATCGATCCATTTTTTAGCTACTATAGATGGTGTTCCGGCAGGCACAGCCAGATGGCGAAAAACTGAAGAAGGTTATAAATTACAACGCTTTGCTGTTCTGCACGAATTTAGAGGTAGGGGAGTGGGATTTGCATTGGTTCAAGCTGTTACTAGTGATATTCCGGCTGAAGCCGAATACATTTACCTGCATTCACAAGTTCAGGCTTGTGCTTTATACGAAAAGTGCGGGTTCGAAAAGGAGGGGCCTGAATTTGATGAAGTTGGAATTAGACACTACCGAATGGTCCTCGACCCTAAACGAAGATCTTTTCCGAAAGATTAACAGCCTCTAAAAACTTTTCCGTATTAAGACCTAAAGACGCTTTCTGATTCTCTAAGTAGCTAATGATATTTTCAGTCGCAATATTACCGGTGAGCTTATCCGAAGCCATAGGGCAGCCTCCAAAGCCTTTAATAGCTGAGTCGAAACGCCTGCATCCGTCCATATATCCAGCCTCGATTTTCTTTTCCCAGGAATCTGGAGTGCTATGCAGATGCAGGCCAAATTCAATAGCAGGAAAACGCTTGCTGATCGTTTTGAATACATTGCCAACTTGTTCTGCTGTAGCGGTCCCGACAGTATCTGACAGGGCGATAATTGAAACCTCTTTCTCCGCCAGCATCGAAGTCCACCGTTCAACAATCTCCTCATTCCACTCATCCCCATAAGGGTTGCCAAAAGCCATCGATAAATAAACGACTGCGGTTTTGCCTGATCTCGTGCAGGTATTTAAAAGTTCATCAACAGTTGCCAGAGATGTATTAATGTCCGTGTTGGTGTTTCGTTTCTGAAAAGTTTCTGAAATTGAGAAGGGAAATCCTAAATAAGAAATTTCCGCATGCTGGGAGGCCTGGGTTATTCCATGCAGGTTGGCTACAATCGAAAGCAGTTTGGTATTAGTGTCAGATAAATTCAGGCCCTCTAATACTTTCACAGTATCGGCCATTTGAGGTACAGCTTTTGGTGATACGAAACTTCCAAAGTCGAGAGTATCAAAACCGACTTGTAGGAGGACATTTAAATACTCAATCTTGTCATGAGTCGGTATGAAGTTAATAATGCCTTGCATGGCATCGCGCGGGCATTCAATTAACTTTATAGCCGATGGTGTTGCCATTATTTATGCAATGTCTCTTCCCGCATTAGTTCCCGGTTAAAGGGACGTATAATCAAACGTGTTCCCCGGTCATAGCTAAAGTAACTCCATATCCAATTTACAAAAACCACAAGTTTATTACGAAATCCTACCAGGCTCATTAAATGCACAAACATCCATACAAACCATGCAAAAACTCCTTGAAATCGAATCTTCCCAATATCAACAACCGCCCGGTTCCTTCCAACAGTAGCCATAGATCCTTTATCAAAATATTTGAATGGTTCAGGCTCTTCTTTGTTGATTATCTTGATCAAGTTTTTAGCAAGTAATTTTCCTTGTTGCATAGCAACAGGGGCAACACCCGGATGTCCGTTTGGAGTACCTTCGGTGATCATCGCGGCAACATCGCCAATGGCGAAAATATTCTGGAAGCTTTCAACCCGATTATAAGAATCTACCTTTATGCGGCCGCCTCTAACGATATTCTCAGTTGGAATTCCTTTAGGAAAATCTCCTTTAACTCCTGCAGACCAGAGCACGTTCTTTGAAATGATTTCAAGATCGTTCGATAGCTTTATCACTTCTCCATCATAAGATACTACCGTAACACCGGTAAGTACCTCTACACCCATTTCTATTAAAAATTCTTTAGAACTTCGCTGAGCTTGCGGAGACATTGGTCCCAGCACCACATTCGATCCTTCGATTAAGTATATATTTACGTTCGAGATGTCGAGTTCAGGATAATCTTTCTTTAAAACATGGCGCTTTAACTCAGATAGTGCTCCCGATAATTCTACACCTGTTGGTCCGGCACCAACCACAACAAAGTTCAGAAGCCCCGCCTTTTTAATAGGATCTGATTCAATTAAGGCTTCCTCCAGGTTTTGTAAAAGCATGCTCCTGAGGTTTAAAGCTTCAGGAATGGTCTTCATCGGCATAGTATAATGTTCCAATTCTTTGGAACCAAAAAAGTTGGTATTTGAGCCGGTAGCAAGCACGAGGTAATCGTACTCAAATTCGCCAATGGTGGTGTTAATAGTATTGTTCTCAGGGTTGATCGACAGTACATCCGCGTTGCGGAAAGTGAAGTTCCGTTGTCCTTTAAATATCTTTCTAAGGGGAAACGCTATTGAATCGGCCTCTAGTCCGCCGGTTGCCACCTGATATAATAAAGGCTGAAAGGTGTGATAATTATGCCTGTCGAGCATTAAAATCTGCACTTCTTTTTCATTCAGCTTTTTAGCAAGTTGAATGCCTCCAAAGCCGCCGCCAATTATAATTACTTTAGGAAAATTTACGGAGGAGTTGTTTGATGTCATAACGTATTTTCGGTTTATAACCGTTTACCGGGATTAAAGTTGAGCTTTATTCCTTTTTATGGCAATTTACAAATAAAAAACACCCATCCTGGAATGGATGGGTGTTCAAGATTATTTAAGGAGATACTAAGCCTGTTGTTGTACTTTAACCGGCTCAGGTTTAACCTCTGCTTTGTTCTTGATCATTTCAACTACGAATGGTGTAGCAACAAACAATGATGAATAAGTACCAAAGATTACTCCGATTAGCATCGCAAAAGAAAATCCTCTTAAGATGTCGCCACCAAAGATAAAAATGACTAACAGAACTGCTATAGTACATATACCCGTTACAACAGTACGGCTTAATGTACTATTTAAGGCGTTATTGATAACGGTTGGTAGTGCTTCATTTTTAGTGTTTCGCTCATTAATATACTCTCTAACACGGTCAAATACAACTACAGTATCGTTAATTGAATAACCCATTACCGTTAAAACAGCTGCGATAAACGCCTGATCGATATCCAATGAAAAAGGAACGATTCCATCCAGCAAAGAGAATATTGATAGCAATATCAAAACGTCGTGTAATAAAGCAACAATTGCCGATACACCAAATTGCCACCTTCTAAACCTGATTAAGATGTAAAGGAAGATAATTACAATAGTGAAGATTACCGAGTAAATAGCAGAAATCTTGATATCGTTGGCGATAGTAGGCCCAACTTTCTGCGAATCTTTTATTTCATATTTTGATCCGAGTTTATTAAGGCCATTATTCAGTTTTGTAGCAACTTCAGATTCTACATCTACCGAGGTTTCATCAACCTTATAGACTGTTGTAATCTTGACTTCATTCTTATTTAAGCCGATAGTCTTGACTTCAGGTGCTGAACCAAATTCTGTTGCAAGCACACTCCGAACCTCGTTCTCATTAACATTTTTGTCAAAAGCAACAAAATAAGAACGGCCGCCCTTAAAATCAACACCAAGGCTGAAGCCCTTTGTAAACATTGAAATTATACCGGCGATTATAATTATGCTGGAGAAAAGGTAAAAGCGTTTTCTTCCAGTGATGAAGTCAAATTTGGAATCTTTAAATAGATTTTGAGTGGCCGGAATTGAAAAGCTGATTGGCTTATCTCTCTTCAGCATCCACTCCAAAATTAATCTTGTAATGAAAATGGCCGCAAATAATGAGGTGATAATACCGATCATTAAAGTAGTAGCAAAACCGGCAATTGGTCCGCTTCCAAAAACATACAAAACTACCCCAGTTAAGAAAGTGGTGATATTTGAATCAAGGATAGAAGACATGGCTTTGCTGAAACCCTCAGAAATGGCGACTCTTAAACTTTTTCCGGCAGAAAGCTCTTCTCGCACACGTTCATAAATTAACACGTTTGCATCTACCGACATACCCAATGAGAGTACGATACCGGCAATACCCGGTAAGGTAAGTACTGCTCCAAAAGATGCTAAAACTCCCATCAGGAAGAATAAGTTTACAATTAATGCCACGTTAGCCACCCATCCGGCTTTGCTATAGTACAAGGCCATAAAGAGTAAAATAACCGCGATACCTATTATTGTAGAAAGAAGTCCTTTCTGAATCGATTCAGCACCTAAAGATGGGCCGACAACGTATTCACTTACAATTTTTGCAGGTGCCGGTAAACGGCCCGCTTTTAAAACGTTTGCAAGATCTTTAGTATCGTTAGCCGTAAAGCTTCCCGTGATTGAGGATATACCGTTAGGTATTTCATTCTGAACCGTTGGCGCAGAATAAACATAATTATCTAATACAATCGCGATGCTGTGTTTTGTGTTTGGATCAGCAGCGGCGGCAGCAGTTACTCTTTTCCACTGACTAGCACCTTCCGGATTCATGATCATTACCACTTCCGGGCGGCCGTCTTGTCCTATGTCATCACGGGCATCTGTAATCACATCACCAGCTAAAGCTGCTGTGCCGTCAAAGCCCGATGCTTTAAGAGCATGTAGTTCAAATACACTACCTTCTTCTGAAATCGGTTTTACACCCCAATAAAATTTAGCGTTTGGCGGAAGAATCGATTTAACAGCAGGTGAGTTTAGATAAGCATTTACCTTAACTGTGTCTTTTTGTGCAGAATAGCCAATTACAGAGCCTGGTCTAAGCGCCGGCTGGCCATTTTCTGCCTGGTAAGTTGCCGGAGCTAAAACTGCAAATAGTGGATTCTTTTTTGCTTGATCAGCCTGGTTTAAAGCAACGTTTGATGTGTCTTTTCCGGCTGAGTCTTTCTTAGCACCAAGTTTTGAAAGCTTGCCGCCAGATGCAGCAGGTGCGGGAGAAGTTGCTGCTTTCGCGGATGTATCAGCAGCCGGTTGCTGAATAGCAGCTAAGGTTTTATTGATGTTTTCTAACAGAGGGAAAATTTCCTGATTTTCAAAGGTTTCCCAGAACTCCAGTTTTGCCGAACCTGAAAGAAGTTTTCTAACACGCTGCTGGTCAGAAATTCCAGGCAATTCGATTAGAATTCTATCAGTGCCTTCTTGTTTTTGAATGTTTGGAGAAGTAACACCAAATTTATCGATACGTGTTCTTAGAACGTTAAATGATCTGTCAATCGCGCTCCTAGATTCACTGCGAAGGAACTTTAATACGTCTGCATTACTTGCATCAGGTTTAACCGTTGCAGCATTTTCTTTAGTTGCAAAATAGCTTGCAAGTCTCCCGTTTGGATTTAACTTGTTAAATTCTTCACCAAATAAGGTAATAAAATCCGACTGGCTCGTTTTTAAGCGATTTTCAGCATTGCTAAGAGCGGTGTTAAAGCTTTGGTCGGTTGTGTTGTTGGCCAGATTTTTAACTAATTCAGAGAGTGAAATCTGCATCGTAACGTTCATTCCACCTTTAAGGTCGAGCCCAAGAGGTATTTCACGTTCTTTTACATAATTATAGTTGAACTCTGTGAATCCCAAATTATATACAGGCTGGGTTCCCATAGAGTCTAAATACGCTTTCTCTTTAAGAGGATCTCCTTTGGCGTATTCCCTCGCATCATTTTCTACATTTTTAGCCACCCAGGTAAACGAAAGGGAGTATAAACACCCAATTGTTAACGCTATCGCGACGAATTTAATCAGTCCTTTGCCTTGCATTTTGATTTATAATTGTATTAATTTTAGTTTAAGCCCTTTTCAGATAAGACGGCAAATCTAAGTAAATTTTTAATTTATGAAATTCTTTAATTTCTAAAATATACAGCCGTTATTTTAGCGCTTTCCGAAGGTTAGAAATGAGTAAGAGAATGGAGTTTTCTCATCCGGTTGAAATTCCTCACTTTCAATTTCTATCCATTTATCAGACGTAATCTCCGGAAAGAAAGTATCAGCTTCAAAGCTTTTACGAATTTTTGTGAGATAGATTTTATTTAAAACATCAAGTGCCTGCTTGAAGATCTCGGCTCCACCGATTATAAATACTTCCTCTTCGTTTTTGCATAACTCTAAAGCAGCATTTAAGGAATCTGTTATTTCTGCACCCGGTAGTTCGAGATTTGGTTGGCGTGTAATAACGATGTTTCGGCGGTTCGGTAAAGCCCGGCCCATACTGTCGAATGTCTTACGGCCCATGATTATAGTATGGCCCGAAGTGATAGATTTGAATCTTTTTAAATCGGCCGGGAAATGGACAAGAAGCTGGTTGTTTTGGCCAATTCCCCAATTTTGGTCTACAACAACGACGGCGGAAATTATCATTTTGTTTATTAACGGTGATTGATACCTGTTGGTATTAAGCTTTAAATATGCCGGCGAATATCTTTAAACCGCTACTGGTGCTTTAATATGAGGATGAGGCTCATAATTTTCGAGCGTAAAGTCTTCATACTTAAATTCGAAAATATCTTTAATGTCAGGATTTATTTTAACTTGAGGCAAAGGCCTTGGTTCCCGGCTTAGCTGCAACTTTGTTTGCTCAAGGTGATTGTTATAAAGATGTGCATCGCCTAACGTGTGAATAAACTCGCCGGGTTTTAACCCGCAAACCTGTGCTACCATCAGCGTAAGCAAAGCGTAAGATGCAATGTTGAAGGGTACACCTAAGAAAATATCGGCACTACGTTGATATAATTGGCAGCTCAATTTACCGTCCGCAACGTAAAACTGGAAAAAGCTATGGCAGGGCGGAAGAGCCATGTTTTCAATTTCTGCCACATTCCATGCCGATACAATTAAACGCCTGGAATCTGGCGTGTTTTTAATTTGATTGATAACTTGCGTGATCTGGTCAATATGTCTTCCGTCTGGAGTAGGCCAGGAACGCCATTGAGAACCATAGACTGGCCCTAAGTCGCCGTTTTCATCAGCCCATTCATCCCAAATACTTACTCCATTTTCTTTCAGATAGCGGATGTTAGTATCGCCTTTTAAAAACCATATTAATTCATGCAGAATAGATCTCAAATGAAGCTTCTTTGTAGTAACTAACGGAAAACCATTTTCAAGATTGAAGCGCATCTGGTAGCCGAATACACTGATTGTTCCGGTGCCGGTGCGGTCATGTTTTTGTGTGCCATTAGTCAGCACGTGCTGCATCAAATCAAGATATTGTCTCATCTTCTACAAAAGAAATAAATGTATTTTTACCGTCCTACAATTGTGAACAAAATCTTGATTGTTTAGAACTCATGCTTACATTTCCAAACGCAAAGATCAATATTGGATTAAATATTATTTCAAGACGAAGCGACGGCTATCATAATCTTGAAACAGTTTTTTATCCTGTAAAGATAAAAGATGCGCTTGAAGTTATCGAAGCAGATGAATTAAGTTTTGAATCTTCAGGTATTGAAATTCCTGGCTACGCAAACGAAAATTTGTGTTTAAAGGCATACGAGTTGCTCAAGAACGATTTCGAAATTCCTCCTGTAAAGATTCATTTGCATAAACAAATACCAATAGGAGCGGGGCTTGGCGGAGGTTCGGCAGACGCCGCTTTTTTTATTCGCTTAATGAATGATAAATTTTCTCTAGGTCTGGATACTGAGGGAATGGAAAATTATGCCAGGAACCTGGGCGCCGATTGCGCCTTTTTTGTACAGAATAAACCGGTATATGCTTACGGTAAAGGCGACAAGTTCTCAAATATCAGCCTGGATTTAACACCCCACTATCTTGTGCTTGTAATGCCTTCGGTACATGTATCCACTGGCGAAGCCTATAGAGGTGTAAAGCCCGGAGCGCCTAAGAAATCCTTGAAAGACCAGATTGTTTTGACAATAGAAAATTGGAAAGCGGAAATCAAAAACGACTTTGAAGAATCAATCTTCAAAAACCACTCGTCTATTCGTGGTGTTAAAGCCGCATTGTACGAAGCAGGAGCATTATATGCTTCGATGAGTGGCAGCGGTGCATCTGTTTACGGAATTTTCACCAAAGAAATCAAACTGCCGGATCTCGAAATGGACAACCTTGTTTTTTACAACATTTAGTTGATGTAATCTTTGTCTTCTTCGGTTAAGCCGGATCTACTGTCTTGTGTTGACAGTGCTTCCACTGGCGCATCCTTGTATATAATTTCCTTCTTTTTTGGTCTGCCAGCTAGAACACCTAATACAAACCCCGTAGCAAACATTACTCCGAGGATAGCCAGCTTGGGAACTTTTGTAATACCAAAAATCCAAAAGTCTATTGCGTCGGTATTATTCATTAAAATGATAGTAACCAGTACCGATACAATAATTATAAAAATGCTTTTTCCGCTCATGTTAAAAATTATAAACTGCTACGGTTTCGAATATCGGGTTTTGAATTGATTTTTCGTTTAAGAAAATTATTCTTCCTCCAAGGTCAAAATTAGGTAGCGGAAAACGAAGCAAATTCATGTCGGCCCGCAATTCAGCGCCATAAGATCGCGGAGTAAAACTTCGCCTCCCGGAATCGATGTT
>DASVRX010000128.1:0-18423 GCA_036388375.1 Pedobacter sp. | reverse complement strand
CTTGCCCTCCCAGTTTTCCTTCTGTACCTACCTCAAGTGCCACACGCGTTACCTCAGAGGCGAATGAGTTCAGCTGATCCACCATCGTATTGATGGTTTTCTTCAGCTCAAGCATCTCCCCTTTCACGTCTACCGTGATTTTCTTGGATAAGTCACCATTCGCCACCGCTGTTGTTACACCGGCGATGTTACGTACCTGCGAGGTTAAGTTACCCGCCATCCGGTTTACCGAATCCGTTAAATCTTTCCATGTTCCCGCAACACCCGGCACTTTCGCCTGACCTCCAAGTTTACCTTCTGTACCTACCTCGAGTGCCACACGCGTTACCTCCGATGAGAAGGAGTTCAGCTGATCCACCATCGTATTGATGGTGTTTTTAAGCTCCAAAATCTCACCTTTCGCTTCCACCGTAATCTTCCGCGACAAATCTCCCTTTGCCACCGCAGTTGTTACTGTTGCGATATTACGTACCTGGGCTGTTAAGTTACCCGCCATCTGGTTTACCGAGTCGGTTAGTTCTTCCCACACCCCGGCAACACCTTTAATTTTCGCCTGTTCTCCTAATTGTCCCTCAGAACCTACCTGACGTGCTACCCGTGTTACCTCCTGTGTAAACAAGCGTAACTGCGAAACCATCCCGTTAGATTCTTTTGCAATCCGCAAGAACTCTCCTTTTAATGGCTGTCCGTTAATCTCCAAAGGAACCTCGTTAGATAAGTTACCGTTTGCAACCGATTTAATTAGTCCGGCAATTTCTAATGTAGGATAAGTTAAATCGGTAATAAGATTATTTAATGATTTAACACCTAATGCGTAATCACCTTTGAAATCCGGCAAATCTACCCGTTTAGAAAGATTACCTTTTTGTCCAATAGTTTTTTCTGCGGTGCAGATTTCATTTACAAGGCGTTCGTTAATATCGATAATATCATTGATCACTTCGCAAATTTTACCACTAATACCCGCTTGGGTGATTGGAATACGCAGATTGAGTTTTCCATTTTTAACCTGAGAAAGAATTTTCAAAAGTTCTTTCAGATCAAGGGATTCCTCCTCATGCGCGGTTCCGTTCAATGCGGGTTTTTTGGTAGGCTTTTTGATTAAGGTGTCTAGGTAATCTTGTTCCATTGTGGGAGATTTAAAACTTTAGGGCAAACGTTAGTTCAGAACTGAAATTGTTCGTTATGATATAATGATAGGATGGAATATAATGCGGCTTGGGGGAAGAAAATAAAAAAGAAGTCCACTTAAAAAGTAGATTATCGCCTTTAAATGAACATAAAGAGCAACAGATAATTTCCCTCAATTCTATAATTATATAGATCCCCAATTCTGTTAGTGCAGGTACAAAGTAAGTTTTCTAAAATAAAAAACCAATCTTCATTAGTACTTTTTTAGCGAAAGAGGCACAAATGACATGCTTTTAACTGCAAGAACTCATACTAAACATCGGTAGTTATTTTTTTGTTTTATTAAGAGAAAAAATTTTCTTGGTCACGGACTTAAATAAAACAGGATTTATCTAAAAGAGTTATAAAAGAAAAATTATCTTATGAATTCTATAGCTCTCGAAACTCAGGATCAACTTGAAGATATAAATTCTTTCCAAGGTTATTCGATTATATTTAAACACAACACGACCTGCCCAATCAGCAAAAACACCCGGGCTGATTTTGAAAAAAAAGCTAATCTGCTCCCAAACGAAACCAACGTATATTTTTTGGATCTGCTCACTTATCGTGATATTTCAAACTCAATTGCTGAAAAATTTGATATTAAACACGAGTCGCCCCAGCTATTGGTGATAAAAAATGGTGAGTGCAAATTCCACCAGTCGCTTTATGATATTTCAGCCGAAGATGCGGCCCAAGCCATGAGCTCAAATTAGCATTGGTGTCGCGTGAAATTACACCAAACTAATGCGGAAGTTTTTACAAAAGATATTACGGGAACCTGTTAGCAAGATTGCCAATAAGTACTCAACAAGACCCGATAAAACGTTAGTACACCAATCGCTCACGAACCTTTATGAGGATATTTTAAAAAACCCGGGTAAAAAGGGGTTGGTTGTACCTTTTAACGAAGGCAGGTTTATCATCTTTTCCGACCAGCATAAGGGGGCCAAAAATGGTTCTGATGATTTTGCATTTGCTGAAAAAAATTACTTAGTCGCACTGCAATATTATAACGAAAAAAACTATCAGTTTGTAAATTTGGGCGATTCGGAGGAACTGTGGGAAAACAATATTCTTAGTGTAAAGAAGCACCATGCAGCATCTTTTGAAGCGGAAAAGTTGTTTCTAAATCGGGATGCTTATCTCAAAGTATTTGGCAACCACGACTTGTATTGGGACAATGACCCACTTGCGGGCGTCGTGTTGGAAAGCATTTTTGGCAGAACCTTTAAAACTTATGAAGGCATTATTCTGCAAACCATTGTAGAAGGCAATTCACTAAATATATTTCTCACCCATGGCCACCAGGGCGATAAGCAAAGCGACGGGAACTGGTTTAGTAAATGGTTTATATCTAATGTATGGGCACCTCTTCAAATATTTCTTGAACTTAATTTAAACACTCCGGCTTATGACAATAATCTAAAAACTGTACATAATCAATATATGTACGATTGGGTGGCTCCTCAAAAAAACATTTTATTGATAACCGGCCATACGCATCAACCGGTATTTGTATCGCTTACTTATTTGGAACGGTTATTTAGCCGCTTGCGGAAAGCTGAAGCGGAAAACGATGCTGAAGCGGTCAAAGAACTTAAGGCTGAAATTAAACTCAGAAAAATAATGGAGAATACGATTACCAACTTTTCTGCTCATGAGCCTACCTACTTCAATACCGGCTGCTGCTGTTATAATGATGGTGACATTACCGGCATTGAAATCGCAGATGGGTTTATACGTTTAATCAAATGGGAGTATAATAAAGTAAATATCTCGGAACGGTCGGTATTGGAAGAATTGCCGCTAGCTGAACTATTTAAGAATATTGCTTTAAAGAATCTGGTCTAACTCTAGAAGAATACGCTTGAGATCGTTCATTTCATGATTCTAGTATAAAATCTATTTTGGATGTATGCAATATTTGATTTTTATATTAATGATTCCAGGCCTATTGATTTGATGAGTTCATGATTTGTTCTATCATATCAGGCAGATTATCCGCGTTTATAATCGTCATCATAACGTTCAATATCATCTTGCTGCCAGTTGCCAAACGCTACTTCAAGAACCCGCACCGGCTTATCTCCGGTAGTGCCTAAACGGTGTCGCTCGTTTACCGGAATCCAAATCTCATCGCCGGCCATATAGGTATTAATCTCATCACCAACCTGGATGGTTGAATTATCATCAATCACTATCCATAATTCTGCCCGCATGGTGTGCGATTGCAAGCTTAGCCGCTGCCCGGGTAATACGGTCATTAAGCTAACCGTACAATTGCGATTATTAGCAAATTGCTTAAATGAGCCCCAGGGCCTTTCTACATATCCTATTGCTGGCTTTTCTTCGGGAATTTCGATTGTCATGTTTTTTGATGAATTGATTGAGTAACTTGAACTAATTATGGATTTGTTCTAACAAAGGCTTTAATGGTTCCGCATTGTGTGCCCGCTGCTGCGCCATGCGGGGTGATGGTATATTCACCTACATTTGCCGGAACAATAAACGTTTCTGCGTAATGCACAATGTAAGGCTCAAATGCATTTAAAGGGCTCTCAATAATAGCTTCCTCGCCTTCAATAAGATTGAGAACGTTTACTAAACCATCTGTATGATGGGTTACCGTTTTAGTAAACCAGTGTCTCCGCGTTTCGATGAACTCTGTATGATGCAGGCCGGTTCGTTCTTCTAGCCAGCCGTCTCCTTCAGCTATTTTTTCAATCCGGTTGATCAGGTTATTTCGGGTCCAGCTTGTTGTACGCTCCCACTGAATATTCTCTTTTCCTCTGTTAATATTAATAGGACGGGGTTTACCATCTAAGCCTAGCCGGCCCCAGTCCCAAAGTTTAAAAGTGAAAATATAAGGTGTTGCACTTATCTCAAGCACCATGCTGTCTTTTCCTGAGCAGTGTATTGTTCCTGCGGGAATAAGTACGTGGTTGTGTTTTTTAACCGGCCACTTTTCTACATATTTTTCTGCATCGAACACCCCTAAGCTTCCAGATTTCTCCAAATCGTTTATTAAATCGGTGGGAATTATATTTTCTTTTAATCCCAGGTATACAAAGGCACCTTCGCTGGCATCCAAAATGTAATAGCTTTCGTCCTGAGTGTAATGCATGCCGAAATGAGTTTGTATATACTCGGTAAGCGGATGCACCTGCAAACTTAAGTTTCCGCCCTCCATGGTATCTAAAAAATCAAATCGGATAGGAAACTCATCGCCAAAACGCGCATGAACCCGCTCGCCCATAAATTGGGAAGGTTGATAAAATACGAGGTTAATGGATGGTACTTCAATTTCAACGCCGTTAATGTCCAGAATCAAGCTATTCTCTTCGGGTACGCAATCAAAGCACCATGCGTAGTTTATCTGGCTGCGGTCAAGATCGCAGACTTCTTTCATCCACTGGCCTCCCCAGGGTCCGGGGTCAAAAAATGGCACCACCCTGAATGGCCTCGTGAGGCAATGCTTCAATCCCTTTAAAATTGAGGCTCCGGTTGCCATTTTCGGACTATCCGGGATAACCGTATCAAGATAAAAATCCCATTTTTCGAAAAGGCTTTTTTTGAGGCGGTCGCAAACTCTCCAGTCTACAAAGTAAGCGCGTTTGTATTGTAGAGATCCGCTTAAGGAAGCGTTGTCTGCCCCCATATTAGACGCTTCATTGCGTCTGTAGCGAAGCTGCCCTTCCCAACGCGGCATGTCAGCATAAACCAAAACATCTGGCTCACATAATTTGCTGGCCCCGGTACCTAGTACGATCGTGATTCCGGGCGCCCGCTCAATTTGTTCTTTCGCTTTGTTAACCTTTTTCTGATCAAAAAAATCATCAACGCATAGGCGCGTAAGATATCCAAAAACAGGATCTTCCGTTACGTCCGGAAGCACCATCGCGTCTATCTCTTCTACCGACTTAAAAACGTCTTCGGATTTGATGACTACAACATTTGGCTGTATATTATCTAAATGCGAATGAAGTTCTGAAAGATTTACACCGGTGTAGCATTCAATAGCAACAATTACTTTCTTTTTTTCCTTGTTGAGGATTGCTTGGGATAACTTAGCTTTAATACTTTCCCATCCAAACCAGGCTTGCTGCTCTTGATCTGGAACTGATATAACTGGTCTTTTTTCGTAATTTGCTTTTACTCGATGTTGTGCCATCTTAAAATATAACAGATCGCCCCGCGAGAAGCGACCCTATAATAGGTGAAATTTAAACTGATATCAATTGGGGTTCCCCATCAACCTCTATTACCCGGGCAGAAAATCCATTTTTAAATATCTCTTCATAGTCATGACCCGCATCTGAAGGCCACGAAGCACCAAAGGAAAGTGTAGCATCACCCGTATTTGCTACTCGGTGTGCCGTATGAGCCGGAATGTAATGAAGGCTACCTGGTTTAACCATTTCTGCCCTGCAATTTCGCTCTCTATCCATCAACAGTAATATACCTTCACCCTCTATGCCCCAGTAATACTCGCCCCGGTCAGACTTAGCATGGAAATGCCCTTTAGTAAAAATATATTCATCTCCAATTTTACCGGGCTTTATACGGGTAATGCCAAAAAATAGCCCACCCTCGGTTCCTTCGGGTACAGGGAAGTATGCATCGACTTCGTACAGCTGAGTATCCTGAGGCATGCCTGCCCGGGTGACTTCGTCCAGGTACAGCCCTTTTAAATCCTTGATATAAGTTGTCTTATGAATAATATTTTCTCCCTCAAGTTCATTTATAAGAAATTGGACAGATGCAGATGCAATCATATTAACTTAATTACCGTGAAGTGTGTCGCTGGCAATAATACCATATTAAATACCATTGTAAGTTTATTTAGAGCGTTGGAAATAGCTGTATTGTATTGTAATCTCAAATTTAGAGATAAACTCTATCGAAAGTGTTCGCTTTCTTTTCCCGTTTATATGCTATTTTAGCATTATAAGTTCTCTCGGTCGAATGGATCTATTGTACCAACACATTTACTTACAAGCCAACGAATCATACAACTTGCTTCATGTAGATCGGCCTCATTTTATAGTTCCATGGCATTTTCATCCAGAAATTGAGATCATGCTAATACTGGAAGGTGAGGGAACCCGAATTATAGGCGATAGTATAGAAAATTATGGTCGTGGCGACCTTGTAATCGTTGGTTCTGCTGTACCTCATTGTTGGAAAAGCGGACCTGTACATTACGAAACACCGGAAAA
This sequence comes from Pedobacter sp., assembly GCA_036388375.1. GTDB lineage: Bacteria > Bacteroidota > Bacteroidia > Sphingobacteriales > Sphingobacteriaceae > Paradesertivirga. The sequence continues at coordinate 12,028 of DASVRX010000128.1, read as the reverse complement.
ACTTCGTGCAAGAGCTCATGTAATTCTGTTTCGGGAAGATAGTTTTGGGACTGGTTTTTTTGATCTGCCAGAATTTTATATCATTAAGGAGTTTTTTAAAAGAGCGGAAAGAGGATTGAAGTTTACTGGAAAGACAAGAGCATTTATATCTGAAAAAATCTGCAGGGCATACTATTTAAGCGGCTTGCCCCGGTTTGTTTCATTTTTGGATATTTTAAATGAAATGGCAGAAAGCTCTGAATATGAAATTTTATTAAGCCGTCCAAATAACTCAATAAGCTCTGGTGCTGACATGCAGAGAATTAATGCAGTAATGGATTACATAATAAGCAACTTCAAAAATCCAATCAGACTTGAAGATGCATCTTCGCTGGCCTGTATGGCTCCCACGTCATTTTGTCGATACTTTAAGGCTCGTACAAATAAATCGTTTGGAAGGTTTTTAAATGAAATAAGAATTGAACATGCTAAAAAGTTACTTACATCAACAGATTATAATATAGACAAGATATCATTCGAAAGTGGCTTTGTGAACGTCCCCAACTTTTATGAGCAATTTAAGAAGATTACAAAATACACACCCGCCAAATATAAAAAACAGCAGGTAAAGTTAATTTCGGATTTTCAACTTTAGACTTAATTACAGGTCGAAGGCTTATAAGGGGTCCTTAGACTCACATTAGCCTTCGCTACCAGTACAACTTGTTAGTGATAAGCAATTAAAATAATTTATATCCCAGACTAAAATTGAAGAGTCTCAGTTTGGTGTCTTCATAACCAGTTCTGCTGATCTTAGTTAACCCGTGTTCGTAACGCAAATCAAAAGATATCTTTTTAACGTCTAAACCGGCACCAAATTGCCAGGCTGTAGCCTGATCTTTGTAATTAAATTTAGAAGCATTATTTACCGCACCAGAAAATGTTTGCTCATCGCTGGTGATAAAAGAAATCACCGGACCAGTATTTAATCTGCCGCCTATTCCTGCTAATCCTATTTTTGTGCCGATTAAAATGGGAACATCAACACTGGTAAAGTCTACACTTACAGTTTGGCCCATTTGGTCTTTAACGTCTGTAGTCTTAACAGTGTAGTATAGTTCGGGTTGTATGTGAAGGCCTAAAGCGCCGGCTCTCGCCCAAATTCCAACTAAATAACCCGCACGATTACTACTTTCTAAACTTTGCTGACTGGCAAATTTGGTGAGGTTTGTTCCGGCCTTTACTCCAAAATCAAAATTAGGGATGACCTGGGCGCTTGCAACTGCTGACGAAAAAAGAAGTGCTAAAAATAGATTGGATCTTTTCATATCATTTAAGTTAATTAAATATATTCTCTAGTAGGTTTCAATAGCATTACAAGTGATTTAACAAAGAAAAATTGATTTTGTCTTAAGATTAAGCTATTTTATTTAATTAACTATTAATTAAGAACCAAGACAGATCATTCCAGCAACCTTAATAGTGTAACCTGAAGTATTAGCTTCTCGTAAAATCAAGAAATCAATTTTAATGTGAATTTGAAAAAGACAGGAAGTATTATAGCTGCCGGATTAAGCTATTTTATTTCAGTAATCGCATTTGTCTCCTTTCATAGTTTGCCTGCATTCTCGCAGCAAAACAGCTTCGCCCGGTTAAATCTAAGCACCCGTACACGCCCCGTACAGACTACCTTTTCCCAAGAAAACAACTCTTTCTTCAGCACACAGCAAATTGATATGGCACAAAATAAATCAGTCTCAATTTTAAGCTCAAATGCGCTCTTTGTTGATTGCGGCCAAGGCGGATCAGCCGACAATCCAACAGCCACTCCCTCAACAGAGCCGGGAGGAAGTGCCGTTTCGCCAAACACAAAAGTATTAAACCCTGAACTGGCTTACGATGCAAGCGAAAGTACTTACTCTACTATATATATGGATCAGCAACAGAAAGGTGTCCAACTAGCACAATACATTCTATTTAATAATCCAGGGACGTCTACCGATCAAGTGAGATTGAAATTGTCTCTTACCGGTGACTTATTAAACGACAATGACTATACAGTAACACTTCAGGGATACATGGGGTCTACCGCCCTAGGTACGGCCCTGCCAATCACCACTGGCCTTACTACAAATCAGTATCAGTATTTCATTACCCCCGGAGCAACATTTGACAGGATTAAGATAAACATCTTAACAAATAATAACGGGAATAAAAAAGCACAGATTAATGTGCACTATGTAACTTTAATTGCGCCTCCCCCAGTGTTTCCTGGCTCTACAACAATAAACGGACAAACCACAAGTACGGCAAGTCAATGTGAAGGATCTGTAATTCTCAGTATAAGCAACCCAGATGCAAGTTATGTTTACAAGTGGTACAATTCAGCCAACACATACCTGGCCACGGGGACAACCTACTCACCACCTATAGCCACTGGAACCTATATATATTACGTTGAAGCCGCCCGTGGCACTACTTGTCCAAGTTCTGCACAGCATAAAATTAACTTAACTGTAAATCCAAAACCAGCAGCTCCAACTGTCCAAATTAATTAAGCTAAAAAATTAGATATGAAAACTATTTACTTAAAAATCACTATCCTGATCCTCTTCATAGCGCCGTGCAGCCATAGTTTTGCACAATCAACCTATTACGATCTGTATTTGTGTAACACTGGCACGGCAATATTGAAACCAGCATTGGACCCCACTTTAGGCCCAGCAATCAGCACAAACGATATTATTAAATGGAAAAGTAAAAATGTTGCCACCGGGGTGGAGACACCCTATCCAGATCAATTAGGAAGTACTCCAAATTTGGCAATTACAAATGCAATAGTTTCAGCACTTGCTACCGGTGTTCATAACTTCACAGTTACCGTTACTTATGCTAACGGGGGTTGTGTGGGGCTTGAGTCAGACGCGGTAACAATTTACAAACTACCTACCATTGCTCTTGCATTTGACAATGCTACCCCAGGGAGTTATTGCACAAATAGTACTCCTTTAACAGGTATAACGGCGACAGTAACATCTACCGTTCCTCCCGGCATTGGCTTTACATACACTTGGTCGGCAGAAAAGAGTGTGAATTCAGGGGCATACGGATCAGTTGCACTGAATACTGTTGGAGCAGATAATGGTTCAAATACTGCGACCTCAACTTTTGGTATGACAGCTACAGATGTAGCCGCGTACAGGCTAACTGCGAAAGCTAAATACTTTAAACTAACGGGAAATTCAGGTGACCTAAGAGGTGACGCTACATTATGTGAGCAAACCAGCTCCAATACAAAAATCGTAAATGTATTACCAAGACCAGCTAAACCTTCTATCGCCATTGAATAAAATTGGTGCTAAAAGGCACTGAAGAGGATGTGAATGTTACATAGTAGCGGAAGGGAAATACTAATAATCTTCCTGGTATTCTTTATCAGGACCGCTGTATTCTCACAAGGGAATACAGGTGGAACCCTTATGACTACTATTAATATTGAAGCGGGTTCGTTCGTGACGTTTAAAGCCACTTCTGAAAATGGCAATTCATATCAATGGTTTAAAAATGGACAATCAATTAATGGGGCCACTGGAATTAATCTGAAGGTTTCAGAACCCGGCATTTACACTGTTTTAGCTCTCAATACAGCAGATTGTAGTTCTATCGTTTCGGATCCCTTCAAAGTGACTTATTACAATGAAGCCAATCTTAGCATCCTGAAAAAATCTGACAACAACATCACCCCTGTAAACACTCCCTATGAGTACATGATTAAAGTGACAAACAAGGGCCCCGGAAGAGCAACAAACATTGTTGTAAACGATGTCTTACCGGATGGATTAGTGTGGAAAGGCGCTTCCATTTACGATGCAGGAACGGTTAATTATAACGCCGAATCGAACGCGATTACATGGAAGATGGATTCACTCGCAACAAACAACAGCTCTGAGATCAGATTTACAACCGAATCAGTAAACCCTGGCGAAATTTCAAATACTGCAACAGTATCTGCCAGTGAAACAGACACCGACTTGAGCGACAATTCCTCAACCGATAAAAAAACAATCACAGATCTATCGATACCAAACGTGTTTACGCCAAATGGCGATGGAGTAAACGACCATTTCGAAATCAGGAACCTTAACATCTATAAGGAAAACAAGATCTCCATAATAAACCGCTGGGGAAACGCTGTATTCGAGATGAAGAATTACAATAACCTTTGGGATGGAAATGGACTTGATGAAGGCACCTATTTCTATGTACTTGAAGTTAAAAATGCTACCGGAAAAGGAAAAGCTTTTAAAGGATACATCACCTTATTAAGAAAAACCACTACTGCAACTAAATAGCGTGAAAGAGATGAGACGGGTGATTATTCTGCTAAGCATATCTTTAAAGAGCTTCCTCTGCATGGCTCAACAGGATGCGCAGTTTAGTCAGTACATGTTTAATGGCTTGTACATTAACCCTGCTTATGCGGGATATAAAGAACAAGCTAATATTCACTCCTTCTACCGTTCGCAATGGACAGGTTTTATAGGAGCGCCCCAGACCATGTCACTTGCCGGGGATATGGTATTGAAAGAAGGAAATGTAGGGGTGGGCCTACTGCTTTCAAATGACTTTACCGGAGCACAAAGCAACTTTTCAGCTTATGCAAATTATGCATATCGCCTGCAAATAAATAAAGATGAGTTTACGAGGCTTTCTTTTGGCTTAGCCTTTGGGGTTGTACAACAGGGAATTGACGGCGACAAACTTATCTCCAATGACGAGGATCAATTTGTTCCGCTAGGAAAACCTACAGAAACATTCCCTGATGCACGTGTGGGAGTATTTTATTCTACACCAAAAGTATTTGCAGGATTTTCTGCTGACAATCTATTGGCAAGCGCATTTCAGGCCCGTAATCGTTCAACTAGTGTGTTATTACCAAAAATAAACCGACATTATTATTTTTCTGCCGGAGCTTTATTTCCTGTGAGTTACAATGTAAAATTCAAACCCACGCTTTTGTTAAAAGACGATGCCCAAACATTTACCAGCTTAGATATTAATGCTTTTGCATTGCTATATGACAGGATTTGGTTTGGCGCCTTCTACAGAACGGCAGTAACCCTTTATAATAAACCACATTTAGACGAAGGTCTTCAGAAAAAAAATGGACTCGGCTTAATAACTGATTTATATGTAAATCAAAACCTGAGATTTGGTTACGCATTTGATTACTCCCTTTCAAAACTACGGAATTACAACTACGGCTCTCATGAAATTTCTATCGGCTTTGCCTTAAGTCCGAGGAGAAAAGAAGGCCCGCAGTGTTACTTTTAAATAAGTACTTCAAATTTTTACCCCCGGCCTGAGTTGAAACATTTTTTGACTTTATAGGTTTTTTCATAAATTCCACAATGAAACTACTTACGCTATTCTTTTTAGCTATTTTGATATCCTCATGTAATAACAATTCAGGAGAGGTTCAAGGTCAAGACTCTACAATAAATCTGGTAGAAATCAAACCTACAGATTTATGCTTCCAACGATTAGAAGGAACTAAAAATCAAGATACTACAACAATAAATCTAAAAATTGCTGCCGATGAGGTAAATGGAGTAATGAATAGCGTGCCTAAAGAAAAAGATTCCCGCAAAGGAACTCTTAAAGGACAAAAACATGGCGATGTAATTAAAGCTTTATGGTCGTATAAGCAGGAGGGTAAAGATGATACCCTTAGTGTTGAATTCAAGCTGACAGAAAACGGATTATTACAAAAAACCTTCGAGATTGATAAAATTACCCAGAAACAATATCTTTCTGCGAAATCCAAATTTTCTATCCCATTTATGAAGATAGCTTGTAAATAACCTTCAGCTGGAAAACGCTATTACCGTTGGAAGAAAAACATTCAATGATCTTCGCCTGAACCAGGATTATAATTCAAACCCGGCGTTAACCAATACAGCAATATCACTCTTGAATACCGGTAATTAATTGGCGAAAGCAAAATGATAACCGGAAAAATTACGCAGATGTACAAAATCGGATCTTCCAGATTCCCTGTAATAGCGTAGGTTAGCATTCCAGCGGCGAGCATTTCAATTACATTCATAGCATAGCTGATAAACATGGCTACGTAAAAATACCCCGGTTCGCGTTCAAATTTTAAATTGCAATGCGGACAGTTGTCGTTCATTTTTTGAAGTTTAAAACCATATAAACTGGTTGAAAACATCTCACCTCGTCTGCATCTCGGACACTTCGATTTAATGGCTGAAGAAAATGCGGATGGAACTGCTCTACTGTTTGTAAGATTCGATGACTCCATTTTCGAGATTATTGGTGGGTTGATGCAAAAATAGTTATCCCTTCTGGTATTGCCCTAACAATACCCCTCATTTAATAATAGTTTTCAATATCTGAGGCAAAGTCAAAAACGATTTTAACTGACACCTGAAAATCATCCTTTTAATTCCCTCCAACTTTTAAGCTTCTGGTTGGTTGATAGTGCGATGGATGATAGATCAGTTAAAAGTCCCGGTAAATTAAACAGGATGTTTTTGACTTTATTCGATGTTGGTCAGTTTGTAATGCGGTTTTTCAAGGAGGGTTTTATGCCGCCTTACGAAATCAAAGAAATGATTAACCAGTGCTATAATATTGGTTACCGGTCGCTGTTGCTGATATCTACTACGGGTTTAATAACAGGGATGGTTTTTACTAAACAGTCCCGTCCATCGCTGGCCGAATTTGGAGCTACGTCCTGGTTGCCATCGCTTGTAGCTATTGCCTTATTAAGGACTTTGGCACCGCTGCTTACCGGTTTAATCGCGGCAGGAAAAGTAGGATCGAGCATTGGTGCCGAATTGGGATCAATGCGGGTTACCGAACAGATCGATGCGATGGAGGTATCTGCAACTAACCCTTACAAATTTTTGGTTACTACGCGGGTTTTGGCCGCAACAATCACCATTCCTATTCTCACATTTTATACTGCCCTTGTGGGGATGTTTGGCGCCTTATTAAATGTAACCTTCAGTGAAGGAACAAGTGCCAAGGCATTTTTTCAGTCTTCGCTAGAATCAATCACCTTCCTGGATATTACGGCATCTACCATCAAAGCTATCATTTTCGGATTTACGATCGGCATGGTTGGCTGTTACCAGGGATACAATTCTTCAAAAGGAACAGAAGGTGTTGGCAAGGCAGCAAACTCAGCAGTGGTAATTGCCATGTTTCTCATCTTTTTGGAAGAAGTAATTTCAGTTCAGTTTTTCGCTTTATTCAGACCGGTTTAATATGGAGCAAAAAACGCCAACAGATCAAAATAAAGAGCGGGTAATTGAGATCAAAGGACTTAACAAGTCATTTGGAAAGCTTGATATACTTAAGCAAGTTGATCTCGAACTGTACAAAGGAGAGAACCTGGTGGTGCTCGGAAAATCGGGCACAGGTAAGTCTGTATTAATAAAAATCATTGTTGGATTATTAAGGCCAGATAGCGGACATGTGATTGTGCTCGGACAAAACGTAGATCAGATTACCTATAAAGAGCTTCTCGCATTGCGTTTAAAGGTTGGATTCTCCTTTCAAAATAGTGCGCTATACGACAGCATGACCGTTAAAGACAACCTGGAGTTTCCTTTAGTTCGGAACAGACGAAACTTAACAAAAACTGAAAAGAACAAAGCTGTTGATGAAATTCTTGACGCAGTAGGTTTATCGCAAACGCTAAACCAAATGCCATCAGAACTTTCGGGCGGACAGCGCAAAAGAATTGGCATTGCTCGAACGCTGATTCTCCAACCCGAAATTATGCTTTACGACGAACCTACGGCAGGGCTCGATCCGATTACGTGTTTGGATATTAACAGCCTGATTAACGAAGTGCAGGAAAGATTTCATACAAGTTCCATCGTTATTACACACGATCTCACTTGCGCCAAAGAAGTAGGCAACCGCGTTGCAATGCTTCTTGATGGTAGATTTGAGCGGCATGGAAGTTTTGATGAAGTGTTTGATAGTAGCGACGAGCGGATTAAACCATTTTACGATTATAATTTTATTAAATAAGATATGCAGGTAACAGATAACCGTCGCAAAGCAACGGTCGGAATATTCATTTTTATAGGTTTGCTCATTTTTGTGATAGGAATATTCACACTCGGAACCCAGAAAAAGGCTTTCATAAAAAAGATGCAGATCACGGTAATTTTCGATGATATTCAAGGGTTAAAAACCGGTGGGAATGTTTGGTTCTCGGGTGTTAAAGTGGGAACTATAAAGAAAATTGAGTTTTTTGGAACGTCCAAAGTTAAAGTGACCCTCAATATTGAAGAGGCAGCACATCAGTATATTCATAAAGATGCTACTGCGAGTATTGGGTCTGAGGGTTTTATAGGCAATAAATTGGTTGTGATAGATGGTGGAACGCCGAAGGCACCCTTTATCGAAGATGGCGATCAGTTAAGGGTTAACACCAGTTTATCTACCGACCAGATTATGACGACTTTCCAGGAAAACAACAAGAATCTCCTTGCCATCACTTCTGATTTTAAAACCATTTCCGGAAACCTGGTAGCAGGAAAAGGGACTGCCGGCTCCCTCCTTTCGGATGATCGGATGGCCCAGGATCTGAGAATGGTCGTGTCTAACTTAAAAGCCACTACTCAATCTGCTGACCGGATGGTGAACGAATTAAACCGCTTTACCGCCACACTTAATACTCGTGGTGGCCTTGCAAATAAAATGCTTACCGATACAGCAGTTTTTGCAAAGTTGCAAGCCTCAGTCGGCGAACTTCAAAAAGCATCGAGATCAGCTTCCACGCTTGCCAATAATTTAAATACCGCTTCCGCGAAGTTGAATGATAGTGATAATCCTGCTGGGGTATTATTAAATGATCAGCCTTCTGCAGAGCAGATCAAAAAGATTTTGACGAATCTGGAAATGAGCACCTATAATCTGAATGAAAACATGAAAGCCTTACAAAGTAATTTTCTTTTTAGAGGGTACTTTAGAAAGAAGGCCGAAGCGGAGAAACCCTAATAAACTTAAATGTTAGAGAGCGGGCGTATTTTTCTTATAAAGAAAGCTAAACAGTCCGTTGTAAGTTTTTATATCCCAAATAAAGCTCAGCCACTTGCTTTTTTCAAAGTCCAGAGCTGGCTGTACCACTTCAAAATGCAGATGCGGCCCGCTGGAAAAGCCGCTATTTCCCGAATATGCAATCAGCTCTCCTCTTTTAACAGACTGACCCTCTTTAACTACTACACCATTTTTATTTAAATGAAGGTAATTAGCAATAGTGCCATCAGAATGGTAAATCGATATGTAGTTAGCATCGTCTATGTACTTTTTGTTTGGCCCACCTACACCGGAATCAGCTTTGATTACCGCTACAACTCCATCGCGGGCAGCGTATATGGGAGTACCAACGGGCATCATAAAATCATAAGCAAACATATCTTTATGGCTGAATTCTCCGCCTGGTCCCTGGGAAATTTTAAACACATGGCCTTTCTGGAAAGGGTAACTGTAAATGAAACTCTTGTCGGGCATTTTCGAAACATCACCCAACACTATTTTCCATTTATAAGAACATTTATAAGGACTGGCAATATCAGCCTTTCTAAATTTTGCCAATGTATAACCTGAACTATTTGCAGGGATTATATTTACAAAATCTGCCCCCAAGCCTCCTTCAAGATTTATCAATGAAAGCTCCAATTTTACGCTCACGGGTATTGCAAAATGGTTATCCATTTTCAACACCACAGAGTCGGTGCTAATGTCCTGTGTATAAATCTTGGTTTGCTCGTTTATCTTATAGCCCGCAGAAAACGACGATTCTGTGCACATAAAAAACAACAAGGACAAGTAGAAATATAGATTTCTGGTAATGCTGGTATGAATTAAGGCCCCCACCTTAACTGCATAAATATTTTTTCTCAACTCTAAAACTCTCGGTACTCTAAACGTAAATATGACAAAAATGGATACAGTTTTATCATATTAATGACGTAATATTTTTGTTAGGCCTTTTTATTTCTCCCCGTAATAAAAGAAGTGACTTATGTAAAATTGCCAATCCTGAATTTATAACATAAACGCGTATTTATCAACATAATAACCAGTAGTTGCCACTCTTTCTAATACACTTAATAAATTAAATTTGTATTGCTTATGAATTTGACAAGAGAGAATCACTCCACGTCTCTCGGATCTTACTTATTAGATTACGGCAATAAAAGAAAAATTATGGTTCAACGAGTTTTATTAATTCAAGATGACTTTGACTGTAAAGAGGTTATGAAATTCATTCTCGAAGAAGAGGGTTTTGAAGTGATTACTCCTTCAGCCGAAGAAGTGCTGGCCAAATCAATTACTGACTTTGACTTGGTTGTTGTCGATGAATATTCTGAAGGACGGATAGGATGCGAAATTTGTAAAGAGCTAAAATCAAATGATCAAACTTGCAAGAAGCCGGTTCTGCTTACCTCAACAACTCCGGGGCTTGAAAATATAGCTAAAGAATGCAAGGCTGATACTTATCTTGTTAAACCTTTTGACATTATGTACTTTACTCATCTTATTAAAAAAACAATTGAAAAACCGCTGTTGGTTGCTTTTTAAAGCTCAAAAAAAATCTATAATACTATGAACTTAGGGTTTGAAATTTTTAAAAATTAAATCCTACCATTAAATCCATAATCCCTCCTGTAAAACCTCTCAACTGCGATGGCTCAGAATTGTATATTACAGCTAAACTGAGTTTGTTCTGATAATCATATCCGGCACCGGCCGAAAAACTTTGATTGCTGTGATACATCGTATACACGCTCACCATTTTGTTATAGCTCCATTCTGCGGTAGCATCCCATTGATTTTTATATCCTTTTACGCCTCTATAAGCTATTAAAGGTTTTATCGTAAAGCTACTTTCACGCATAAACTCGTAAGACACAGCGCTGTAAAAAACTGAATAATCTACAGTAGAAAATTCTTTTGTGCGCTTTTGATTTAAGTTGAGGTAACTAAACTGTGCCTCAAGAGCTTTATTAACATAAACGACTCCGAAATTTCCGTCTAGATTACTTTTTGCCTGATCGTTGTACTTTGATAAAGCTAGATCCGGCGAACCGTTATTAGTCGCTATACCAAGATCCAATTGTTCACGCGACCATGCTAAAGAGACTCCGAATCGCAAACTCTGTTCATCGGTTAAAGGCACCTTGTAGGCGAAAGAACCCATTGCCTGTGTTTTTTGAAGTAAACCTGCCTTATCAGATATAATATTAACTCCGATAGCCGCCTTCTCAGTTACGCGAGTGCTTGCAGATAAGGACATCAATACAGGCGAGCCCTCAATTTTATTCCACTGGCTGCTGTAATTCAAATAAACCCTCGTCTTCTCCTCCTTCCCTGCCATTGCCGGGTTAACCAAATACGGGTTTTTAAAGTATTGACTTTTTAATGGGGTGAGTTGTGCCTTGCCTGTTAGAGCTAAACTAAGCGTGATAATAAGTAACGCAATTCTTTTCATCTTTCTTTTGTGAGGCGTTAATTCGTATCTACCTTATTATGGTGATAAATCCTTTTTTCATTCCGATTTCGGGCATATCAAAAGTGATTGAATAATAATAGGTTCCTTCTTTAAGGGCCGAACCGTTTACAGTTCCTTCCCAATCGTTTTTGTAATTTTTCTCCTTCAATAAAACCCTTCCGCCGCGATCAAAAATGGTAACCGTATGCTCGGGAAACGAGGTAATATTTTCTATTTCCCATTTGTCATTAACTCCATCTCCGTTCGGAGTGAAGTTATTCATTGCCTTAATGGAATTGATATCGAACACAGGCTGCGTTATAGTAGCTGGTATTGTGGCTGTAGCAGAAGCCGCATCTTTTACTGTAAAAGTATACACACCTGCAGCAAGACCAGTAATTGTGGCGGACGATTGATAAGTTGTTCCATCCTTACTATATTGGTATGGTTCAATACCCCCCGTTCCTTTTAAAACAACTTCTCCGGTATTTGAATTATAGCTTGTTA
>DASVRX010000127.1:0-10957 GCA_036388375.1 Pedobacter sp. | reverse complement strand
CTCAAATACTAAGATGGCACCTGTAACACAAGCTATCATAATAACCAGGCCTGCAGCAAGGCTTAAATACAAATGAATGTTTCGGAAAAAAAGCTTCATAATAAGAAGTGGCCCAATAGTAATCTAATAATGTAAATGTTAGCAAAAATAGAAATGCTTTTCACTCTATACAATTAATAGATTTACACCTAATGATTCACAAATCCCTTAAGTATCGGGACTTAATTTTTAGTATATTGAGAAGTAATCAGTTTGCATTACACCAATATCTATGAACCGCCTGGCTTGGCTATTCTTATCTCTTATTGCAGCTTTTCATCTTCACCAGGCGAAGGCACAATCGTTCAATCTTAAACAGAATCGCAAAAGCGAAAGCACATCATTTCAATTTATAAATAATCTTATCATAATCCCTATATGGCTAAATGGGAATGGCCCCTATAATTTTGTTTTAGATACCGGGATTGGGATGATTCTTATTACTGATTCTTGTCTTATTGAACCTCAAAATTTTACCCGTTTAAGAACTATAAAAATAAATGGCTTGGGAGAGGGGGGTGAAATAAGTGCGCATTTATATCCGTCTGCAAAGGTCGATCTTGCAAAGTCTATAACCGGCAACATCCCAATAGCGGTGTTGAATAACGATCCATTTAATTTGTCTTCCTATTTGGGTATGCCGATTCATGGGTTAATCGGCTATGATCTTTTAAACAGTTTCACCGTAGCCATTAATTATGTTACCAACAGGATCACTTACTATGCGGATTACAAAGTTAAAACTCTAAAGAAAGGTCAAATAATACCCATGATTATAGAGGATCGAAAGCCTTACCTTAATATCACTATCACTCCTACTGGCGGCAATAAAGAGAATGCAAAAATAATTATTGACACTGGAGCCGGACATCCATTATCGCTCGAAACAAAATATGGAGTGGCCTATCAAATACCGCAAAGGAGTATAAAAGCAAACCTGGGTGTTGGCTTGTCTGGTGAAATTCATGGTTACCTTAACAGGATGCCTTTAGTTGAGATAGGGAAATATAATTTAAAAAATGTAATCTGTGCATTCCCGGATTACAGTAACGCGGGGGCAAAAGCTAGAGGGAATAATAGGAATGGAAATTTAGGGAATAATATCCTTAAAAAGTTCAATGTTGTGTTCGACTATAAGAATGAAGCAATTTACCTAAAGCCTAATCATAATTTCAAAGAGCCCTTTGAGCATAATATGAGCGGCATGGAACTTACGGCAGAAGGAGTAGATTATAACGAAATTGTAATTGCGCGGGTAGAACCGGGTTCAGCTGCTGATAAAATCGGACTGGTAAAAAATGATCGCATATTGAGTGTCAACTTCAAGCGTGTAGAGGCTATTGGCTTTGAAGAGATAAACAACACTTTTAGATCCAGACATAACAGAACCATCGTTCTCGAAGTTTTTAAAGACCAAACGAAAGAATCTGAAGTTCTTTTGCTGACGTTAAAACGAAGGATCTAATTATCTTTTTATGTTACCTTCCAAATCGACAGCTACACTAAAAGGCTGCAGATAAGCATCAAATAAAATCGCTATTTCTCTGCGAGTCAGGACTCGCTTTAAATCGAAATCACCTTTAAGCTTCAATGATTTATTCCAGCTTTTGTTTACTTCCTTATCAAGTTCATCGGCTCGTGAACCAACAAATTTGATCAGACTCAATGTAGTTTCAAGGTTCAGTTTTTCTGCTTTATTATCCAGAAACCAAATTTGGCTTCTGGAATAATATTCCCGAAAGGGCACCTTCAAATCTTCTGTGCTAATGGTCTTGTCGGGATTGAAATAAAGTCTCCCATTAACCTCACTAACTTTTAAAATACCAGTTACCCCAATATGTTGCAGAGCAACCATTGATGAATCGGATTCATTAATATCCTCGAATTTTAGTAAGCGCGACTTGTAAGTCAACAGCTCACTTTGTATGGCTCTTATATTTAAATTCTTAGTGCTAGTCTTAAAAAAAACACAATAGGCGGCTATTGTGCCAGCGCCCTGCCCTGAATGTAAACTCGAAATACCCCCAACCGGACCAGCCAGAACAAGATTTTCGATTCCTTGCGCAAGCAGCGATGAAACAGGGATAGAAGCAAATGCGCTGCCCCCTTTTGACAAGACGCCTACACTGGTTCTATACTTTTTATCGGAGTACACGGACTTTACAGCAGATGACTCTGAAAGCGCTTTAGAAGATAAGCCTGCAAGCCTTGCAATATCATTATTTGATGTACCATCAATAATAAGATCAGCTTTTATTTCCCTGCCTGGTAAATCTATTTCCCAATCTCTGCCAGATTTCTTTAGCTTTTTTATTGAAGCATTTCTAAGCACCGTCAGGTTTTTGACCGTATCAGTCCAGGCTTTAAAAACACTTGCCGTAAATGAAGGAGTAAATACATGTACATTGTTTTTAGTTACGCCTTTTTGCAAACTGTCTGCGTGTTTCAGAAAGCCGGCATATATGCCAACATCAGCAAATTTATCATACTCAGAAAAGGTGATTGATTCGAGTTTACCTGCATCCATAAGCAAAGTTTTAACACCCGAATTTGCTGATTGTATAGCTGCTGCCAATGCGGCGGGCGTTGATCCCACTACCAATACTCCGGTTTTAATTTTTTGAGCAAGCAGATTTTGCCCTCCAAAAATGCTCAATAGAATTATGATATACTTAACCATTTATTATCTTGTTGTTGCATACTAAGAACGAGGCGGCAGCATATTAAGTTTTGCGTTAACAATTTTTAACACTCGAATTACTAAGTTAAATAATAGTTTCATTTATGATCGATATAGACAAGTTACGCTTCCCTGTTGGTAGATATGTTTCACCGGAAACAATTTCTGATATTCAATTACAGAACTGGATTAATGAAATTGAGCAACTTCCTTCACTGTTGAGAAGGGCGACCGTTGATCTGCCGGAAACGGTTCTTAACACTCCCTATCGACCTCAAGGCTGGACTTTAAGGCAGGTGATTCATCATTTAGCAGACAGCCACATGAATGCATATATCAGATTTAAGCTAGCTGTTACTGAAGAAAACCCTACGGTGAGACCGTATTTTGAAGACAGGTGGGCCGAATGCTCTGATTCCAAAGATAGTGAGATAGAGCTTTCATTAAATTTGCTTGACGCCTTACATAAAAGGTGGGTATTATTCCTAAGATCTTTGAGTCAGGAAGATTGGAATAAAACATTCTATCATCCGGCGAATAAAGTTACTATGGCTTTGAAAGAAGTAGCGGGATTATATGCATGGCATGGCAACCATCATCTCAATCATATACTAATAACGATTAGTTAGTTTAGGAAGGAAGCGCGGTTGGTTTAGGCTCTTTCCTGATAATCTTATCGTAGAAAACCGGGGCAACCGTTTTTAAAAACGGGGTTATTAAAGATTCGAACGTATCGGCTGCTGCCG
Source organism: Pedobacter sp. (assembly GCA_036388375.1). GTDB lineage: Bacteria > Bacteroidota > Bacteroidia > Sphingobacteriales > Sphingobacteriaceae > Paradesertivirga. The sequence goes on along the minus strand of DASVRX010000127.1, from coordinate 7,492 downwards.
GCGTACTCTTTACCGATACGGGCTGTATAGCTGCAGGCTTTAACTTAGATCCGTATGATGGTTTAAGCTGAGGTAATTTATCAATAAGGCCTTCAGAAATTTTATAAACCTGCTTTTTACATTCGCTATTCAAGCACTTACTCTCTCTCCCTATAGATGCATAGCTTATGCCTACAGAACAAACAAAAAGAATAAATCCGCAAGTGAATAAAACCTTTAACATTTAAACAAATATAATTTTTTTAATCAAAACCTGCATGTGCTTTCGACATAAAAAAAAGAAGGCTTCTCTAAGCTATATTGCGATCAAATAAATCTCAAAAAAAAAAGCCCGCTCGAAAATCGAGCGAGCTTTAAAATAATATTTTCCTAATTATTGCGCGTTTTGACGTGCTTCGTTTTTAAGAGTCTCGTTAGCAACGATTACAATTTCAACTCTACGATTTTGCGCTTTTCCGCTCGCTGAAGAATTATCGGCAATAGGCTCAGTTTCACCTTTACCAACAGTGGTTAAACGACTGTTAGACACTCCATGGGAAGCTGTATAAGCTTTTACCGCTGCAGCTCTTCTTTCAGAAAGGCTGTAGTTATAAGAATCTGAGCCATCAGCATCAGTATGACCAATAACCATGATGTTAGTCTCAGGATTATTTTTCATTGTTGCAGCAAGGTTTTCGATGTTAGTTTTAGCGTTTGCTTTTAATTCAGATTTATTTACATCAAATAAAATCCCAGAATCAAACTTTACGATCAAGCCTTCACCTGCATCAATAACTTCTGCTCCCGGTACATTTTTTCTGATTTCTTCGGCTTGTCTATCCATCTTACGGCCGATATAAGCTCCGGCTACACCACCAATAGCGCCACCAATTACTGCACCTACTGCAGTATTACCAGCTTTTCTTCCAATTAGAGCACCAATAGTACCACCAGTGGTTGAGCCAATAACTGCACCTTTTTGAGTCTTCGTCATCTGGGCGCAGCCTACAGTTAAAAGAGATGCCGTTGCGATAGCCATACAATAAGTAGCTATTCTAATTTTTGTTGATTTCATAATTTTCAATTTTTGTGTGTGGTTAATCATTTTTAATCGCTGCTAATATTACTGATTATATACTAGCTTGTTTTAAAGGTATGACTTAAAGTTTAGTAATTGGTTTAAAAATAATTAAAGCTTATATCTGATACAAGTGTTTTTGTTCAAATTTGTTTTTAAAGATTTGGCGTTTTTCCACCATCCACGGGAAGGTTTATACCGTTTATATAACCAGCAGCGGGGCTTGCTAAAAAAGCTATTGCTGCAGCCACATCTTCCGGCGTTCCAATCTTCCCGGCGGGTATTTCGCTAATCATGTCTTTTTCAACCTGCTCTAAGGTCTTTCCTTCTTTGTCTGCCCGGCTTTTAATTAACGATTGCAAGCGCCCCGTCATTGCTGTACTTGGTAAAACATTATTTACGGTTATCCCGAAAGGGGCAAGTTCTAAAGAAATTGTTTTAGACCAGTTGGCTACGGCGCCTCTTATGGTATTTGAAACTCCTAAACCTTTTAAAGGCGCTTTCGCGGAAGTAGAAATAACGTTTATAATCCGGCCCCAGCCAGCAGCCTTCATCCCTGGAACCACTGCTTGAGTTAACAGTTGGTTACAGACGATATGTTGTGAAAACGCCGCCAGATATTCATCTACCGAAGCATCAATTGCTGGCCCCGCAGGTGGACCGCCCGTATTATTGATCAGAATATCGATGGTATGGTCTTCTAAATATTTATCAAGCTCTGCTTTAAGCCTTTCCGGCTGAGTAAAATCTGCAACAATGAAATGGTGTGATTCGGTATCATCAGCAGGCAAGTGATTAATCACCTCTTGTAATTTTTCAGTATTTCTGGCAACAAGGGTAATGCTGGCTCCTAAAAATGCCAGCTCTGAAGCGGCTGCGCGGCCAATTCCTTGTGTACTCCCGCAAACCAAAGCCCGCTTACCGGTTAAATCTAAATTCATTTTGATACTTTTATTTCATAACAGAAAAATACGCTTCGAGTTCTGAAAGCGTATTTGAATTCGTTTTAATGTCTTTAATAATCAAGCCTTTTTCCATCAGTAAGATCCGGTCTGATACTTCGGTTACATGGTTTAAATCGTGACTAGATACAATCGTGGTCACCTGTTTTTCAAACGTGATCTCTTTAATAATATTTTTTAATCTGATTTGAGTACTTGGATCAATATTCGCAAATGGCTCGTCAAGTAATAAAACTTCAGGCTTTTGGAGCAGGCTGGCAACAACACCCACTTTACACTGGTTTCCTTTAGAGAGATCGCGGATATATTTACCCCGGTTCAAAATTTCTCCTGAGAAAAAGTCGGCATACTTTTCAAGCTCCGAATCAATGTGAGCGCGGCCTATTCCGTGTAAGGAACCAATGAAATAGAAATATTCTTCTGGAGTTAAGTATTCTATCAAAAATCCTTCGTCTAAGAATGATGATGTATGATGTTTCCATTTTTCACTCTTTGCAACATTTTCATCCTTTGATAAAACTTCACCGCTATCTGCTCTTATCAGGTCGAGCATGATGCGAAAAAGTGTAGTTTTTCCGGCTCCGTTATTACCCACCAGTCCGATAGCTTCACCTCTATGAATACCCAGTTCAAGTATATTAACTACCGTGGTGCCATTATAGCTTTTCGTAAGATTGTTAATTTGTATCATAGGTTAACGATTTCTAAATCCTTCAGCAATAGCGTACCGCTTACCATTAAACAGGCCGACCAATTTTTTGATCCAAAACGGGCGCGATAAGATAAATATGACTCCTAAAAACCCTAACACCAGCATCGCGACGACCTGATTGAAAGCCCAATAACTTAAACCATAAACCATTAGCGGCAGCAAAAACAGTGGGAAACCAACTATAAATTGAGAAGCGCCAACACCTTGCCAGTTAAAGGATGAGCCCTTTGAAAGATCGATGTATTTGTAATTCCAGTTTGCGAAGGCAAGTACAATTAAACTGCTTATCCCGATATTCCAAAGATAAAGCATCGCATGTGCGAATAAAATCTTCCAACCAAAATAGACATAAGGAGTTGTAAGCAGGAAGGTTATCGTTGAAAATAATGTAAAGAGGAGAAATTTAGATTTGAAGAAATCTTCTGTCGAAATCCTATTTGCCAATATGCCGTCGAAATGTGAGGATTGCCAGCTAAACATAAACTGGCCATAATTAATAATAAAAACTCCGGTCATGAATAAACTTGCAAAAATCATCATAGGTTGATCAATTTCCGGACGGGTATAAAACAAAAGTCCATAAAGCATAAAAGCCATGCTCATAATGAGTGTTGATTTTGGGCGCTTGTTTCGGAGGATTAATTTAATTTCTAAGGCAGCTAATTCACCAGCTATTCCAAAACTTCTCAGGAAGGTGATATCGGTGGTGCTCCTTTCCCTTGAGTTGTCTTTCCGTAATTCTTCGAGATAGAGATTACTTTTCAGGAACTTATAGTGAAGAAAATACATCAATCCTCCGGTTAAAACCGGGAAGATGGCGAGATAAGGAGATTTTAATATGGCGTTGAAAATGCTTCTTGAAACGGTTGATATAGAAACTGCATCAAGGTAAATATCCGCAAGTATAATCCCGGCGATTGCTAATAGAAAACCAACCATAAACCAGGCATTAATGTTAATCTTCCTCTTAAGCCATAGACTAAAGAAGTGATTAAATATCATTAATCCGGTTATTGAAATCAGCATTGGGAAAAAGCCCCAAGCCTCATCGTCAAAAACCAAAACTTTAATCAAAAAGGGAATAGTTAATATAAAAGGTGAAAGCGTGAAGCCGGACCATAACGACGTTAACGATAGATAATTGATAATTTTGTTTCGCTTAACAGGTAAATTCAGATAGGGCTTTACTTGCAAGGTAGGCAATTCCTGGAGCTGGAACCGACTGAGCAAATCGATAAGAAAATAATAGAGTAATAAGCTATTGAAAGATTCAATGGCCTCCCGACCAGGAAAAACCTTCTCCAAAATCTTTTCCAGAAATAAGGAAACAACAAAAAGGTTTGCGAATAAATAGAGTAAACCTAAGCCTGTGATTATAGTAACAGCCATACTGCGGCCCGTATTTTTTGAGCGCCAAAAGGCCAACCAATTATGCTGTAAAAATGCGCGGTTCATGAGGTTGAAGATAAAGGAAAGTTTAAAGAATTCTAATTTAGAAATTATAATAGAGGGTTTATTAGATGATGAAGACTATCCTCTAATTAAAGGCTTATGTGCGTTTTTAAGAGTCACGTAATAGTTTCACAAATTCTTATAATTGTAAATATCAGTGATGAAAATATCAGCCCTTGTAGTATTCGTTAGCTTATTCTTTATTCCTACTGAAGCATACAGCCAAGAGGAAAAGTTTTAACTTCCTTTAAACGTTCATTTTATAGAAATTTCAATGTCAGGGTAGCGAATAATGATAGTTGCTCATCGACAGCTACTTTTTTTCGGTTATGGATTGGTAATGATTTTAAAGTTTCAGTAATAGAGTTTTCAAAAAGCTCTACTCCGATATATGTAGAAGTCTTGAATAAAATTAAACATCGACTTAACACTACCGATATAGAAAATTACTCAATGAAGAATAAATACAGGAATTACAATATCATCATTCCAGTATTTTTTGAAACGCTTGCTCCGGTTTGCCCTACTAATTATTTAAATAATTATAATCTTCAATTACTTACCGAATTTTCTGAAAGGAACCAAATACGAAAGATCTATTTAGCAAAGCCCATTAAATTGATTAGTTCTCAAACTATAGTTAACTAAGTACATTCTTTTTAAATCGTTGTAAAGAAATACAGAAACCGCCTCTGTAGAACCTTGATTGAACAAAAGCAAATAGCTAACAGATTGCAATAGGGCTTAGATGATTTCACTGTTTTCAATTACATTCGCATCATACCACCTATTCATATGAAACAACAGAACGACGCTTTCACATTTTATAAAATGCCAAAAATCTTCATAGTTTTTTTCTTGTTTTCCTGTAGTGCCCCTGTTTCTAAGAAGGTATTAGTAAGTGGGTTTGTCTCGAGCAAAAACAAAGGAAGGCATACTGTAAATGTTGTTCTAAATGATACCCTGCGCAAGTTTGACTTTAAAAAAAACAGATACGAAAATTTTTCAAAATTAATTAGAGATACAAACCATTCGGTTTGGTCTAAAGATGATGGGGGATTTAAAATACGAGGTAAAAAAGGTGATTCGCTTTATTTTTATTTAGAACATCATTTTACTAAAGCTTACAAAATAGCGAATTTATTAAAAATGAAGACGGTAGACATTAAGCTCGAACCCGAGATTTGCATACCGTATGTTCCCTGTAATGATACAGTTCCCTCAAGGTCTTTTGTTTTCATTGGGGAGAGAATTAAAGTACAGTATGAGAAGGAGCCTTATTATTGCGACTATTATATTAGTATGGATAATTTATATAAAGCTGAATATAAAATTCTACAACAAGTACAAGGCAATGTTCCCAAAGACACCCTTACGTTCACAGTTTTTGATCATTATGGCACACCTGGATTCAGCCTATACCAAAACGTGCTGCTTTATGTAAGCGAGTATTGTGGCAAGCTTTATCATAAAAAATATTACTATTTTGCTTTATTCAAAACCGCAAATGGTAGATGGGCCATCCCACGAGATCCATATAACTTTATTCAGCTTAAGAGAAAGGACTTAAGAATCCAGCCGATACAATTTGCTGATTCGGTGTGGTTTGATATCAATGAGCAAAGGCCCAAATTCCGTTATGAACAATATTCTGCACCCTACTTCAAAATCGAGGGTGAAAAAGCAATACCAATTATGGGTACTTATCTTGAAGATTTACCGCTAGATAAATGACCCGTTAGTACCTATACTTCCCCTTCCAAAGCCCCTTCAACCTCTCCCTTAACTTCTCTTCAGCTGCATTATTCCCTGGCTCATACAACGTAGTCCCTTTCAACGCATCCGGAAAATATTCCTGCTCTTTGAAATTACCTTCATAACCATGCGAATATTTATACTCTTTACCATAACCGATATTCTTCATCAATTTAGTTGGCGCATTGCGGATATGAAGTGGCACAGGCAAATCTCCGGTACGAGAAGCAAGTTCCTGGGCAGCATTAATCGCCTCGTAACTAGCGTTGCTTTTGGGAGATGATGCCAGGTACGTAACGGTTTGAGAAAGAATGATTCTTGACTCGGGCCAACCAATCACATTAACCGCCTGAAAACAATTGTTAGCCAAAAGCAATGCGTTAGGATTGGCATTACCCACATCCTCTGAAGCAAGAATAAGTAAGCGCCTGGCGATAAAAAGCGGATCTTCTCCCCCGGCAATCATTCTTGCCAGCCAATAAACAGCTGCGTTTGGATCGCTTCCGCGGATGGATTTGATAAAGGCAGAAATAATATCGTAATGGTTTTCTCCGGCTTTATCATACAAAGCCATATTCTGCTGAACGTTATCCAGCACCAGCTTATTGGTGATAACCGGCTTCTCACCGCCAACAGCATTCACAACCAGTTCAAGCACATTCAAAAGCCGGCGTGCATCTCCTCCCGAAAGGCGAAACAGGGCTTCGTATTCTGAAATCTCGATTTGTTTTTTGGAAAGGTGTTCGTCGTTCTTTAATGCTCGATTGATCAGATTAATTAAATCATCTTCAGATAAAGACTTCAGGATATACACCTGGCATCGCGAAAGCAAAGCTGAAATAACTTCGAAAGAAGGGTTTTCGGTGGTAGCGCCTATTAGTGTTACTAGTCCGCGCTCTACAGCACCCAATAGTGAATCCTGCTGCGATTTTGAGAAACGATGGATTTCATCAATAAATAAAACGGGAAGATTCTCTTCGGTTTCCTTTAACAGTGTAGCTTTTTCAATTACTTCCCTGATATCTTTAACACCAGAGTTAATTGCGCTTAAACTGAAAAATGGCCTGTCTAATTGCCTCGAGATAATATAAGCAAGAGTAGTTTTGCCTACGCCGGGCGGGCCCCATAAAATTAAAGATGGTAGATTGCCGCTTTCAATCGCCTTTCGCAGTATTGCATTCGGACCAACTAAATGTTGTTGTCCCACATACTCGTCCAGCGAAGCTGGCCGCATTCTTTCTGCTAAGGGAGCAATTGTTGCCATAAGATTTCATTTAGAAACCTATCCTTTTTTAACTTCTTTGGCCCAGGTATCTTTAAGCGTAACGGTTCTGTTGAACACAAGTTTTTCGGGAGAGGATTCTTTGTCTAGCGTAAAATATCCTTTTCGGATAAACTGGTATCCTCTTCCAATTTCGGCTGTAGCTAAATCTGGCTCAATGTAAGCACTTGGAATAATCGACAAACTTTCGGTATTAATATATTCCTTGAAATCGCGCTCTTCATTTCCCGGATCTTCCACGCGGAATAACCGTTCGTATTGTCTTACTTCGG
>DASVRX010000126.1:0-6645 GCA_036388375.1 Pedobacter sp. | reverse complement strand
ATCCGGCTATGGCTGGCGTTAATCAAGGGCTTAATCTGAATCTTGGCTACCGACAACAATGGTCTGCCTTCTCGGGCTCACCTCAAACGCAGGCAGTTACAGCTGATTATGGCACCGGAAAAAAGGTTGGTTTAGGTTTGAGTATTTACAATGACGAAGCCGGCTTAATTAAACGTACACGTGTAATGGGAACCTATGCTTATCATCTTCCGATAAATAAAAATCAAAACCTGCACTTTGGAATTTCATTTGGACTTATGGACCAGCGAATTTCTACCGAAACGGTTAAAGGCGATTTCGATGATAATTCAATAAGTGCTTTTAACGATTCAGAAACCTATATGGACGGAGATTTTGGATTAGCTTATACCCGTTCAAAACTAACCATTCAGGCTACTATCCCAAATCTGAAGGGTTCCTTAAAAAAAGATGACTTGAATAGAGTAGGCGATCGTTCATCGTTCTTTTCGGCAGTAAGTTATAAGTTCTATTTCTCCAAGGCGGTTAAGGGACTTGAAATAGAGCCCAAGCTTGTATACAGAACAGTTAAGGGCTATAATCATATTGTTGACCTTGCGGCAAATTTTGCGATTGCAAATGGAAGCATAAATCTGATGACAATTTATCATACTACTCAAAGCGCCACCTTTGGCTTTGGTGTGGCTATCAAAAAGTTTGGTTCGGTGAGTTCCAATTATACTACTTCAACTTCGTCGGTCAGCCAGTATGGTAACGCAAATTTTCAAATAGCGCTTAGGCTAAATTTGATGCAAAAGGATAGTAGTAAGTAATGGTGTGATTACTAGTCCTGCTATCTCTTCTGAGAGCAATTAATCATACTATCCGATACATAGCTTTATTAAAGGATAACCTTGCCATAAATAGTCTTGAAAAGCGGAAATCTCTCTGCTTCAGGTCGTGAGCTCAAGTCTGAAACGACAATCCGTCTATCGCCCTAGTGGGTCTTATTAATATCCATTATGACCAATTTATACAACTCACTCATGCCAGAGAGAGACATACTTTCCAGTTCATAAAACCGCTGTATCAACCCCATCTTCTTTATAGAGGCAGCAACAGCCTACTAGTCGCTTTAAAAACGACAAGTTTAATCAGACGTTTGGTTGATTTTTATACCTTTGCCTTTGCGAATGAAAACTATTATAAAAAATAGCCCCGTTTCACCACCCTGAGTTAAGCATTAACTTGTCTTTTGCACCTCTTATTTAATGGTGTTGTCTTCACATACTTATTATTTCTGACTGTACATCTTTATGAGTAAATCATACTTAGGTCTTTTTGACTTTAAACAAAAAGTAGATTATAAAATTGAAATTTTAGCGGGTTTAACGGTTGCAATGACCATGATGCCTGAATCACTATCCTTTGCTATACTCGCTGGATTCCCCCCGCTAGTAGGATTATATGCAGCCTTCATTATGGGCTTGGTGACAGCCATTTTTGGAGGAAGGCCTGGTTTGATTTCCGGTGGAGCGGGAGCAACCGTTGTCGTTTTAATCGCTTTAATGAAATCACATGGAATTGAATATGTATTTGGAGCCGTCGTGCTCGCGGGTGTAATACAAATCCTTGTCGGATTATTTAAACTCGGTAAGTTTATACGTTTGGTTCCTCAGCCAGTAATGTTTGGTTTTGTTAACGGATTGGCCGTAATTATTTTCATGGCGCAATTAGAACAGTTTAAAACGATAGTTAACGGCCAGTTGACCTGGATGACGGGACAACCACTTGTTATAATGACCAGTTTGGTTGCGTTTACGGTCGTCCTGGTGTTATTATTCCCTAAAATTACGAAAGCAATCCCGCCTTCATTAGCCGCTATAATTGTAGTATTTCTGATAGTACTGGGCTTTAATATTGATACCCGAACAGTAAAAGACATCGCTTCGGTTAGCGGTGGGTTTCCGCCTTTTCATATTCCGGAGATCCCATTTAATTGGAATACCCTTGAAGTGATTTTTCCCTATGCATTAATTATGGCGGGCGTAGGTTTAACCGAAGGATTACTGACCCTGAATCTTGTAGATGAGATAACGGCAACAAGAGGAAACGGGAACCGGGAATGCCTGGCACAGGGAGGTGCGAATATTTTAAACGGATTCTTTTTTGGGATGGGCGGGTGCCCGATGATAGCACAAACACTTGTTAACCTTTCGGCTGGCGCAAGAGCCCGGTTATCGGGTATCGTTGCTGCTCTTACTATTTTGCTCATCATTCTTTTTGGTGCCCCGATAATAGAGCGGGTCCCCATGGCGGCACTTACCGGTGTTATGATTATGGTTGCTATCGGGACATTCGAATGGATGAGTTTCAAAATAATAAATAAGATGCCAAAGCAGGATGTGTTTGTCGGTATTCTGGTCGCCGTAATCACCGTTTGGCTTCATAATTTGGCTTTGGCAGTACTTATCGGAGTAATCATTTCGGCCCTGGTATTTGCATGGGATAGCGCGATCCGCATCAGAGCAAGGAAGTATGTTAACGATGCAGGGGTAAAGCATTATGAGATATTTGGACCTTTATTTTTTGGTTCGGTAGCAGCGTTCAACGAAAAGTTTGATGTTTTAAATGATCCGGAAGAAGTAATCGTTGATTTTAAGGATAGCAGAGTTGCTGACATGTCTGGTATAGAAGCTTTGAACAAGCTTACGGAGAGGTATTTGAAAGCCGGGAAAAAACTACATCTGCGACATCTGAGTGAGGACTGTCGGTTGCTTTTAAAAAATGCTGAGGCGGTCATCGATGTAAATATCTTAGAAGATCCAATCTATCACGTTGCTGCAGATAAGTAAAGTTCGTTGACCACGAACTGAGAATGCCCATAAGCAACGCATTAGTAAAATATAATTATTCGCGAAAGTTTAGACAGTACCTTCGAGCCTGGAGCAAAGAGAAATATTCTATCAGCTTTAGCACTCCCTGTCCGGCTTCTTAGAGTTTATCTCTGCCTGAATACACAGAAAAGGACACACTGTTGCTTATAAACCAGTAGGTTATGGGTGCATGATTTATATAATTTAACTTATATTTAAAACATGTAAATGCAATATGGCAGACAGTACTTTTAATTTCGTTGGAGGCAGCTCAGGTTCATGGCGGGTGGTAAAAATGGAAACTATTACAGGCGAACCTCTTGAAAGCATATCTGGAATTGATGTGCGTCCCGCTTCAGAACCCCTGTCAAGTAATTATACCTGGATCCTAAAAGGTGTAGTAAGTAATCTCAGGTATACCGAAAAGCAGGAAAAGGAAAGCCTTGTATCAATTCAGGAGAACCTTGGCCGGGCGCATGCTACGTGTGCGGCGCTAATTCCTATGCGTAAATCTGAAGTTTGGTGGAGTCTGGCCCAGGATGAAAGACGAGCGATATTTGAAAAGCAATCACAGCATACAAAAACAGGCTTAAAATACTTGCCCGCAATTGCTCGAAAATTATTTCACTCAAGAGACATTGGAGAGCCTTTCGACTTTTTAACATGGTTCGAATATGCACCCGAACATTCAAATGCTTTTGAAGAACTGGTAAAGCGATTAAGAGATACTGAAGAATGGACTTATGTTGATAGGGAAATAGATATCAGACTGGTAAAGTAGCCGTTTGATTATGAGAAACTTGCCGTCCTTATTGAACATTACCTTTTTTCCTTTACATACAGAAAAGCGTATCTAAGCTTTAACTGCTTCAAATTATTTCAAGCTATTAGAGCAGTTCTTATTATTAGTGTAATTGAACAAGATGAAGTAAATCGGCATGATCAGCAAGCTTAAAATCACTTAAATCGCAAGATACCCTTTCGAACACCGTTTCAGTAACGAGGGGAAAATTGATGTTTAATGACTTTATGTTACACTTGCTGTGTAATCGGGTTGGTTTTAGGAAGGTTTTATTCTTTAAGCTATTATTTATTCTGTTGTCATATGTGAGTGCGGCAAAGGCGAATGGTCATAAGATCATTGACAGAGCAAAAGTTACTACCGTAGACCTCACTCGGGATTCAGTCGCTATGATAATAGACAATGATCTTTCAGTACCGCTAACTATAAAGGTTAAATTTAAAGTGGAAAATCTATACGCTGATACTACCGAGTTTTCCGCAATTGTTCCAGCAAAAGTTTCCGCATATACAATTGCTGCGTTCAAACGAAAGATATCTTCCTTACCCTATAACTATACCTACAGTTGGCGACTTACTTTGGGAGATACTTCTTTAATTCCTGATCAAGGCTATTTATACCGGTACCCATATCACATGGGTAGAACCTATAGAGTTTCTCAAGGTCCGGGCGGTTCCTTTAGTCACACCAATAGTTTTGCTTATGATTTTGCTATGCCGATAGGCACAGCAGTAACTGCAGTGCGTGATGGAGTAGTTGCGCTACGTCGGTCGGACTCTGAAATTGGCGGGCCGGACTCTAGTTACATCCATGACGTTAATTTCGTAGCAATACTTCATGATGATGGCTCGATTGCGAGATACGTTCATCTGGACACCGGGGGCGTTATTGTAGAAGAAGGCCAATTAGTTAGAAAAGGCCAGGTGATAGGTTATTCCGGAAATACCGGATTCTCAACTGGACCGCACTTGCATTTTGAGATTATTCAACCTGATATAACTTCTAATAAAAAGCGCTACGTAACCTTCAAGTGGGAAGAACCTGCAAATATATTTTTCCAAGTTAAAAGATACGAAGGACCCTTTGAAGAGTTTAAATTCGATTTTACTAAGCAAAAGACAACCAAAAGCCTACAAAAAAAGACCGAGCCGGTAAGCATAATTCGAAGTGCGTATAATATGCTCCTGGCGATTTTTTCTTGATGGAATTCTGAATCTTAAGAAATTAATAAAAAACTTGACGTGCTAAATACATGTGGGATTTCATTTTAAGCATATTTTAATCTGTGCCACAGGATAAGAGCCTAATTTTGCTATTAAGTTCCTGTATGGTTTAAATTTTATTCTAATGAGAAATGAAGCTCTAAATTCAAAAGTGATAGAAGAACTGCTAAAGCGACTTACCGAGGCCTATACCCAGGATAATATGAGGAAAATGACCTTTAATAAGAGATATTTCCGTTAATCCTTCGCTTCGAAAACGGGGAACGTAGCGCAGAATTGTATGATGCCGTTTTAATAGCTGAACAAATGTTGATGATAGACATTAATAGATGAGAGATTTTGAGGGGTGTAATAGTTTTTTCATGAACAGGTTTAAAGCCTGCTATTCGGATGTTTTAAGTATTATCGGAAAGCAAGAGCAGAACTGAAACATGGATTACAGTCTTTTAACAACAGAATTAAAGTTGAAAGTCAATTTTCGATTTTGCGAACCTGATTTCGGCTGAGTGCTGGAGTTCTGTAAATCCGGTAAGGTCAAGATTACCCTGGTTCCCGATAAAGATATTTTTAGGGTTAGTGTGTCTGATCCGGGGATGGAGTACATAAGTATATATGAAGCTAATGATCTGGATACGCTGTTTTTACTTATCACCGTTATGTTAAACCTTTGCCAGAGCATAGGTTTTCTATCACGTGATAAGGCTGTTCCATTCTTAGTTAACCAAAATTGATTCCATGAAGATTTTGATTTTAGAAGATAATGTAAAAATGGCCTCCGAGCTCAAGCTCTTCCTTAGTAACAAGGGATTTGAATGTGATGTTATTCATGATGGTGGAAGCTTTCTGAAACAAGGTCTGCCGCAATATGATTTATATTTACTGGATATAAGCGTACCCTTGTTGAACGGGTTTGAGGTTTGCAAAAAAATTCGGGAGGAAAATAAACAAAGTCCGATACTAATGCTCACAGCTTATGGCTCCGTTTCATATAAAGTGCAGGCTCTGGATTATGGCGCGGATGATTACTTAGTTAAACCCTTTCATCTTGACGAATTGCTGGCAAGAATTAAGGCTTTGATGCGCAGGGTGTCCATGCCACTTGCTACCACTCACGATGTAGTTTATCAAATAGAGGATTTAGTCATCAATGCATCAACCATGCGGGTGAACCGGGGAGGGAAAGAACTTCAATTAACGCCTAAAGAGTATAAGTTATTAGAACTGCTGGCTCAGGCACAAGGAAGAACCATTTCAAAGCAAACCATAGCGGAAAAAGTATGGGACATCAATTTTGATACAGGTACCAACACAATAGAGGTTTATATAAACTTTCTAAGGAATAAGATAGACAAGGACTTTGATTTAAAATTGATTCACACCCGGCCTGGTTATGGTTATTACCTAAATAAAAGCTAATGACCCTCATTCAGCGCTTTTCAATTCTGTTTAGTTTTCTGTTTTCGATACTGCTCGCAGCAGTTATGATGACAATTTATTACTCATTCGCCTACTTCCGGGTTGAGGAGTTTAAAGACCGGTTATCTGAAAAAGCAGAAACGACCGTAAAATTATTGATCGAGGTGAAGGAAATTGACTATCAGTTGCAGAAAATCATCGATAGGAATACCATAAATAGGTTGTATAATGAGAAAACTTTAGTTTTTAACGATAAAATGCAATTGATATACAGCAGTATTGACGATGTCACTATCAATTGGACTAAGAACGATCTCCTAAAGATAAAAAAGGAAAAATTAACTTTTAAACGCAGTAAAGAATACGACAT
>DASVRX010000125.1:0-5005 GCA_036388375.1 Pedobacter sp. | reverse complement strand
CTTTGTATGGCTGCGCTTCCGTTTTTCAAAAGGTGTTCTGTTTGAAATACAAGTTCATCTTTAATCAAATCATATCGTCCGGATAAATTGTAGAGAATATCTAAACAGTTTGCCTGAACAGCAACCGGAGTTTTCGGACCAATAAGCCATTCAAAGGTTGTTTCGGTAACAGCTTCAAAATCACTGGTGTTTACTATTCGTTCATAGACTTTACTTTTCGGCGATGTGATGTCCATCATGATATTAGTAAAATGCCTTTGACAACTGAGGTTCTTTTGTTGACAATAAGCGCTTTTAAAGTCATCCAAATGAATAACAAAAGCTTGAGGATTTTTATAATATACAGTTTCCAAAATCCAGGCCACTCTAAAGGCAATTTCTTTTTTGGGATAAAATGTAAGTTCCAGAAGTTGGTTTATGGCTTGTGTTTCGGCGAAAAGACTTGCCAGTTTCTCGGCCTCGACTTTGAATAGTGTTTGCGAAATTTCTTTGAGGAACTCTTCCTTTGTCATTCTAATTCCTTTAATATAGTATTGATACAAGAGCGGCAATGTAAATAACAATTTTCCTCATATTTGCACCAATGTCTCATGGAACAAATTTACGTTAGAGATAAAACTTTCAATCGAACCGACTTTAGAAAGGATCTGCTGTTGCAAGGCGAATACGATCACTGCACTTTCTCCAACTGCAACCTTTCCTCCGTCGATCTTTCGGGCATCAAATTTTCAGACTGCGAATTTCTTGCCTGTGATCTAAGTCTGGCGAATTTAACAAAGACAGCCTTAAGAAACATCACCTTCAAAGACTGTAAAATGCTCGGCTTAAAGTTCGAATCTTGCAATGAGTTTGGACTCGCATTCGATCTGGAGAACTGCAACCTCAACCATTCTTCTTTTTATCAAATCAAGTTGAAAAAAACAGAATTTAAAAACACCCAACTTCAGGAAGTTGACTTTACGGAATGCGACTTAACAGGCTCGATCCTCTCAAATTGTGATTTCGCCAAGTCAACTTTTTACAACACCATATTAGAAAAAGCTGATTTTAGAACTTCTTATAATTTCTCGATAGATCCTGAAGTCAATAGAATTAAAAAAGCCAAATTTTCGATTCAGGGACTTGCTGGACTTTTGGATAAATACGATATTCAAATTGATCTCTAATGAATATTCAACCTCTCATCAAAACGCTAGGCGAAAAGAAGCTAGTCGGTAAAAGCATCAAGATGACGTTTGCTAACAACAAAACATCTGATCTCTGGCGTAGCTTTATGCCTCATCGAAACCAAATCCCAAACAAGGTAAACCCAGATATGATATCTATGCAACTTTATCCTGAGTCATTTGATTTTAGCCCTCATACTCCGTTTGAAAAGTGGGCAACCGTCGAAGTCTCCGACTTTAGCGCTATTCCAGAGGGGATGGAATCATTTGTGTTAAAAGCAGGAGATTATGCAGTTTTCTTATATAAGGGCTTAAGTACAGATCATAGCATTTTCGAGTACATTTTCTCTAAATGGCTTCCGCAATCAGAGTATGAATTAGATAGCCGCCCTCATTTTGAAGTGCTGGGATCAAAGTATAAAAATAACGATCCCGTTTCTGAAGAAGAGATTTGGATACCCATTAAACTCAAATCCTAAATGGCTGCCTTTTTAGCTCTGCCTATACTTTTCGCCATAGTTTACCTGGCAAATAAGTTTCTGTTCAAGAACCGTCTTAACCATGCTCAAACCGGACTAATTCCCGTCTCACTACTATTAACAATCGCCGGAGTAGCTCACTTCTTCTTCACTAAAACCATGGTAGCGATGATGCCCGATATCATTCCGTTTAAACTAGAACTGGTTTATTTCACCGGCATCATCGAGATTCTGGCCGCTATTGGCCTTCTACTAAAAAGATTCCGCTGGCTGACCGGTATTTTATTATTGATATTCCTGATAGCTGTATTACCTGCCAATATTGTGGGCGCCATGAAACGTCTGCCTGCGGGAGGAATGGAAAAAGGTGAAGCTTACCTGTACTTTCGCATTCCGCTTCAATTCTTTTTTATGGCGTGGGTTTACTACTTTGCGATTTTTAAAAATCGCAAAAGCAACCTATGATTCATCAGGCTATCGAAAAACTTAACGGACTTTGTTCTTCAGTGCCCGCCACATTAAGGCAATTCTCAGAAGAGGAACTTACTTTAAAGCCATCCCCTGGCAAATGGTCTAAAAAAGAGCTGCTCGGCCATTTAATCGACTCGGCAACCATTAATCATCAGCGTTTTGTAAGAGCACAATTTGAAACTCCAGTAGTATTTTATGATCAGGATAAGTGGGTAAATGTTCAGGCGTACCAGGAAGAAAACAGCACACTTCTTATAACCTTATGGGAAACTTATAACCGGCACTTGGTTCATGTAATCAAACAGATTCCGCAAGATAAACTCCTGCGTACATCAATTGGCAAAGACGAGAAACATCTTACTCTGGAGTTTTTAATTGAGGATTATGTGAACCACCTTGAGCATCATTTAAAACAGCTGCTTAGTTAAAAACCATCAGATGACTTTAGTCATCCGATGGCTAAACCAATTATTATAAATCACAGGTAGATTCAAGACAAAATTTCGAATTATTGCCCGATGTGTATTTAGCGTATTCATATTACGGTAGTTTATCTAAGAACGCTACAAAATATCAGAAAAAGATTTCATACAAACTTTCCTTTTTCTAACTTGGGCACAAAATTCATAATTATAAGCTAATGAGAGTAACCGTAGTTGGAGCAGGCGCAGTAGGCGCAACCTGCGCTGATAATATCGCAAGGAAAGAACTTGCCGAAGAAGTAGTTTTATTAGACATTAAAGAAGGATTTGCCGAAGGTAAATCGATCGATATGATGCAAACAGCTGCATTGCTTGGTTTTGATACCAAGATTGTGGGCGTAACTAATGATTACTCAAGAACTGCTGATTCGGATGTGGTTGTAATTACTTCGGGATTGCCCCGAAAACCAGGCATGACACGTGAAGAACTCATCGGCACTAATGCAGGAATTGTTAAAAGTGTAACCGAAAACATCTTAAAATATTCACCCAATACTATCATCATAGTTGTATCCAATCCGATGGATACAATGAACTACTTAACATTCAAAACATCGGGCTTACCAAAGGAAAGGATTATTGGTATGGGCGGCGCACTGGATTCTGCCCGTTTCAAATATTACCTGAGCCAGGAATTAAATTGTTCTCCTGCTGATCTGAACGCAGTTGTAATTGGCGGACACGGCGATACAACCATGATTCCGTTAATTAAACACGCAACATGGAACAGCATTCCGGTTACCCAGTTATTAAGCCAGGAGCAACAAGACCGGGTAGTTTCATCTACCATGGTGGGGGGCGCAACTTTAACTAAGCTTATTGGGACCTCTGCATGGTACGCACCAGGTGCAGGAACCGCAGCAATGGTAGAAAGCATTTTACGTGATGAGAAAAAACTAATTTCTTGCGGAGTTGCGCTGGATGGCGAGTATGGCCAGCAAGACATTTCTCTCGTTGTACCTGTTATATTGGGGAAAAACGGCTGGGAAAAGATCCTTGATTTTAAGTTGAGTGATGAAGAGCAAAGTACATTTAATAAAAGTGCTGATGCGGTTCGTGCGATGAATAATGTGCTTACGGAGTCGAATTTAATTTAAAAAATATAGCATCGCTGAAAAAGAAGTATAAGAATATTTGAAAAGCAAATCTCGTCTTCGTATTGAAATTCAGCCCCGCTTTCTGTTCCAAATCCTCATTTCGCAGCCAAAAGAAGGCTGCTTCATTCCGGGTTTTCCACGGCAATCGGGTTTGATTGTCGCATGACAAACTTCAAATAAAGAAATTCAGCCAGCGTTATGAACGCTGGCTGAGTTGTTTGTAATTAAAGTCAAATCATGAAAGACCATATAATTATCAAACTTGCAGAAACAGAACATGAATTAGAACAAATTTTGAAATTGCAAGACTCTAATCATATTCAAAACTTATCTCCTAAAGAAAGAAATTCAAATGGCTTTGTGACCGTTAAGCATGATCTCGAGCTTTTAACAAAAATGAATAATTCTGCCAGACAGATTATTGCTAAGGACAATGAAAATGTTGTGGGATATGCATTAGTAATGTTGAAAGAGTTCAGTGAATTGATTCCTGTATTAACTCCAATGTTTGCAATGTTTAGTAATTTATCTTTCAACCAGATGCCATTAAGTAGTTATAAGTACTATGTTATGGGGCAAATTTGCATTGCTGAATCGCATAGAGGGAATGGTATTTTCGAAGGTTTATATTTAAACATAAAGAAGTATATTCTGACAAATTTGAAATTTGTTTAACAGAGGTTTCGGTTAATAATATTCGGTCAATGAAAGCGCATGTAAGGACCGGCTTTCAGACAATTCATACTTTTCAGGATAAGATCGATAATTGGAATATATTATTGTGGGACTGGAATAGAACTACTGACACTTACAACAAAACCAGACAATATGAAATTAGGAGCATTTTCAGTAAGCCTTAGCGTGAAGGACATTAACGCCTCAAAGGAATTTTATGAAAACCTTGGTTTTACTGCCTTTGCAGCAGATGTAAACCAAAACTATCTCATTATGAAAAATGAGAATTCACTTATCGGCTTGTTTCAGGGAATGCTCGAAGGTAACATTTTAACGTTTAATCAGGTTGGGACGAAGACGCTCAAAATTGAAAAGTTTGAAGATGTAAGGGAAATCCAAAAGCATCTAAAAAATAAAGGCATCAGTTTAATCACAGAAGCTGACGAGAATATCTCCGGTCCTGCAAGTGTTATGCTAGCCGACCCCGACCGAAATGTTGTTTTAATTGACCAGCATCGGTAAAGCATTTTCGCATCGTAAGAGAACTTACACGAATTCAATATGCAAGAAGGGCAGGTAAATGGCTTCTTCAAGAAAGGCGACTGACGTCTATTTCGAATTTTTACCTATAAAGG
>DASVRX010000124.1:0-7713 GCA_036388375.1 Pedobacter sp. | reverse complement strand
CCATTGGATTTATCTTTTTTAAAGAGTTACTTTTTTCATTTTACGGAAACAAGGCAGGAGTTTCTTTAATGAGCGAGCTATACTATTATGTTATTCCGATCTCATTCTTGACACTTATTTTTTTAATTCAGGAAACTTTAGCTCGAACAATATTCAAAAGCATTGTGCCGACTTTTTTGAGGGAGGTATTGGTAAAGGTATTTACTTCAATAGGAGTAATCTTGATTATGTTCCGGGTAATGGATTTTAAAGACTTTATCAACTTTTATTTAATCACTAATCTTTTAATTGTACTACTAATTACCTGGTATATCTATCGTCTAAAAATAGGAAAACCCACATCTATAACTCCGGAAGTTCGTGCGAATATTAGAACAATGACTGGGTACGGCCTGTTTTCGATGATCGCAGGGAGTGCCGTGGCCATCATACCTGGCTTAGGACTTGTTTTTTTGAAAATGATTAGCGGAGAAGCAATGGTTGGTATATACGGTACATTTTTTGGAATCGCAGCTGTGATTAGCCTTCCGGCTAAAGCTCTTAATACAACCTCGTACCAAATCATAGCCGATGCATGGAAAAATGAGGACCAGGACAAAATCAGAAACATATATAAGAAAACATCAATTGTGCAATTAGTAATTGGCTTACTCTTATTGATAGGTCTGATAATTAATCAGAGAAATATACTTTTCTTGCTTCATAAGCCAGAATATGCAAATTATTTTAATGTCTTTATTTTACTTGGAGTAGGATGTTTGATTGATATCACTGGCGGCTTAAACGGTGCAATTATAAGTTTTTCTAAATACTATAAAGTAGTTGTTAGGTTCTTGTCGTTCGCTACAATTCTATCAGCAATACTTAATTACGGGTTTATTTCAAAGCTAGGCATATTGGGTGCTGCATGGAGTTATGTAGGCATTATGTTAATTATCAACTCTGGATACTGGCTTTATCTTAATCTGAAGTTTAAAATGCAACCGTTTGGCATTAAACATTTGCAATGTTTAGTTGTCGGCGGACTGTGTTTAACGTTGGGATTATTTCTACCAGACTTGACTAACTTTTACCTGGATGTTTTATATCGCTCGCTGCTGATAGCATTGCTGTATATATCTTCGATATATTTTCTAAATATTTCAGAAGACATCAACGATTTGATCGATAATGTGTTAATGAAGAAACTCCGCTAAACGATGCAGAATTTTGCTCCAATCGCATTATTTGTTTACAACCGACCCGAACATACCCGAAGAACCATTAAGTTTTTACAGCAGAATCTGCTTGCTGATGAATCGCGTTTATTCGTGTTTTCTGATGGTCCAAAAATTGGAGACGAGAAGGCTGTGGCCGAAGTTCGGGAGTTAATTCATAACGTTGATGGTTTCAAATCCGTGGAAGTGATAGAACGGGAGCAGAATAGGGGACTAGCAAATTCTATAATAGACGGAGTAACAAAGCTCGTAAAAGAATACGGTAAGGTAATTGTCTTTGAAGATGATCTAATCTCTTCGCCGTATACACTTCAGTATTTCAATGACGCACTGCAACGCTACGAGTCGGATGAAAGAGTAATGCATATCGGTGCTTATATGTACCCGATTGACCGTCCCGGATTACCCGAAAGCTTCTTTCTTCGTTCTACCAGCAGCTGGGGTTGGGCTACCTGGAACAGGGCCTGGAACTATTTTGAGCCGGATATTGATAAACTGATGAGCCAATTCGACTCTAGGTTGAAGTATGAGTTCGAGATGGAAGGTGCGATGAATTACTGGAAACACATGCGGCAATTTAAGTCCGGAAAAAATAATTCCTGGGCAATCAGATGGTATGCTTCTGTATTTCTTAAAAAGGGCTTAAGCCTTTATCCTACCAAATCCTTAATCGATAATATCGGCCATGACGGATCAGGGGTTCATTCGGGCGTTAATGATATTTATAAGGTGACGATTAACCGGACTCCGGTTTCACAATTTCCGCCAATGGTGACCGAGGATAAAAAGGCATTCTCAGTGGTAAAAGACTTTTTGCAAAATCGCAAGGGCAGTTTATATCAGCGCGGAATGCGCTATATTAATCAACTGTTTTCTGGCGTCCGCAAATAGTCTAGCCTTTTTTCCGATAGACAGCCGTAACCGAATGGCCGTAGGGCGTCATCCGTTGATCAACTAATCCCTTTGCAAGCAGTGGACTAAGAACCTTTGCAACGCCATGTATTGCTTTCAATGACAGCGATCTGTCGATGACTTTTTTATTCGATTTGAAACCAATCATTTTTTTCAAAGCTTCCGCGATAAGCAAAAAACTGTACCATTGTTTGTGCGCAGAATCAAGCTCTTCGTGATGGATGGTAATAAGTTCCATGTCAAACAAACCGGCAAGGCTTTCTAGCGCTTTATCAGACCACCAGCTCATATGATGCGGCGGCAGATTTAATGTATTATTAAGCTGAACGGAAACCAGAGAATCATAACTAGGGACAGAGACAACTAGTTTTCCACCCGGTTTTACGGCGCTTAAGCTTGCGCGGATAAAGTCTCTGCTGTTACCAATATGTTCTAAAACCTGGAAAGAGGTCACCATGTCATACCGGCCTTCATTTTCAATTGAATGTTCCTCGATTGATTGTTTCACCACATGAAGTCCTGCGGCGGTTGCTTTTTTGATGGCTTCGTCATTGAATTCAAGTCCGGTGAAATGAGCCTTAGACGATATCCGCGAGCCAAACTGGCCTCTGCCACAGCCCACATCTAAAACTTTATCCCCTTCCTTAATCAAAGAATCAGCGTAAGCATACTCGCTTTTATTATCTAAGTAATACCAGTCATTCTGCTGAAGAACTTCATAAAATTCCGCTTCTCCCGTTGCTTGCGGGTAAAAAAAGCGTAAATCAGTGTCCAGGCAGCGGTATAAACCAATGGAATCAAAAGGCTTTAATTCCCTTAACTCAGAGAATCCCAATTTTTTATAAAGGGCTAATAAATCAGAAGTATTTATCTCTTCAATTAATTCTGTATTGTTTTTCTGAGTTAGTGGGCTTACAACCGCCATGTTTGATTCGGGTTTTTTGCCAAAAGTATTTAAAATATGTGATTACATTATTCGAGATGATTCCCTTTCATCCTTATTTGTATTTTTGAACCGTTTGAAAGTAGTACACTTAAATACTTACGATGGAAATGGCGGTGCCGGCCGGGCTTGTTTGAGATTGAGCAAGGCATTGGAACATAACGGAATCCAATCTGAAGTTTGGGTAAATTATAAATTTGGAAAGAATCCTTCAATCTATTGTTTATCCGCCAGCAAACTTGCTAAAGCATTAACAGCATTCGGAATCCTGTTTGAGCGTTATACCTCATCTGCCTTCGGTAAAAAATTAAAAATTCCATTCTCTATCCCCATATGGGGACGAGATATTTCTGATCATCCTGCATTACTCGGTGCCGATATTATTCACCTCCATTGGGTAAACCATGCCTTTCTGCGACCTAGGGATCTTGAAAAGTTAGCCCAATTAAACAAGCCCATCGTCTGGACGTTTCACGATAGTAATGCGTTTACCGGTGGGTGCCATGTGCGTTATAACTGCGATCATTTTGAAAATGAATGCGGTAATTGTCCGCTGCTAAAGCAGTCGCATGAAAACGATATTTCGCATAAAATCTGGCGGGCAAAGAGTCGGGCTTATAGCCAATTGAAGTTTTCGATTGCTGCTCCAAGTATTTGGATGGCCGAATCCATCAGGCGAAGTAAGTTATTGGGTAATGCGGCTGTTCATGTAATCCCTAATACATTAGAAACAGAAGTTTTTAAGCCTTATAACAAAGCTGCATCCAAGGAGCATTTAGGTATTGCACCCGACAAGTTTGTGATGTTAAGTGGCTTTATGCCATCCCGTAAGGATTTACATAAAGGTACGCCTTATTTAGTTGAAGCACTAAATACCCTGATTTCTGAAAATCTGATTGATAAGGATAAGATTGAGCTAATCGTTTTTGGCAATAGAGATGATAAGAATGTACCGGATTTTTCAGTAAAAACTACCTTTTTGGGCACCATATCGAGCGATGAGAAGTTGGCTATTTGTTACAGTGCAGCTGATGTCTTTTTAACACCATCATTGGAAGATAATCTTCCAAATACCGTAATGGAAAGCCTTTCTTGCGGAACTCCGGCTATTGCGTTTACAACCGGCGGTATCCCAGACATGGTAACACACCTGGAAAACGGATACCTGGCTAAATATAAGTCGGCTGCCGATTTTGCTAAGGGAATTGAATGGGCGTACCATCATCCCGACAGAGAAAAACTTAACTTAACTGCTCGCCAAACAGTATTAGAAAAGTTTTCTGAACGTATTATTGCTGAAAAACATATTGAGATTTACAACAGGTTGCTCAAGCCATCGGCCAATACGCCTTCCTTATCCGTAATAACGGTGGTGTATAATAATGTGAAGGATATTGAGCGCACAATCAGGTCTGTTACTGAACAAACCTACCAGCATATTGAATACATTGTGGTGGATGGCGGCTCTACCGATGGCACAGTGCAAGTGATTCAACAATATCAAGACCGGATTAGCAGATTGATATCTGAGAAAGATCAGGGCATTTATGATGCGATGAACAAAGGCCTGGCGATGGCAAGTGGCCAGTATGTTCTTTTCATGAATTCAGGTGATGAAATTTATGCAAGGGATACGGTTGAAAAGGTTTTCGCTTCCGCGGATGATGCTGATATCTATTACGGAGAAACCGAGATGTTTGACGAAAACTGGAATAGCTTGGGTAAGCGAAGGCATAAGGCTCCAGAAAAATTAAGCCTGAAAAGCTTCAGATATGGAATGAGTGTTAGCCATCAGGCGATTTATATCAAGCGATCAATCGCTGAACATTATGATCTGGATTATAAACTTAGTTCTGATATCGACTGGATTTTAAACGCCTTAAGGCGGGCCAAAGAAGTTGTTAATACAAGGCAATATGTTGCCAAATACCTTGTGGGAGGGATGTCCAAAAAACGGCATAAAGACAGCCTGCTTGAACGCTTCGTGATCTTTTCAAAACATTTTGGACTTTACCCAACGCTCATCAATCATGCAGTTATTGCTTTGCGATTGGGCCTCTATTACCTCAAAAATCGAAGAACTAACGACTAGGCTTTGACGGGGCCGGGTTTGCAACCAGCTTTTTATTTCTTGCTTCAATAAAAATCGCAAAAGCCAGGCCTGCTATTAATAGTATGGATGAAATCAATGAGATGGTTTCTCCTGTGTAATAGGATTTTGGTTCAAATTTGAATTCCACTTTATGATTCCCACCGGGCAGCTGCATCGCTCTTAACAAATAGTTGGCTCTGAAGTAAGGTGTTTTTACGCCGTCCACATACGCATTCCATCCTTTTGTATACCAGATTTCGGAGAATACGGCTATTACATCTCGTGCGGCAGTATACTCGTAGGTTAAACGGTCAGGATGATAGCTCGTTAAGTTTATAACAGCGTTTTCCGGGATTCCTAATTTTTTTGAATCAAGTAAGGGTTTGAACTCTTCGTGAACAATTGCTTCTTGTTTCGGATCAAAGCTATTTAATCCCGCCATCTCTTCATCGTTAGTTTTTGCCCATCTTAAAGATGATACAAACCAAGCTGGTCCGGCCACAGTAGAACGGTTTTGGATGCTTTCCGACTGTCCATCTTCACTTTTTGTGATGATGTATTTCGTGTTCAGCATATCCAATACATCCTGGTTAATTGAGTTGTTGAACTGCTTATCAAGTAATTCCTGGTATCGCTTCAGCTTTGCTGCATGATAACCTCCTAAGCTTCGGTGAAAATAGGAGGCATCGGCACTTAGGAATGGGTTAGTTGTTAAATCAAAAACCCGGTAGCCTAAACTTCCATCTCGTCTGATGAGGTCATCTACCTGACGGGGTTGGAATTGTTGTTCTACCTGCGCGTTTTCTACGAAATTGTCCTTGTTCAAATAACGACGGTCCACGCCCCACATGTCGATTAAAATTACCACCGCAAATAGGATGCATGTTAAGTTATAAGTGATTTTCTTTTTAATCAATGCCCATAATAAACCTGCGCCAATTAATACAAAGATCAGTGAGCGAAATGCATCAGAGCGCGCAAGACTGATCCTGTCTTTTACAAGAGCGTTCGCGATCTGTGAAGCAAAAGTTTGGTCGCCTGTCCGTTGTGTTAACATCTGGACAAACTCATTATGTGTTGATGTTTTGAAACTCAAGAACAGGGTCGGGATGGCTAAAATCAGTAAAAGCAAACCGGCTGTGACGTAAAGCGCATTCAAAGTCTTTTTAAGTAAAGCCTTTGAATCTTGTTTGGGGGATGACATCTCCTTTACGGCAAGTACAGCAAGAATCGGAACTAAAAATCCTGCAACAGCAAGAACAGATTCAACGGCTCTGAATTTATTGTAGAGCGGGAAATAATTGAAAAACAGATCTGAGATGAGCGGGAAGTTCTTTCCAAAGGAAAGAAACAGTGTTAGGATCACAGCAGAAAGTATCCACCATTTTATCCGGTTCTTTACGATAAATAGTCCTAAAACAAAAAGGAAGCAAGTTAGTGCTCCGAAGTAAAACGGTCCTGAAGTAAATGTTTTTTCTCCCCAATAAGTAGGCATTTCCCGGGCAGCTCCTGCTGCCTGATCCGCAGGAACACCTTTTTCAATTAACAGCTTAGCAACATTTGACTTTTCATCTAATGCGCCACCCGTAGCGCCGCCATAAGCGTTGGGAACTAAGAAAGTAATATTTTCTAACACTCCCTGACTCCAGGCATACGCATAGTCCCGGTCTAGCCCATCGGAAGGCTTGCTGGCATCTGTATTGGTGAGATTGGATTTGCCGCGGATCGATTCCTGCCCGTATTCGTAGGTGGTCCACAACGATCCGGCATTTACACCTACGGCTAATATTACTGCAACGGCTAAGTATCCAAAGGCTTTGAAAAACGCTGGTGTAGTTTTAGTTTTTATAGCATGGTACAGTTCAAAACCGATAAATATCAATAGGGCAAGGAATAGGTAATACGTCATTTGAATATGATTCGCACGTATTTCCATTGCCAAAAAGAATGCAGTTAAGGTTCCGCCTAGGAGATATTTTCCACGCAGTGTAAGAATGATACCTGCTAGGATTGGAGCAAAAAAGGCAATGGCAAAAGCTTGATTAGCATGCCCCGCTTCAATAATGATGAAATTATACGAGGAAAAGGCAAAGGCAATTGAGCCAGCAGCAGCAAGCCAGGGTGTAGCGCCTAAAACGCAAAATAGCAGATATGCGCCTACTAAATATAAAAATACGGTATCAATGGGAGTAGGAAATACCGTTTTAAAAAAGGTAACTATGTGTGTGGTGATGTTGCTTGGATAACGGGCCCATACTTGATATGCAGGCATTCCGGCGAACATCGAGTTAGTCCAAAGTGGAGCTTTTCCGTCTTTGGCTTTATAGTCCATTATTTCTTTTTGACCGCCTTGCGCCAGTTTTACATCGTTCTGATATAAGGTTTTGCCTTGTATCGCCGGGCTGAAATAAACAAAACACAAAGCGATAAATATCCCGATGATGGCCAAGTGAATGCCATTGTTTTTGAACCAATTATTCATTATTCAGATTTATTGAAAGAAACCAAAAGTAGGAAAAAGGATGAAGATAAGTAAGGCAAATAATAAT
>DASVRX010000123.1:0-3685 GCA_036388375.1 Pedobacter sp. | reverse complement strand
GTCAAGAAAAATCTAGCGACTAGGTTCAGTAATCATTTAGGTCTTATCAAATCAGGTCGAACGGGAGCACTTTATTTATTACAAGTATTTAAAGATCTCAACATTCGACCAAGTATTACATTTAACTATCATGTGCTAGATTCAAAATATACCCGGGTGACGGAGCATTTAGAGGCGTGTTTACAGGATCAGTTAAAGCCGATGATCGGCAGGAGGGCATTTAATGCTAACGACTAATGCTTCGCTGCCCTTGTTGGTATTGTAACCTACTTGTCCGTAGTCTCCGTTCCCTCTAATCGTACTCATTTGTAACGAGGATGCAATGAGGTCTGCGAATTTTTCGCTTCTTTTTACCATTAATTCAGAACAAGGATTTCGAATCCATCTGGATACACCATTTTTCCAGCTTCCCGCATTGCTTTACCTTCCTGCATCCACCATCTATTCGAAATTAGCTCACCCACAAAGCCCATCCCTGACACCCCTAAACCTGATGGGATTGAAAAGCCCGCAATGAAGCGTTCGGCCTGCGCCTTGCATGAGGACTTGTAAAGACCAGCAGGGCTGCACCATACTACGAAGGTGTGTCTTTGATTTTCCAATAATTATAAATGATTACCTGGCTCGGAAACAAACATTATTTCGCCATTCGAAAACTGCAACACATCAGCAGTGTTAATTGAATCAAAAACGCACAAATTGATGGGCAACATAAAAAACCTCGAACTCCTTTCGGAAGCTTTAGACCAGGCAACTTTGCAGAACCTGGATGCCGCAGCACTAACTCATCTAAAACAGTCGAACATTGAATTTACAGTGGTAAGCCTTGAGGAGAAAACGGTGACGGTGGACGCTGAGCAGGGGAAGACCAGCGGGAACTACGCAAACCATAGAACACTGATGAAGCGCGCAGGAGAGGTATTTGAAAAGTACTTACCCTCAGGCTATCGCTTACTGGTAAATCCGAAGGAGTATGAAGAATCGCCGGCTATGGTGGTTACACCCGCATGGATTGACCGTAAAATGATTGAAAAGGAGGTGCGGATCAAACAGATTGCCTTTGATACGGGGCTCGACCGTAAAGATATTTCGGGCTGGGTGACAGGTGAAAGAAATATGTCGCAGATTGTAAAGGCAATGTTTTTTTACTATTTCAAGAGTTTGTAATGAAAAATGAAGATCAATTAAGGATGGCAGGTCAACTTATCTTGAAAATCGAGCCCTTAGGTGCTTTGTTTTGTCGCGGTAATGGTACTGTTCAGCGCAGCGGAGAGTGCATCTTTAAATTTTATAAAATTGTCCTGGCGATCAGCTTCCTCAATAGATTTTAGCGATTTTTTAACAAGCTTTACTTGCTCTAGTTCGTTTTGGAAAAGCCCGTTAAATGCTTCCGGGTTTTTGTTTTTTAATATCCTGACAGAGTGCGAATATTGCTCAAATATATCATTGATAATGGTTAGATTTTTATCATCGTAGTTTTGTAAGCCACTCACCTTTGTTAATAGCGTTTCAAATTTTCCTCTTTCCTTTGCGTAAGCCATATTGGGCAAAGATAGAGTTTCCAGCGAGCATTTACTCGTTTGAGTTAGGACCTGGGAGTTAACCGCTCTTGTTGTGTAATCGTTAGAATACCTGGATGCCTAAGCACCCAATGTCCCCCGTCTGGCGGGGGAATAAAAGGGGGTGGTCAACTTCTACATCTCCAATTTCTTTTTACTTTAGCCTCCAGCTATGCCCCTCGCCACTAAATGCAACCTCTGGCATTACAATGCCAACCTTCGCGAATTTGCGAATCAAAATCGCCAATCCATGACCAAAGCTGAAGCCTGCCTCTGGAAGTTCGTCCTCAACAAGAGACAAATGCAAGGCCATCAATTCAGACGACAGCGCCCCGTGCTCAATTACATTGCGGACTTTATGTGTAAAGAACTCATGTTAATTATTGAAGTAGATGGCTTAACACATCAATGGGGTGAAGTAGCAGAAAAAGACATCAAGCGCCAGCAAGAACTGGAGCAGATTGGGTTTACGGTGTTGAGGTTTAGCGATGATGAAGTATTGGAACAGATTAACCTGGTGATTGACAGGATTGAGGAGTATATTAAGGAAAAAACCACCCCCTAACCCCCGCCAGCGGGGGACAGCATAACGCCTTAGACATTCTGCTGCAACGCCTTGGTTCGTGTCTCCACGAACCATTTAAGTTACTCATACCTCATCTACTTTCTTATTTTAGCTTATGGATTCCAACCTCTTTCGGCCAAAGCGGAAATCATACATCGAGCCAGGTAAAATATATTTTTGGACTGCAACCATAAATAATTGGATAAAGCTTTTACAGCACCACGAGTATAAACAAGTTATTACTGACTCTTTGATAGTTTTAAGTGACCGAGGTAAAATTGAGGTATTTGCATTTGTGATCATGCCGAATCACATACACCTTATTTGGCACATAAATGAACTGAATGGCAAGGAAACGCCACACGGCTCATTCCTTAAATACACGGCACATCAATTTAAGAAAATGCTAGCCTTGCATAACTGTGCTATGCTTAACGATTTTAAAGTCGCGGCGTCAAATAAGCAGTATGAATTTTGGCAGAGAGATTCATTGGCCATCGAATTATTTAGCAGCGAAGTAGCCTATCAAAAGTTAGATTATCTGCATAACAACCCTTTAGCGGAATATTGGCAATTAGCTATTGAGCCTTCAGGTTATTTGTATTCTTCCGCGAGTTATTATGAAGGTGGGGATACGCCGTTTCATTTTTTGAAAGATTTACGAGAGGAGTTCTAATTGGTTCGTGGAGACACGAACCAAGGCGGAGCAGCGAAGTGGCCTATCAAAAGTTAGATTATCTGCATAACAACCCTTTAGCTGAACATTGGCAATTAGCTGTTGAACCTTCAGGTTATTCGTGTTCTTCCGCGAGGTTATTATGAAGGTGGGGATACGCCGTTTCATTTTTTGAAAGATTTACGAGAGGAGTTCTAATTGGTTCGTGGAGACACGAACCAAGGCGTAGGATATACAGAATACAAAGCGAAAAAATAAAATGGTATCGTAGTTCGTTACCTATTACAAATCTAACCGATATGAAAAACGAAGAAGAAAACAACAAAGACCAACAGGACCAGGGAAATCAGAATAGCCAGTCGAACGCTATTAAGCGACCGGAAGATTGGACTACCGGCGATGAAGAGATGACTGGCGCACAGCGTTCTTACCTAAACACCTTAGCAACAGAAGCTAATGAAGAAGTAGACGAAAACTTAACCAAGGCGGAAGCTTCAAAAAAAATTGACGAACTACAGCATAAAACCGGCAGAGGAATCAAAGACTAATAGAATTTAGCAAAAACGGATTTATTTTTTATCAAGAGTTTTTAGCAGGTTCGATCCGGTATTATCTACGAATCGTCTACTCAATAATTGAGGATTATCATTTAGAATTGTTATTCTATAGCCTCTGCTTTGTACAGGCTATTTGTAGTCTTCCCGCGCAAGATTTTTTGGAGCGCGTAAGTTGAAGTAGTCACAACTTAGTCTGACAGTTACGAAAAAACTAGTAACTTAAAATCAGATAAAGTAATGACAACACAAGAGAAAATCATCAAGAACAAGCTGGGCATATTAGAGCTTGCCCAGCATTTAGGAAACGTATCGAAGGCCTGTAAAGTAA
>DASVRX010000122.1:0-11529 GCA_036388375.1 Pedobacter sp. | reverse complement strand
GCCAACAGAGGAAACACTTTTTCTCAGTTTGTCCTCCACTAACTGAAAATTATCCGCTTGATCGGAATTAATTATAAACTTCGATCCAGCTTTTTCCATCGGGATAAAGAACCCAGGGATAACATCCGCGGAGGTATTTTCCTTGAACGTCTCTGAGATTCCAATCACAACAGCGGGTTTGTCTCCAATCAAAATTGACTTACCGATCGGGTTTTCGCCAGGAAAATCTCTTTCGGCCAAATCTTTGGTAATTACAACAGGCTTGCTGTTTGTGGAGTAGTCTTTTGGTGAAAACCATCTGCCTTCCGTCAGCTTGATGTTCAATACATCTTCGAAGTTCTCATCCACTTCAAAGGCCAGGGCGTTTGAAACTTGTTTGTTGTGTTTGATTTTCTGCTCAGACCCCCATTGGTAAAATGGAACTACGTTTGTGGCGCTAACATTTTTTACTTCAGCGATACCTTTGAGTTTCTGATACACGAGCTGGCTAAGCTCTGCCTCCTGCTCTTCGGTTACATTCTGAAAATCAATGTCAACAACCCAGGCTTTTTCATAATTATAACCCATTGGTTTAAAGTAGTTGCTAAACTTTTTCAGATTCAGGCCTATAAAAAAGAACATAGCAACAAAAGCGATGAATAACTGCAGTAACAAAAAGAAATTCTTTTTCTTCTTATTGATTATCATTTTAAACAGATGCGAAATCATAAACTATTTCCTCCTTTCAAGGCGTAAATAACATTCATGCGAGACATTTTCCATGCGGGATACACTCCCGACACCAAGCCAAAAACAACACAGCTAAAAAGGCAGAAGGCAAATACAGGCCAGCTAATTCTAAATGTGTCGGTGGGAAATTTAAATAGTGGGTCGAAAGAGTTAATAACCTGAATTAATAGCTTAGAAGCATAAATTGACAGGCCTAAACCAATAAGTCCTCCAATTAGGGTGATGATGACGTTTTCGACTATTAATTGCCTGACTAATGCTCCCGAAGTGGCTCAAAAAGATTTGCGCACGCCAATTTCCTCGGCCCTTTCGCCAATGCGGCTCACATTCAAGTTGATTAAACTGATAGCGGGTATAAGCATGAACAGTACCATGACTATTAACATAACAATTGTTGTTTTTCCATATTCAGGTTCATCATCGTTGTATGAACTGCTTTTAGACATTTGTTCCATCGAGGTAAAGGCAAAAACCTTCAGAGAATCTGCTCCGGAGGTGTTCCTGCCGATTTTGCGCATGTGTGTTTTAAGTTCCGCCCGCACTTTTCCCGGGTCTCCGGACTTTGAAAGAATCATGGCGCTGTACGTTCCTTCAATTGGCTTTTCTGTAGTTTTCAGATTCATGTCTGTAGTGTAGGGAACATAAACATCGCCATACATCTTACTGAATGTGGCTCCCGATTTTACTATACCGATGACTTTGAAGGCTTGTCCGTAGATGGTGATTGATTTACCTACTGCATCCTTATCATTAAAGAAATGTTCTTTTGTCCTTTCGTTAATAACGGCTACTCTTGCCCCTCTCTTTACGTCTTTGCTGTTATACGATTTGCCTTCCATAAATTTGAAGTCAGCAATCTTCCACAGATTTTCATCAGTTAGCTGAAGAATATGTCCGGCAGCTTTTCCATTTAAAAAGGACACAAACCCATTCATTTTGAGAATCGACACGGTCTCAGCGCTTTCCAATTTCCGGAGGCTTTGGAGAAAATGCACGCTTGGCATCGCATCAGTACTTTTTCCATTTTTGAAAATACTTACCTTATCTAATAGTAAGGTTCTGCTTCTATTCGTTTCCGGTGCATTCGCTCCAATGATTTGGTCGATGAAAGAGGCAAATACAGTTATAATCATTATGGTGAAGCTTATTCCCACCAGTGTGAGCGCCGTATAATACTTCTTTCGAAGCATTATTTTAAGGGCTAGCTTGATATAGTTCTTTATCATGATCTTAGTTCTAATTCAGGTTAATTAACCTGCTGTCCATCAAAAAACCGGATGATGCGTTGGGTCTTTTTTGCCATATGCTCGTCGTGAGTTACCATTACTATTGTGGTCCCTTCCTGTTTATTCAAGCCAAGCATAATGTTCATTACTTCTTCACCCATCACGCTATCCAGATTTCCGGTTGGCTCATCTGCTAAGATGATTTCCGGATTCCCGACAATAGCTCGCGCAATTGCAACCCGCTGTCTTTGTCCCCCCGAAAGCTGGTTGGGATAATGTTTGGTACGGGCACTTAACCCGACTTTCTCCAATGCTTCCACAGCCCGTTTGCGTCTCTCCGAGCCAGACACGCCACTACGATAAAGTAGAGGAAGCTCAACGTTATCGATTACTGAAAGGTTGTTGATGAGGTGATAGCTTTGGAAAATGAATCCAAGTTTCTGGTTTCTGAAATTTGCCAGCTTCTTGTTTCCAAAGTCGGTTACAGACTGACCATCTATAGTGAGAGCACCTGTTGTCGGAGCGTCAAGCAATCCCATAATGTTTAACAAGCTGCTCTTGCCACACCCAGATGGGCCCATTATCGCTACAAACTCTCCTTTGTTTATCGTTAGGTTTATTTTATTAAGTGCGATAGTTTCAATCGTTTTGGTGCAGTAAACTTTTTCTATGTTCGATAATTGTATCATATCTATTTTCTTAGGGGGATATACTATTCTACGATTTTAAATTAAGTTATATTGAATTGAAGTTCTGCTCCCGGAGGTCTGAAAGTAACTTTCAATTTTTTGTTTGAGCCTTCTAAGATAATTGTCGCCGGATCTTGAGGCCCTTCCGTTCCCTTACGAGTCATCACTTTATATTCGCTTCTCCCTGTACTTAGGTAGGTATCCCACTCGCACGTAGTTACAGATCGGATTTCGCTTTCAATAATCATTTCGCCGCCGGCTCTTTCAGCCTTCATCACAATTTTGTCCTTTCTGAAAGTGAAGGTTCCGTTTACTTTCGGTGTAGAGCGAACAGTATCTCTAATTTCTGTGATTTCATTAAATTTTAGAACTACATTTTTTTCGCATTGGGCGTAGGAGGACGTTGCGGTGAGTGCGAGTGCCAGGATGATAATTAGGGTTTTCATTTTTTTTTGAGGGTATATTATTTATTTGAAATGTTATAATGGGTTCAATCGAAATGCCAAAGGTAATGTGCTTATAATCAAATGATTGAATGGTTTATTGCTTTGAGAGTTGTTCAAAACCGGACAGTCTGTGTTAATGTGAACAGGGGTAAGGCTACAAGCATAATCCTAGTCAGAGGTCTTCCCCTTTGATGTGTTATGATGGGTCTGGCAGTTGGTATCAGTTCTATTATTTGTTTGACGGAATTATTTTTTGATTTGTGGCAAAATCATAAAGTGTAAGCACGCGGAGATTGAGGTACGAGTTCCAAAAGCTTTTGAGGGATAGAATATAATCCCGGCGTGCCTGGTCCTTCTCTTGCAAAGCGATGTTCAGATCGGTAATACTTAGATCGGAAAGCATATATCGCTTCCTTGCAATTTCAAAACGTTCTGCGGCGGTTTTATCGGCTTCTGAGTTAGTTTGCATTTGCTCCTTTATCATCTCCAGTTGTCGCACCATTGTATAGATTTCCTGGTCGAAATTTATTTGATCTTGTTTCACGGATGCCTCTACCAGTTTCCTGTTCGACTGTGCGGTTTTTATTCTTGAAGCCGATCTTCCCCAATCGACAATTGGAATCTGGAAACCTAATCTCACAACCTGCTGATCCTTCGCATCTCTATAAATTCCGGGGATCTCATTAGCTACATTTGTGAGACCGAAGGTTCCGAAGAGGTTTGCCTTTAAGCCATTTTCCCCTTTAGCTCTGGCAATGTCTTTATCCGCTTCTAGCAAAGCTCTTTTGAACTCAATAGCCTGTTGGCGATTGGCTTTGGCCTCGCGAATAGCGATATCTTCATCAACGTCAAATTTTATTAAGTCTTCCGGAAGGATAAGTTTAACTGGGTTTGCGGAAGATAGGCCTATGAATGACTTCAATTGGAGATGAGAAGTTTCAGCATTTACGTTTGCTTGTGCTACGGCTTTGCTGGCATTTAGCACACCTAACTTTAAGCGAAGTAATTCGTCTCTTGAAAGTCTGCCAAGTGATGCTTTAGTTTCACCGATTTTATAAATCGTTTCATTATTTGCGAGATTTTTGGCAGCGATGTCCCTGTTTATTTGCGCTATTAGCAGGTTAAAAAACAGCTCTGAAGCATCCCGGCCCACGACTTCAACATCCTGAACATATTTCTTTTGAGACTCCTCATAACGCAGCGGCTCAATTTTCTTATCCCATTTAAATGGATTGAATGCAAATAGAGGCTGATTGAATCCTACAATCAATGGATTTCCATTGTATCGGGTCTGTTTTCTTTCAAAGTCTCTGAAGCGTAACATATTCGACCCCACAAAAAGCTGTCCTCCCGTTAGACCTATGTTTTGCGTGACGCCCAAGTTCAGTTGGGAATTATCATTTATCACCGGTTTAAATTCTACAGTTCCATCGGGCTGGACAACCGGGATATTGGTTTTACTGAATTGAGGCAAAAAGCCATCCAGGCTTAACTGCGGATTGTAATTGGACTTAAATGTTTTGTACTGCCAATACTGGTTTTCGCGAATGGTTGCTGCTTGCACAGAAGCTGTCGAATTCTCCTTGGCTACGGTGATTACCTCTTGAAGCGACATCCGTAGCGTATCGAGAGTACTTTGACTCTTTACAAACAAGGGCATAACAATCCCCGCAAGTAGTAATAATAACTTGAACATGGCTTTCGATTTATTAAGTGATTACTTAATCTGGATTTTGGTGAGGTGAATGAACTCCTGCATATCCGAAGTGATGACTTTTTCACCCGCTTTGATTCCGGACACAATCTGGATGAAATCAGAATTACTCTCTCCAATCTTCACCTTGCGGGACACCGCCTCTTTTCCGTCTAATACAAACACTTTCTGTTCTTCCGAACCGTTGAATGCGGCCCCGTTCTTTACCCTGATTACCTTGTCTTTATAGGATGTTATCACGAATACATCCGCTTTCAAATTGGAGCGGAGCAGCTTCGAGTTTTTAACATCAAGCGCAATTGAAAATTTTACCGTGCCATTTTCTACAGCAGGTTGTACGTTAGTGATTCTTCCCCGTAAATCATTATTATTGATTCGTACGATTGCGGTTCTGCCGGCTTTTACTTCGCCTGCATAAGTATCAGAAATTGTGGCTTCCACCTTAAAGCTGCTTAAGTCAGCAATCCGTACCAACTCTTCACCTTCGTTCACCTCAGCCCCAATTTTATCATTCACCCATGTAATCACTCCATTTCTTGGTGACGATATTGCCGCGTTTTTTAACTTGGAGCTGATTGCGTTAATATCTTTATCTCTGATGCTGATTTCAAAGCCCAGGCTCTTTAGATCGGCCTGCATCATTAGTTTTTGATTGTTTATCTGGTTTTGTAATTGTTTCAGTTCAAGTTGTGCAACATTCAAATTCAGCCGGGCTTGTTTCACATTCTCCTGAGTGCTTCCGCCTACATCCAACAATGACTGCTCATGAGCCACTGCTGTTTCCAAACTGCGAATCCTGATTTGCTTGATGGCGTATTGAGTCTTTAATTCGTTGAGGCTTTTCTGCAGACTCAGCTCCAACTGATTTATTTTATTTCGATTAACCCGCTGTTCATCATTTAATTTTTCGTATGCAATAAGCGACGACTCCTTATTTAATCGGAGTATTGATTCACCTGCACTTACTGATTCTCCGGCATTATGTAACACCTGTTCGAGCTTAGCACTAACCGGGCTGGTGATGGATACTTCATATTCAGGACTTATTACGCCGGAACCAGGAACGGTTGCTTCAATAACACCTACTTCTGCAATGGATGTAGTGAGAGACTTTCCTTTTACAGAGGGTTCAACTAGGGTATGAAATCCAATAAAGGTGAAAAGTACAATCGAAACTATAAGGAGACCTAATAAATAAGTTTTCTTTCTTTGGCTGCCTTTCGATTTTTCTGAAATTTGACGGTCCATATTTTATGAATATTGAACCGTATATTCCAATCACGGTGCCAAACATAAGCTATTCTCTTTCAGTTTGTTATAAAATTTTAAGTCTGAAGGCTGTTACATAGTGGACACTGTGTAACAAAATGGACATGACGGATGGCTTAGTAATTTCACCTTTTATAACTAAGGCGCAAGCGACCCTCAAAAAGGATCTATCGATGTTATATCTTATAAGTTTGAGAAGACCTTATAGCAATAATATTAGCTAATCGGGCCCTTGATTTTTTGGCTTGTTTGGCCTCGATTAGACACCAAATCTTTCTTTGATGATAAAATGGATATGGCTAAAAACACAAAACCCCTCAGATGATGTCATTTGAGGGGTTTTGCAAGTTTTGAAAGTCTTCTTTGTGATCCCGCTGGAACCACTTTTTATATCTTAATATACTGTTAGCCAGATATTTATTAAATCAATTTTGACTTGCTCCCGTGGACTAGACACCGAAGAAATCTTGAAATAAAGAACGCAAGGTTCGAGTCCCGACCGAGGCACTCGCTTATACAAATATAACAGAAAGAAATCAGCATTTACATATAATTAGAGGCTCTTTTTGAAAATAATTATTGTGGTGTGATCCCAACAGTTTGGAGGCTTTTCCGCCTTTTAAATTGAAATTAATGCTCTAAGTTCAACTTATAACTGGTACTTCGACCACCGCCTTCATCTTTCGTCAATATATCTTTCGTAAGTAAATCCTGAATGTCGCGAAGGGCAGTATCTGTAGAGCAGCTGCACATCTTGGCCCACTTTGAAACGTTCAATTTACCATAGAAATCATCAAGCATCGTATCAACCATTTTTTGTTGTCTGCTGTTCAATGATACGTTTTTGTTAGCTTCCCAGAAGTTAGCTCTTATGCTTATCTTTTCCAGTATCTGATCAGTAGCATCCATTGATCGGTCAAGGCAATCCAGAAACCAAACGATCCACTCTGTGATATCCAGCTTCCC
Organism: Pedobacter sp.; assembly: GCA_036388375.1. Taxonomy (GTDB): domain Bacteria; phylum Bacteroidota; class Bacteroidia; order Sphingobacteriales; family Sphingobacteriaceae; genus Paradesertivirga. The sequence continues at coordinate 4,490 of DASVRX010000122.1, read as the reverse complement.
TTTCTGAGTACTTTCCAGGATGTTGTAATATGCACTTCTTTCTTTCTGGATCTGCGCAGACATACTGTAGAAGCGTTGCCCGGTTTGGTCAGCACGCGCCAGTTGCATATCAGTTATCGCCCTGGTAATCCGCCCGTTTCCATCATCGAAAGGATGGATGGTTACAAACCATAAATGGGCAACCGCCGCTTTTAATACCATGTCGATATCTTGCTTTTCTTCGAACCATGTCAGAAACTCTGACATGTGTTTTTGAACAAGCTCTGCACTCGGAGCTTCGAAGTGTACCTTCTCTCTTCCATAAGAACCTGATACTACTTGCATCGGACCTTTTTCATCTTTCCTCCACTCAGCCACCGTGATCTTAGAAAGGCCGCTTCTACCGGTCGGGAATAATGCGCCATGCCAATTAAAAAGGCGCTCTTCTGTAAGCGGAATATTATATTTTTGAGTAGCGTCCAGCATCATCTCGACCACACCTTCAACGTGTCGGTCTGTTGGGGTAACACCTGCCACTTCAATGCCAAGACGTTTAGCAATAGACGATCTTACCTGATCAGAGCTGAGTATCTCGCCTTCAATTTCGCTGGATTTAACTACATCTAAAGTCAAAGTCTGAAGAATTGCTTCTTCTTTAAGCTTGAAACCTATCGAATTCATTTGGCCAAGTATCTTACCTTGCCGGTACCTGACTTCCCCAAGTTTTGCACCAAATTGTTGATAGTCCCAGGAGAATGATGGCCAGTTGTTCAGTTCATGGATATACATAATTGCCGCATTAATGCGGTGAATATAGTAACTATTTGCCGCATATTTAATTATTGCCGCAAATCTGCGGTGATTAAGTATAATATTTACCGCATAACCGATAGAATGAGCCGAATAGGGTAGTTAATCGGCTCATTGCAAATGTTAGAGGAAGCATGAGAAGAACATCGCGTCATCCCTTTATATTCAAAGAAAACTTGCGTAGTTTGATCCTCTTACTCGCGTTTAATTTCCTTTGGTAGCAATCATACTAGTCTGTCATAATAGAAAATTATCCTTAAATAATTGTTTATAATAGAAGATATTCCACATCCAGGATTAAGTTATGAGCTTTTCTAGAAAAAAATCATCTCTCTTCTCTAAACTTCACACCTCAGGTACAAGGTGTGAAGTTTTTTAAATACTGGATTAAACGCCTCTTTCTTCATCAGAAAAAACCTTCGCACCTTGCGAATCCCTTGCGAACCTAACCCTTTGACTAAACCGAACTTTGAGCATCAATTCGATGCACATGAAATTAATATATTGTATTCGCCAGATCTACTTAGATAATAATCTATCCCAATCTGTCTCAAAGTTTCCCAAAATGTCCTTATTCCATGGTACATTTTTAAAAATGTACCATAGGTTTTTCTGGCTCTTCCGTCCTTTACAAAAAACATCGGTAGTACCGAAGAGTACCCATGTTTAAATCATCCGTTTTGGAAAATTTGATATGCATTCCTCTCACTCAACAAGAAAAAATATAACACCTCCTGTACAAGGTGTTAAAGATAAATTTTAGAGACACAGAATTTTGAACCTATTAATGAACAACGTTATGTCAGTGGAAATCATCACCAAAGAAGACTTACAGCAGTTTAAGTCCGAATTACTAGAAGAGCTGCTAAAGATTATTCAGCCTAATCAAACTCAGTCCAAGCAATGGCTAAAAAGTCAGGATGTTCGAAAACTCCTGAACATCTCACCTGGCACCTTGCAAAACCTGCGAATCAACGGTACACTTCGCTTCACCCAGGTAGGCACTATTTACTACTACAAACAGGAAGACATTTACAGCTTGCTGGAAAACGGAAGCAATACGCAGCAAAAGAGCATTTCAATCACCGGACGATTTATGAAAAGCTTATGATAGTACAAGAAGCAAAGCGGCTTAATATGCTTTTCAAACGCATGGCAAACGATCCGAAACTACTGACTTCTCATATCAGCCTGTTTACTGCACTCTTTATTTGCTGGCAGCGAAAGAAGTTCAAGAGCCCGTTTTCGGTAACCCGAAAGGAACTGATGAGCTATTCAAAAATTGCATCAATCGCTACCTATCACAAGTGTATTAAAGAGCTTCATGAGTCGGGCTATATCAGGTATGAACCCTCGTATCATCCAAAGATTGGAAGCCTGATTTATTGGAATGTAGAGTAAACAGTAAATGAATAATCCTTTAAGATTGGCCTAAAGGAGTGCCTATTTTTTTGCGTTTTGTAAGTAGCAAGTTTGTGTTTTTGTTCCACAAAAACTCTTCCGGCGGTAGCCGGAACCAACTTGCCTTTTTCTCCCGATGGTCGCAAAAGGATTTTAAGAATTTGAAAAGAGATTATGGAAGAGACCTTAGAAAAACCAAAGAAGCATAAGGGAGGAAGACCGATAAAACGAATAAAACGATGCAATGATATCCGGGTAAGGGTGACCAATACCGAGCTTCTCCTTGTCAAGCATAAAGCAAAGGAGGCCAGGACGTCAGTCAGCGAATGGTTTCGACAAGCTGCCAAACGGGCAAAGGTGGTTGCCCGTCTAAGTCCTGAAGACTTAGTCTACTTGAGAATGCTAACCGGTATGGCCAACAACCTCAACCAAATCACACACCTGGCTCATAAGGAAGGATTATTATCAGTTTTGAAACGCTGCCGCGATATCCTCTTTGAGATTGACGAAACCTTGAAAAAACTTAACGCTCATGATAGGGAAAGTTAAAACTGGGAAAAGCTTTGCAGGCTGCATCCGCTATAACCTGGAGCGAGAGGAAGCGACCATTCTTCATGCCGAAGGAATCAGAACAGATAGCATCCCGCATATTATCAATGACTTCAACATGCAACGGAAGATGAACCCGGAACTTGGACAGGCCGTTGGCCACATCGTTTTGAGCTGGAGCCTGCAGGATAAAGAGAAGCTAAGTCCAGATGCTATGACTGATAACGCAAAGGAGTATCTGCAGAAAATGAAAATTGCAGACACACAGTTCCTGGTTGTTCAGCATCACGACCGGGAGCATCCGCATATTCATATCGTGTATAACCGGGTAAACAATGAGGCGAAAACCATATCCGACCAGTATCAGCGAAAGCGAAACGCAGAAGTCTGCAAGCAGCTTACTTTAAAGCATGGCTATCATATGGGTCAGGGGAAAGCCCAGGTTAACAGGCCCAGACTTACGGGAGCAGATAAAATTAAGTATCAGATCTACGATACTATTAAGGAAAATCTAGCACAAGCAACAACCTGGAGCGAACTTGAAAGTCTCTTAAACCGCCAAGGCATTGAACTGCACTATAAATATAAAGGTGGAACAACTGAAGTGCAGGGAATCTCTTTCAGCAAGGACGGCTTGAAACTGAAAGGTTCAGAGATTGACAGGAGTTTGAGTTATGGAAAGCTTAACCAGTTGCTGGCAAATAATCTTATCAGTTCGCAAAGACAAGGTTCCAACATCGGAATCTTAACGACTCTAAATAAAGAGCCGGTAAAGAAAACCTACCTCAAGCCACCGCAAGCAACCAACTATTTAAAACCGAAGAATACCGGTAAGCCATTGTTGGAAAGTCTTCTGACAATTACTCCCCACGATTACCCGCCCATAATCAAGGAAGAGAAAAAGAAAAAGCGTAAACATCAAGGCTTAAGCTTATGAAATCTGAAGAATTGGACGAGCGACTAAGTGATACTGAATCTGTATTGTCACTGCATGAGAAACGAATTAAAGAACTTGAGGAGAGTAAATCAGATCATTCGGCAATCGATTTTCCGGATTATTCTCAGGAGCTCAAATCGATTAAGTTCGCCTTATTGCAATCATCAAATACTAGCGACTTGGTGCAAATCAAACAAGCGCTAGCCAACATTTTGGCACATCTTGAAAAAGAGCCCAAACCTATTGTCAAGTCCTATCGGTTCTTATTATTTCCGGAGACAAATGCCGGAACTTATTATAAGATTGTATTCGGCAGACTTATCCCCTGGGGGATGCTTTTTGTAGCCATTACCTGCCTTTTCTCATTATCTCAGCAAAGCATCAAGGCTTGGGAAGCATATCAATATAACGAGCGGGCTGAACGATGTGTTAGAGCTTGGGTTTATATGAATGATCATGGTAGCCTAAAAACAAAGAAGGCAATGGAAAAAGCGTGGGTGAAAGCCGAAGAGAAATAATGTTCAGCAAACGCTTCGGTTTGACACCACTAAATTTCACCGCCTGCTATTTTCTCCTCATTCTTGCTATCTTTAAAAACCTTATCACATCTGTATGGAATACATTGTCGCGCTACTCGTTATAATAGTCATCTATCTCATTAGTCAGTTGCGGAGTTCTTTTGAATCCAAACTCGACTTTCTACAGAATGAAGTTATTAAACTTCGGGAAGCTCTAAAAGCAACAGAACAAAAGAGAGATTGGGATGCGAAAATGCAGAAGCAGGCCGCTGAAGTTTCTAAGTCCGCTCAGGTAG
>DASVRX010000121.1:0-10070 GCA_036388375.1 Pedobacter sp. | reverse complement strand
CCTGTCTGTCGGTAATAAAACAAACCACCCCTGCTTTCATGTAGAGTTCAGGATTGGCGTAATGATTTACTGAAACAGAACTATTAATTTGTTGAGAGAAGCCCCCGATACTTGTTAGTAGCAACAAGAAAGAGCACGTTAATTTCATAACATCAAGATACATAGAAAGTTCAACGATGGAAATGAATTATCAAATATATAGGATGTATCAATTTTTGCTCTGTATCCGTTTGCTTTTGGTGTTATCACCCGAGTTAATACTGGTATGTTGCGGGTTAAAGTATGAGATTAAGTTGATACCAGCAACGATCTAATATCGCAGCAGCGTAAGATTTAATAATTAATTAAAAAAAATTCCTACACTTCACCCGTTCTTCATCTTCGGCAGGTAGATTTAAATATAAATTAAAAAGAACATGAAAAAGATACTACTATTTGCAGTGATTACCCTGTTTGGAATTTCTGCTTACGCACAATCTTCATCTGAAAGCACGAAGGTTAAGAATCAGGAAAAAGAGCAATCGGGTGTTGACCGGGAAGATTCTGAAATCAAACTTACTAAAGAGGAAAAGTCGGCAAGAAAAGTTGAAAGAAGAGCCGCCAGAGATGCAGAAAAGGCAGAAAGAAAAGCTTCTAAGGAGATTCGTAAAGCTGATAGGAAAGCCGACATGGAAGATGATGGAATAAACAACGAATCAAATGTAAAATCAGATACTCATGGTAGTAGAGTAAGTGAAACTGCCAGGGAAACTACATTAGAAGGAAGAGAAAAAGGCGAAGCGATAAGTTCTGTAGCGAATTCAAAAGCAAGAAAATCCGAAAAGCTGAAAGCTGAACCAAAAGCGAAGGCGTCCGGAAAAAACACAAAAGCGGCCAAACCTAAGAAAGCTAAGAAATAACATCAGTTGAGGCTTATAAAAAGACCGGCTCTAAATTTAGAGGCGGTCTTTTTGCATACAGCTATTCGATTTGCTGGCCACTTACTGTTAGATACCGCCTTGCAATCGCATTAATTTCTTCTTAAATTAGCTCACACACACTTTAGATATGAAAAACTTATACCTGGGAATTGCTCTCATTTTAGCCAATGGCTATGCACAAGCACAGAATATTACCAAGGCACGTTTTACCGTTTCGGGAGAGGGAGATAGCTTCCGTTTTATAGAGCTTACGCTGGATAACGGAATGCAGGTAGGCATAAACGACTGCAGCGAGATAGCCTATATTGAATCTACCGAAGATGAGCACTTTGCGGATGTGAGTGCTGATCACCCGAAGCTTCCGATCAAGTACTACAATGAGTTTGATATCCATGATTCTCATGGCAAGATAAAATCTATCGGCAACATTGTGTTCAAGTATAACAATGCCTTTGATATTCACGATAAATTTGGCACGCTTAAATCAGTTGGCAACATTCCCATCCGCTACTACAATAGCTTTGATATTCATGATCCCCAAGGAAAAGTTAAGTCGGTAGGCGCGGTAGAGATCCGTTATTATAATACGTTTGACATTAACGACCGCTTTGGCGATTTGAAGTCGATTAAGGGCAACTCGAGTGCGCTTTCGGTGTCAATTCCTTACAGGCGAAGATTTGCAAAGAATGTTGAGCATTGATAATTAAATTTCGGCCCCGGCTGGTCCGAGCATATTACTGGGTCGAGTTTGCAACAAATAGATCTGAAGGGATTAACTCCTCCCGCACCTCAAAAAGACTATCTGTTTTTGATTCTTTCGATAGCCTGTTTCTTAATCCATGTTAAATATTTCTGAAGCTTGTCGGCAGTTTTCAAGATTTGAATGTTATTGAAAACTTTAGCAAGCTCCTTATTAGAATAGGTGCGATGAATGGTGGAATGACAGGGCTGACATAAAGGTATCTGGTCAGTGTATTTACCTCCTTTGGCTTGGGAGTAAGGTGATGATAGGTAATATAACTTACTTCCCGTTCACACAAAGCACAAATTATTTCATAAAAGATTAACCAGATCTTGGCGTCTTGGTTCGTTGTCTTTGATCAATTAAGCGCAACAGTCAACCAGGATATGTATGCGCAGCTGATTCAATTTGAACCTATCGCCACCCAAGTCCCGGAGCCACATGTTCCAAAATTGACGACAATACATGCACATTGTAATCAACACCTAATGTATTTGGAATAGTCAACAATAACGTATCTGCTTCCTGTATTGCTTCATCGCCGGCCAGTTCCTCGATGAGTTTATCGGGTTCGGCTGCATAGCTTCTGCCAAAGACAGCACGTTTATTAGGCTCTATAAAGCCGAAGGAATCGGTCGCTTTGCCTTGCTGGCCGAAATACTGCCTGTCCTCCTCGGTAATGAGTGCAAAAATAGATCGACTCACAGAAACCCTTGGCTCCCGCTGGTGCCCGGCTTTTTTCCAAGCTTCTTTAAATAAACGGATCTGTTGAGCCTGCTGCACATGCAGTGGCTGTCCGCCTTCGTCAAATTTCAAAGTTGAGCTTTGGAGGTGCATTCCGTTTTCTGCCGCCCATACAGCTGTAGCATTCGATGCCGCTCCCCACCAGATACGATCGCGCAATCCCGCAGAATAAGGCTCTACCCTTAGCAAGCCGGGCGGATTAGGGAACATGGGATATGGATTAGGCTCCGCAAATCCTTCACCGTCTAACTTATCTAAAAACTCTAAGGCTTTTTTACGACCCATATCAGCGTCGGTTTCACCTGCCGCAGGTTCGTACCCAAAATAGCGCCATCCTTCGATAACTTGTTCCGGCGATCCCCTGCTAATCCCCAATTGCAATCGTCCTCCTGAGATCAGATCGGCGGCACCAGCATCTTCTACCATATACAGCGGGTTTTCATACCGCATGTCGATCACGCCGGTTCCAATTTCTATTTTGCTTGTCTTTGCGCCGATGGCGGACAGCAAAGGAAAGGGTGACGCCAATTGTGCCGCAAAATGATGTACCCGGAAATAAGCGCCATCTAAACCGAGCTGCTCGGCTGCAACAGCGAGGTCGATCGACTGAAGCAAAGTATCAGCAGCCGTACGGGTTTTATATGCAGGGTGGTTGGACCAATGGCCGAACGATAGGAATCCGATTTTCTTCATTAGAATTTAATTTTAAACAAGGATGAAGTTTGCATGAGCCTTCTTATTTTGCTTTATGAGCGGTAAACTCATACAATTTCATTCAATAAATTTAAGAAAGGAGGCTGATTGCCTACTGGCCCTGGGTAAATTTGATATTGTGATGGCAGTGTTCCAATTTATTCGCCGCTTTTGCTAGGCTAGTTGTGACGAGCATATCTCCGGTTAAATAGGGCAAGCTGGACAGCGCGGATCAGATACAAGCTACAAGCGAGCATGAGCATTCGTTCTTCCAAATAAGATTGTTTAAAGACAGTAATTAAAAGTATTTTTCAACCGCTTTAGCGTTTAATCTGGAGCTGAGAGAGAAATTCCAAGTGTTATAAGCAAGATTCTTTTCTTCGAAACCGTCGACCTGATGAAGCCCAAACCATCTGATTTTTAAAGTGTTTAAGTCTATAGTCATTCCATCCACATATTTAGCGAAATTAGGGAGTTTAATGTTATTGTGGTTTGCTGCAGATGGCGAAATTAGAGTGACAGCAAGCGTCATCGGTGCATCGTTAGTAAACGTAGCTTTGTAAAAATCAAAGGCTCCCGAAGTAGAGAAGGAGAAGTTAGCTAATGTGGCCCCTGTAACATTGAAGGCGGTTTCATATGGGTCAAATTTGGTGGGTATTGAAGTACCTGTATGAGCAATAATGTAGCTTAAGGATCCTAAACTATAGCCAACTGAAGTATGATATTCCTCAAAAATTCCATCGGGGTAATAAAAGTCAACTTCTCCCTGGCCCCTCTTACTACCCAAAAAGTGTTGCATATTGAAATTCTTATCTATCCTGCCATGTACATTTACATTTAACATTTGGTTATTAGTTAAGGTAATTGTTTTAACTAGTGCACTCTTAGTTACAGTATTGAGGTCGATCTCGAAGTCTTTGATTCCTTTGCCTATATTAAAAAAGTTATAGTAGACCTGGTTGTTTTTTATCTTTTGAACATATATTTTACTATTGTCAGAATATATAAAATCCTTTAAAAGCGAGCTGTCAGCTAGAGAATTTAGAGTGCTGGAAGAAACATCTGCCGCTACATGCAGTTTGTCAAAGGCTGAGGCATTTTTCAAATGAATTTTTAAACCAAAATTAGGTGACTTTAAGGGTAGGGATGACCCAAGATTTCCAAAAATACTGCCTTTTTTTACCTGCAAGTACCCAAAAATTTGCGGCACTGTAGTCAAGTCTTTAGGAATGCCTACCATGTAAAAATTAAGACGTTCTTGGTCATATGGCTCTAAACTGGATAGTTTCAGTGTTTTGGTACCTGAAATGTATTTTACTTCGTTAAGTATTTTTCCGTTGGCATCAGTTGCAATAAAATAGATGGATTTATAATACCAATCATAATAGATGTCGGCGTTAGTAATAGTTATCAATGTACTGGCACTAATCGCTTCATCCAGATAAGCAAATGGAGCAAACACCACTTCCAAAGAGCCGTTAGCTGTAACCAGCCCAAGATTATAGTGATTCTGACCTGCAATGCTTAAGCCCTTATGAATGTTCTGGCCAGTAGTTTTTGAGCTAAAAGAAAGCGTGCCCTTCACACCATCTTTGGTGTACAGATAATAGAACCCATTAATAAAACCCAACTTATATTCTTTGCCATCTGTATCTGCCTTAAACACCGGCACTGTATTATCCTTTATCAAACTTTTAGCGATGGTGATCAGACCATTGGTAGTGGTGGCAGTAAATGAAACGGCTTGCTTGTTTTCGACACTAAGAGCTTCGAGCTTGGCATTAAACATTACGAAAGTATCTGCAAGCCTGCTGCCGTTTTTGGATGCTAAGGTGACGTCGTACCTACCCTTTTCGAGTACTTTTTTGTAGGAGGGAATATTTTTTAAATCGACGCTGTCGAGGGTACTGGAGGTAATGCCACCCCCGGCGTTTAACAAATCGATTTTAATTGAAGCCATTCCGCCTGCCACATGGTTCCAGGTACTGTTGCTAAAGGAGGAATAGGTTACCTTGTCGATAGTGATCTCTGGAATTAGTGCTGGTGTATCGTTTTTATCATCCTTTTGGCAGGCATTTATGACAAATAAGACAACAAGAACTGGCAGCAGTAGATATTTTTTCATTCTAAGCATTTCGAATGGCAGATTAATTTGAAAGCGATTTTAGGGAGAATCGATTCAGATTAAATACCAATGGAGCCTTCGAGGTACGGGTAGGAACCAGGTTATAACGAGTCATCGCTGTGATGGTGAGGTTCTTCATAAACTCATCGCCAGATCCAGCTTCAGTAAACGTAAGCTTACCACTCTCGCCTCCTTTTACGTAAACAAAATAGTAGCCATTAGCCAGACCGAAGCTCAAGGCTGTTGTACTCCCCGCAGGGATAAAAGTTGGGCGGCTTCCCGCTTCTATTAATGACTTATTGATAGTAAGTACGCCATCAACAGTTGTTGCTGCAAGGCTTATGGCTCCTTCTGCTTTCACCTGAAAATCCTTTACCTCTGCAGTAAACCGGATGAAAGTATCTGCGGCTGCAGTGCTTTGTGTTTTAAGCATTATATCATACTTGCCTGTTGCCAGCTGCTTCCTATAAGTAGTAATAGTTTTGAGCTCGATGGTGTCTTTTAGTGCCGAAGAGCTTAGAGTATCACTGGTTTTGGCATTAAACTCAAGGCTGGCTTTGCCTCCCAAAACCTGCTGCCAATCGGTGCTGAAGTTGTTCGAAACAGACGGAACAAAAGAAACTTTGAATTGCTTGGTTGGATAAGGATTAACTGACTCATCTTTTGTACAGCCAGCTAAGAAAAAAAATAACGACAAGGAAAGTAAAAGTGTTTTCAATAGGATATCTCTTGGATTATATAACTAAGGTATACACAATTACCAAATTGATAACAACTTACACGAAAATAGCTTCGGACAATTGGCGTTCTTTCGCTTAACAAACAATGGGTTAACCTATGGTTAAATCTTCAATCAGTACTCATTAGCATTGAAATGTAGAAGTTTGCAATTGGCAGCTCAAAAACTTTTTACAGAAAAAGATTATTTAAGCGATACCCAGTTGTTCAAACATGATCAATAATTACTAAAGTGTATGGTGATGAAAAACGTAATATATAAGGTTCACTTGTCCACCATAATCTCTTGAAACTCTATTTTATATCAGGTTTAGGCGCAGACGAAAGAGCTTTTGAAAAATTGCTCATTCCTGAAGGATATGAAGTAAAACATATCCCGTGGAAGCCATTATCCGGCAACACAAGTATCGAAGGCTATTCCCGATTGTTAGCAGAAGAAATAGACGCAAGTGCGCCGTTTATATTAGCGGGCCTTTCCTTCGGCGGGATAATAGCGACTGAAATTAGTAAGTATTTAAAGCCGGAAAAATTAATACTCTTTTCGACAGTAAAACATAGAAAAGAACTGCCGTTTTATTATCGCATTGCCGGCAGATTAAAGCTTTACAAACTTATCCCGCCAGGTATCTTCCGGTCGACCTTGTGGTTTTTGTTTTGGTTCTTCGGTCCCTTGAACCCAACAGGAAGAGTATTAATCAGTTCATTCATTAAGCAAGCCGACCCCTTATTCTTGAAGTGGGCATTAGGTCAAATTAGCATGTGGACTAATAAAGAAATCTTGCCAGGAACGATTCATATTCACGGCAAAAAGGATCGTGCTTTCCCGGTTGCCTTTTGCGAACCCGATTATATTGTGAACGGGGGCCATTTGTGTGTTTTTACCCATGCCCGGGAAGTGAACGAAATCTTGAAAAGAGAGTTGAAACGGAATTAAATATGGAACTCTAATGTTAATCGGCATGTAATAATTTACAGGCAATCCCTTCCAACTATCTTCCTGTTCTGAGCTTGTTCTTTACTAACTTAGCTTAAAAATAGTATTATGAAAAACCATCGCTCATTTCTTTATTTTTCATGCGTAGCTGTCCTAACGGCGATATCTTTAACCGCTTTTAACGCCACCTATCAGCAAGATGGTTACATCTTTGAGCGGGAAAACAGTATAAAAAAAACTGAGCCAGGTCCCCATAACGGCGGAGGCAGCACCACGGCTTTTTCTTTTTTTGATAAAGGCAAGGATGTAAAGCTCGCTTTTCGCAAAAGAATATTACACAAGGGTTCGTCGATTGGTTATCATTTGCAGGAAACGCAGGAAGTATATTACATACTGACAGGTAAGGGAATTCTGACCATGAATGGAAAAGAAATTCCGGTACAACCGGGTGATGCCATACTTACGATGCCGGGAAGCAGCCATGGCTTAAAACCCGCCGATAATAAGGATTTAACAGTTCTGATCACATATGAAAAATAGGGCATCCAATGTTCTCTCTTCATCCGGTATGACGCAAACTAATTGATACTTGCTGTTTATTGTTAGAATAGTTTAAGTCCGATTGCTACACTCAGTGAACCGAAATCTCCTTTTGCCACTTCTTCTGTCCGGTTAAAAATATTGATGTAAGAAACTTTCGCAGTCCACCTTTGCTTGCCCAATGAGTGAACGCCAAGTGAAGGTTTTATGCCGAATAATTTCTGTTCATTGATAAAACTGGGTCCGGCTACAACAGATACATAAAAACTTTCTTCTAGTTGGAAGGATGAACCAGCGAATAAGTTCACCATCTTATCTACTTTTTCGCCATATAAATACCCGACTTTAGAGCCAGAAAGATAAATGTCACGGGTATATTCTATAGTTGGCTTAAACTTTGTCTTATTATTAAAAAATGCCTGAAGTCCGATCCCTACACCAATAGGATTATTTTTAGCAGTATGGTCATGTTGTGTACTGTTAATCTGCGCCAGTAAATACGTAGACACCTTTCTTTGTGTCTGACTAAATGATTGTGACAGGACGAAGCAAAACGACATGGTAAGGAGGAGCTTTTGCATAAAAGAGTTTTTCTGTGTAGCGATTGGCGAATATACACACTGGTTGCATGTCTGAATAGTCGGATGTCGCCGGGTCTGCAAATTTCTGATCAGCTTATCGTAGATGGATACCGAATAGGAACCAAACCTATTTGTATCCAATTTTTACATTACTGTAATTGACGCGTAGAAGCCAACGCAGCGAAAGGAGACTAAGCCTGCCTTTCCCTCAATACTTTGTGGTAATAGATATAAGATCCGAACACAAGCACCAGACCCACCAGCATAAATGAGATATTAGCAATTGGAGTTCCCACCCTTAGGAAAGCGTATACCGCACCAATAAGATCGAAAGCGAATCCGGCGTAAGCCCATTCCTTTAAACGAGAGAAGCCAGGCAACAGCAGCGCAACAATACCAAGTATTTTTGCTATGGCCAGGAGGTACAGCACATCATAAGGGTAGCCAATACTCTTCATCATTGCTTCGCCCTCAGGGCTCGGCATAAAACTGGTAACCGCCGACATAAGCATCAAGGCGATTAGCAAGCTTGTAAAAATCCAGTAACTGATTTTGGTTTTCTTCATATTGTGGTTGTTTAATTTATGTTAAATAATACTATAAAATATGATGACAAATTTAAAGGTCTGGATTTATGCGCATAGGGGTAAAAGCGACAAGTATAGGGTGTTATTAAGCACATAAAATAGGCATCTTTTTCGCGAGCCGACTTCTGCTATTAACAGCGGTTTTTAGTTTTTTGAATTTCTGATAGCGTTTCAATCCCATCATACTAACCGGACTCATTCCTGCATCTATATTTTTTTATTTAAAACCAAGGCTCTAAACACGTGTCTTCAAATTATAAAGCGATTTCAAGCTATAAATAAGAATGGATATATGGAACAAAGCGATAAGACCTTTTTAGAGAAATTATTGTCTCTTAGTTCCCCGACAGGGAACGAGCAGGAGATTCAACGATTTTTACACGACTGGGCAAAACCTTTCGCACATAAAATTGAAACGGATTATGTAGGAAATTTAGCGGTTGTCATAAATCCAGAAGCAAAGCTGCGAATAATGCTAGCGGGGCATTGTGACCGTATCGGGTTTATGGTGATGCAGATTACAGATCTTGGCTTCTTAAGAATTGATGCGTTGGGCGGCATCGATAAGTTAACGATGCTTGGAGCGGAGGTTATTATTCAAACCAAAAACGGCGAGGTGACCGGAGTTATCGGAAAAACATCAACCCACTTGCAAACCATTCAGGAGCAGGGAAATGCTCCCTCTGTAGATACCGTCTGGATTGATATAGGTGCAAAAAGCAAGGAAGATGCCGAAAAACTTGTAGAGGTAGGTGACTTTGTAACTTATAAGAACGAACTCATAGCTTTGTCGGGGCCAAGAATAGCCGCTCCGGCATTAGATAATATTTTAGGTTTGTATGCCATTATGAAGACCGCACGCAACTGCGCTGAAAATGGAATTGATGTGGCGCTTTACTGTGTCAGCACGGCTCAGGAAGAAATTGGTTCGCGGGGAGCCAAGACAGCAGCATCAGCCATTCAACCGCATGTTGCTATTGCCGTGGATACTACTCTCGCAAATGATACGCCTGCCAAGGCTAAAACACAGACAACACCGGATCTTAAATTAGATGCTGGACCATCCATATTGAAGGGCCCCAACAGCAATCCAATTGTTACAAGTAAATTAATTGCCTCAGCTCAAAAGCTTGGCATTCCTTTTCAAATGGAAATTAACGCCAAAACAGCCAGTAACGATGCCAAAGAAATGCAGCTTGCCGACTCGGGCACAGCAGCGGGAAGTGTTGGTATTCCTTTACGAAATATGCACACCCAGGTAGAAGTGGCGAGTTTAGATGACCTGGAATATACGGTACAACTTCTTACAGACTTTGTTACTTCCATAGCTGCAAATGAAAACTTCTTTCCAATTAATCATCATGGCGGGAATGAGGAAACGAAAGCCATGTTTTGCTTGAATGAAATAGGAAGCGAAGTCAATCGCTAAATTCAATAAGTATGGTTCGAAGGGTTTCGAGCCATAC
>DASVRX010000120.1:0-20488 GCA_036388375.1 Pedobacter sp. | reverse complement strand
GGTATATAAGCAACTTCAATTTATTCAGCAAAGGGATATTGGATTTGATAAAGAAAACCTGCTGTACATACACATGCCCGAAGTGGGCGATTTAAGAGACAATAAAGATGCCTTAAAAACTATCTTAAGCAATCATTCTGGCATAACTAACTATACTATTACCGATTATCTGCCTACTTACCTTAAGTCTGCCGGGCCACTTTCCTGGACCGGTATGAATAGTGGAAAACAAGTACTTACGGCGCGAATGCGAACAGACGAAAATTTCATCAAAACCTTTGGAGTACCTCTTTTAGCGGGAAGATTTTTCTCGGGTGATTTTAAAAGCGATGAAGGTAAGTATGTTATAAATGAGACGGCGCTAAAGACTATGGGGATGACGCTGTCGAACGTGATAGGCCAAAAAATTAATATGCATGAAAAAGAGGGGACAGTAATAGGGGTAATTAAAGATTTTAATTTTAAGCCCCTGCAAGAGCCAGTTGGACCTCTCGTAATTAAAAACAATAGTTCAGGAGGATATGCAGTGATTCGCACTACACCGGCGAACTTTAAAAACATCATATCAGAAATGAAAAAAGTCTTTCGGGAACTTTATTCAGAATATCCTTTCTCTTTTGGCTTTGTCGATTCTGAAATGTCGAAACTATATGTATCCGAAGAAAGAATGAGCAAGCTGTTTAATATTTTTTCGATATTATCAATTTTGATTTCCTGCCTGGGGCTTTTCGGCCTTACAACATTTAGCATACAAAATCGAGTCAAAGAAATTGGAATACGCAAAGTGATCGGCGCTAGCGAGCCTAGCATAGTAGCCCTAATATCTAAAGACTTTGTTAAGCTGGTAGCTTTAGCACTAATCATTGCTTTCCCAATCTCCAGCATAATCATGAACCAATGGTTGAATAGTTTCGCCTATCACATTAATTTGAGTTGGTGGATGTATGCATTTGGTGGCGGAACAGCAGTTTTGATTGCAATACTAACGGTAAGTTTTCAAGCTATTAAAGCTGCCATAGCTAACCCTGTAAAAAGCTTAAGAGCCGAATAAAAGTACTATGCTAAACCACACCCTCATAATCATCTACAGAAGCTTCAAACGATACAAAGGTTCGTTTTTAATCAATGTGCTTGGTTTGACAGCCGGTTTAGCTGGAATGTTACTCATTTACCTTTGGGTGAGCGACGAGCTTTCAATTGATAAATTCAAAAATAGCGACACGCTTTACCAGGTTTTGCGTAATGAGCCTGATAACGGTGTTATCAGAACAGAAGAAGCTAACCCTGGACCTTTAGCAGAGGCTTTGGCGATGCAGATGCCGGAAATTGAACATGCAGCTTCCGTAGTTACGCCTGCCTCTATTTACAAAGGAGTACTTTCTGTCGAAAACTCAAATATTAAAGTGAGTCCGCAATTTGCCGATAAGAGCTACTTTAATCTTTTTCCATGTAAATTTCTTCAGGGCGATAAAACCAAAGTGCTTTTAGACATGGCATCGATTTCAATTTCTGAAGACATCGCTTTAAGATTATTTCATACTACTGAAAACGTAATCGGTAAAACAGTAAGCTTCAAAAACGAATACTTCGATGGCCTATATACAATTGCCGGGGTTTTTAACCTACCGTCAAATGCTTCGAACCGATTCGATGTTTTATTCAATTATGACTTATTTATTTCGAAACGTCCGGAAGTAAAGGAGTGGGCAAACGGTGGACCCAAAACTTTCCTAACGCTGAGAGATGGGACCGATGTTAACGGATTCAATGAAAAGATAAGCCACTTTTTGAAAGATAAAAGAAAAGATACTCAAGAAATTCTGATTGTACAGAAATATTCAGAAAGGTATCTGAACGATAAATTTGAGAATGGCGTAGCGGTGGATGGCAGAATAACTTATATACGTTTATTCTCGATCATTGCTGTCTTTATATTGCTCATCGCCTGTATCAACTTCGTTAATCTATCTACAGCCAAAGCATCGAGGCGGATAAAAGAAATCGGGATAAAGAAAGCGGTGGGTGCCGCCCGAAAAACGCTCATCGCACAATATTTAAGCGAGTCATTTTTAATCGTATGTATTTCGCTTTTAGCAGCTTTACTGGTGGTAGTTTTATTGCTTCCACATTTTAACGAGCTTACCGGGAAGAGCTTGAGTTTAAATTTTCATCCTGCATTACTCTTATCACTATTTTTTATTGCGATAATTACTACCCTATTAGCAGGAAGTTATCCTGCACTCTACCTCTCCGGCTTTAACCCTATCGGGATACTAAAAGGCACCCTTAAAACTTCAGTTTCCGAACTCCTTGTCAGGAAAGGTCTGGTGATATTTCAATTTATCATATCCATTATCCTGATTGTTTCGGTACTGGTAATTTATAAACAGATGCAATATCTAGGGGACAAAAATCTGGGATATGATAAAGAAAATATTATTTCCTTATCAAGAGAAGGAGGTGTGGAAAAGCACTATCCCGAATTCATTGAACGGCTTAAAAATATTCCCGGAGTTGAGAATGCATCGTACCTATATGGAGACCTGACTGGTGGAGTTAGTTCACGTTCTGGCGGTCTTTCCTGGAAAGGACAAACTCCCGAGGCTGAAAATACTCGATTTAATTATCTTGATGTTGATTACAATCTAATCGAAACTCTTGGCCTCAGAATGCAAGCTGGCCGCACTTTCTCAAAAGAATTTGGTGCCGATAGTATGACCATTATTTTCAATGAGGCAGCTATTGAAACAATGGGTATCAAAGACCCGGTTGGCAAAACCGTTGACTTTTACGGCAACCGAAAAATCATTGGAGTGGTTAAAAACTTTCATTTCGAATCGCTTCACGAAGGGATGAAGCCTTTCTTCTTCAAGATGGATAATGAATCAGGGGGAAGCATTCTTGTAAAAATAAAAAAGGGAGCCGAAAGGGCTACCATTAAAGGGGTTCAAAATCTATACAGGGAGTTTAATCCGGATTATCCTTTCGAATACACTTTTCTCGATGAAGATTACGAGAAACTCTACACTTCTGAAGCAACAGTTGCATCACTCTCTAAATATTTTGCTGGTTTGGCAGTCCTAATTTCCTGCCTGGGCTTGTTTGGTTTAGCGGCCTTCACTGCCGAAAGGCGAAAAAAAGAGATTGGTATTAGGAAAGTGTTGGGCGCAAGTGGCTTTAACATTATTAATATGCTTTCCACCGACTTCAATAAACTGGTAATCACCGCTATCATAATTGCGGTGCCAATAAGCTATTTGTTGACCCAAAACTGGCTAAACGCGTTTGCTTTCAAGATAGAACTAAGTCCGTGGTATTTTATAATTGCTGCGGTATTGGCCTTGGGCTTAGCGTGGCTGACAGTGGGTTTCCAGGCGATCAAAGCATCATTAGCAAACCCTGTAAAAAGTTTAAGAGCTGAATAACATTAAAAATCTATCCCATGCTTAAAACCTATTTTAAAATCGCTTTCAGAAACCTATTAAGCCACAAGCTAACGTCGTTTATAAACCTATTTGGTTTAACTGTTGGCTTAACTTGCTGCTTTGCAATCATCGCCTATACCCTCTATGAGTTAAGCTACGACAAGCACCATAAATTATCTGATCGAATTTACCGGGTTGTTCCCGATTGGAAATGGGAGGGTGAGCACTTAACCCTGGCAAACACATCTGGCCCTATTGCTCCGTTACTTAAACAAAACTTTCCGGAAATTGAAAATACCGTTCGCTTTTATGCTGAGGGTTCAGAGTTTGTAAAATCCGGCACTAACACCATCGAACTTTCGCCCATTTTCACTGAAAACAGTTTCTTCAAAATCTTCGACCACAAGTTTCTATACGGAAATCAGAAAACAGCTTTAAGTCAGCCAAACTCTATGGTTTTGACGGAGAATGCAGCAATAAGAATTTTTGGAAGTATCCATAAAGCTTATGGAAAAACCTTAAAGTATATCAGTCGGCCACCGCAAAAAGTGACGGGAGTAATTAAAAACATTCCTGGCAATTCACATCTAACCTTTGATGCCGCCGGTGTGTTAGATGCAAATCCCGATTATTTGAACCAAATTCACAACCTTAATTTGTACACCTATGTTGTTGTACAGCCCGGCACTGATATCGCAAAGCTGGAAGCCAAGAGTAAACGGCTAATGGCTAAGCAGATGAATGATTATAGGTCTGATTATAGTCTTAAATTTCAGCCCCTCACTTCCATTCATTTACATTCAAAATTACAAGGAGAGCTTAATGCCGGAGGCAGCATTCAATACCTCTATATCTTTTCAATAATCGGATTTGTGATTTTAACCCTCGCCTGTATCAACTACATCAACCTGGCTACTGCTCAATCTATCCGACGCGCAAAAGAAGTTGGTGTGCGGAAGGTAATGGGCTCTAACCGGAGGCAGTTAATTATTCAATTCTTTAGCGAGTCTTTACTGTTAATACTTGCAGCATCTGTATTGAGTTTACTGCTGCTTGAACTGAGTACAACTTTTCTTAACCAGCTAGTAAACAGGCCGCTTTCGCTGTTCGAACTGGGATGGAAGCCGGTGGTGTTATCTATACTTGGAATGGCGTTGTTTACAGGTTTTTTTAGCGGGCTTTATCCGGCAATTTTCCTTTCGAAGTTTCCGGCTTCAACCGTGCTCAAAGGAACGTTTGTCGGAAATCCATCCCATGGTTACTTTAGAAAGTCGCTGGTTATTTTACAGTTTAGTATCTCCATCGCGCTGATAGTTTTCACCATAATAAGCTGGCAGCAATTAAACTTTGTGATGAATAAAGACCTGGGATTTAACAAAGAGCAGGTAGTAGGATTACGCATCCCTCAAGATTTGCGAACCACTAAACTAGCAGCCTTAAAAAATAAATTAAACAGCTACCCGGGCATTCTATCTGCTAGCTCAACCACCAACCAATTGGGAATACACTGGAGAATACCAACCGGAGGATTGTTTTTTGAACGAAACGGGCAAAAGCCATCAAACACAGGCATCACTCAAAGAATAGGGATTGATACGGAATATCTTCAACAAATGGAGATTAGGCTGAATGAAGGAAGAAATTTTTCGGCTACCATAAAATCTGATTCTACAGAAGGACTGATCGTAAACCAAACACTGGTAAAGCAACAGGGCTGGAAAAATCCTATCGGGAAACGAATCTGGTACTTCACAGATGATAAAGGAAATACTAAGGAAGCGAAAGTAATTGGAGTGGTGAAAGACTTCCATGCAATGTCGCTACATAAAGCGATAGAACCTTTAGTCTTTTTTCTAATACCACCGCACGAATCAGACAATCTATATATTAAGATCAAGCCGGAGAAAATCAAAGAGAGCTTAGCGTACGTCGAAAAAATATACAAAGAATTCGATAGCTATAACCCTTATGAAATCTATTTTCTGGATCAAAACTTTGCCAGTCAATATCAGGACGACAGCCAGAAACGAAATCTATTTATACTATTCGCTTCCCTGGCCATTTTAATCGCTTGCATGGGTTTATTTTGTCTTGCAGCATTTACTGTAGTACAACGCACTAAAGAAATCGGCATAAGAAAAGTGTTAGGGGCTTCTGTCCAAAACGTACTGATGCTGGTAGTAAAAGACTTTATCTGGCTGGTCGCAATAGCCTTTTTGATTGCTGCGCCTATCGCCTGGTGGGGAGTAAGCAGCTGGTTGCAAGACTTCGCTTACCGCGTTGAAATTCATTGGTGGGTGTACTTCCTTGCCGGATCTCTAGCCGCAGTAATTGCTTTATTCACTGTTAGCTTCCAGGCCATCAAAGCCGCAACCGCCAATCCTATCAAAAGCCTAAGAACCGAATAAAATTTAAACCCATATATGAAACATCTTATCACACTTCTCCTCATTCTAAATCTCGGGCATTATGCCATGGCTCAGGGCAAACCTGATTCGATCTATTCTAAAATATTAAATGAAAAACGACAGTTAAAGGTCTTGCTTCCTTCAAATTATAAACCAGAGTCTAAAGAAAAATACGACGTGATTTATATCCTCGACGGAGAAGGAAATTTGGAGATATTCTCCCAGATTCACAGCTTTGCCAAAAAGGAAGGATATGTTCCGGAAGTTATTCTGGTGGCCGTAGTCAACACCATTCGAAACCGCGATCTTACTCCAACCATGATGAAAAGTATTGAAGGCACAGGCGGCGCTGATAATTTCATCTCATTTTTCAAGGAAGAACTTATTCCATATATCAACAAAACGTATCCATCAAATGGACAAAGTATCTTGTATGGCCACTCGTTCGGGGGTCTCTTTGCCGTCTATACAATGTTTTCTGACCCGACTATCTTCTCTACCTACCTGGCAACCGACCCTTCGTTATGGTATGATAAAGATTTAGTTAATAAAATGGCAGATGAAAAGCTCAAGAACTTTTCCCAACCGAATCAAATACTATATATCTCAGGCTTGGATCAAAGTCTGAAAGGTATGGGGATTAGCAAAATGGACTCTATTTTAAAGTTGCAGGCACCCAAAAATCTTACTTATAAGGTTGTGCCTTATGAAAACGAAACCCATGGTTCTGTACAATTAAAAACGATCTACGATGGGTTAAAATTCGTTTATGAAGGCTACCGAACTTCCAAGCGACCGATTGAATTCCACCCTTTGAATGGCATTGTTTTAAAAGATAAACCGTATTCAATCTATAATTTTGATAAAAATACTGCGCTTCACTACACCCTTAACGATGCAATCCCAACGCTAGAATCGGCAAAACTCAAGGAAGTGAACACTTTTTCCGGACCGATGAATCTTAAGGTTAAATCTTTTGCCAGCAACAGCAGATACGACAAAAATGGTAGCGGAAAATTTATATTGGGTAAAGCCCTTGCTTCGGTTACTAAACCTAAAATCTTTAAATCTGGTGGCTTATTGTACTCCTATTACGAAGGTAAATGGGATAGTCTTCCAGATTTTAAAAAGATAAAACCGGTTCTGTCGGGAGTGGCAGATAGTAACTTTACTTTCAGGAACCTCCCTTCTAAAGAAAACTATGCTCTTGTTTTTGAAGGTATGGTTGAAATTAAAGAGGACGGCTATCACCTGTTTGGAATCGACTCTGACGACGGATCGAAACTTTATTTAAATAACAAGATCCTCATCAATTACGACGGGATGCACAGGCACCGTTCTCCCCAATCGTATTTGATCCCACTAAAAAAAGGCTTTTATCCCCTTAGACTGGAGTACTTTCAAAAAGGCGGTGGTGCAGACCTTGAGCTTAAATATATAGTTCCGGGAAAAAACGAGCCAGTGGACATTCCATCGGAGCTTTTATATCATATTAAAAGTAACAAATAGGGCTAAGCGCAAATGTTGTATCGCTGGTTGGGATTGAAAATCCCAACCAGCGGACTAAGCCATAAGCGTTCATCATCTGTTCGAATCCGAACACAGACAACGAACGGATTAAGTATAACGCCCTTATTTAATGCGAGTTATACTTTTGGTATGAGATTTAACTAATATAAGCGAAACTAAAATCATTGGATTCTTATCAGGTTAAACGACACATGAAAAACATTCTCACCTTATCTATTACTCTAATATTAAGTCTGGTTCTTAAGGCACAATCTAACCCCGAAAAGCATCTTTTCTTAACTAAATCCCTCACAAATCAAAAGATTCAAAAGATTTACGCAAGAACATCAGGCGGCAGAATCGACGTTACAGGGATCACTACAGGTGAAACCCGGCTAGAAGTTTATGTACATGTAAACAACACGAAGAATAACGCAACACTTCCCAGAGAGGAGATTCAAAAACGGATGGAACAGGATTACGACTTAACTATTTCAATTTTGAATAATCAGCTGGAAGTAATAGCAAAACCAAAGACAAAGAACATGGATTGGAAACGGAGCCTGAATATTTCTTTTCAGCTATTTGTTAATCCGAAAGTTTCTACGGATTTGCACACTAGCGGCGGCGGTATACACCTGTCAGATCTTTTTGGCACTCAAAACTTCAGCACCAGTGGCGGTAGTCTTGATCTCGATAAACTCAGTGGGAGCATTAATGGCAAAACATCCGGGGGCAGTATTAAAATCACAAATTCGAGTGATGAGCTAAATTTAAAAACCAGCGGAGGCAGCATTAAAGCAGCAAATTGCAAGGGAACCATGCAGTTCAACACTTCTGGCGGATCGCTTAATTTTACTAATTTATCAGGCAATATCGAATCCCGCACCAGCGGCGGTTCCATTCATGCAGCAAATATCAGCGGAGAGTTCAGCACCCATACTGCGGGTGGTGGTATCGACTTATCAGACATGAAATGCAGCATCGACGCATCAACCAGCGGCGGTAGCATTGATGTTGAGGCGACTAGTTTAGGGAAATACGTTAAACTTTCAACATCCAGCGGAAGCATCAATCTTCAGCTACCTGATAAACAAGGACTCAATTTAAATCTGACAGCTTCTAAAGTAAAAGTAAACACACTAAATAATTTCAGCGGCACAAAAGAAGATGATTTAATAAAAGGAACATTAAATGGCGGTGGAATACCGGTAGATGTGCGAACATCTGGCGGAAGAATATCTATTGATTTTAATTAGCGTAGGGATGGATAATCTTTAGAAAAACATGTATAAAAACTATCTAAAAACAGCGATACGAAACCTTTTTAAACACAAAGTTTTCTCTCTGGTCAACATCTTTGGTCTTGCGATTGGGATAGCGGCATGCTTAGTGATACTCCAGTACGTACGATTTGAATGGAGTTATGACAACTATCATCAAAATGCCGATAGGATTTATCGGATTCAACAGAACCGATATAACGATGGAAAACTTGGCTCGCAATGGGCTGCGGGCTCACCTGCTATTGGACCATCCTTAATAAATGATTTACCCGAAATCGAATCATTTGCCCGGCTTCAGCAAACCGGCGGAATCGTTTCTTACAACGAAAAAGAATTTAGGGAAGACAAAGTTTTTGCAGCCAATGAATCCTTCCTTTCTATGTTCTCTTATACAGTATTGAAAGGACAATTGAAGGGTGCATTAGCCGAACCATTTACCGCCGTAATCACGCAAGGGGCCGCTAAAAAATATTTTGGAAAAGAAAATCCAATTGGAAAGTTCATTAGCTACAATGAAACGAACAAGTTCAGAATTACAGCAGTAGTGGCTGATGTGCCTGTAAACTCGCATTTAAAATTTGAATTTTTGTTTTCTTTCGCAACAATCGTAAAGTTCAATAAGATTTTTGACAATGCCTGGGATGAGGATTTGTGGAATACGGATGGCTATTACACCTACTTGCTTCTGAAGCCAGGAACAAACCCAGAAGCATTCGAGAAAAAGATAGCCAAACTTGTAGAATATAAGAGAGGCGCTATTATGAAAAAGCGCAGTGAAGGAATAGAGTTAAAACTTCAGCCTTTAAAGACCATTCACCTCGATTCTAATTATATGCTCGAAGCGGAGGTAAATGGCAACGGCCAATCGGTAAACTTTTTACTTATAGTCGCTATATTCATCATCATAATAGCCTGGATAAATTATATTAATCTCTCTACTGCAAGAGCAGTAGAGAGGGCAAAAGAAGTTGGCATTCGTAAAGTTGTAGGCTCTGCTCGTATACAATTAATAAGCCAGTTTATGCTGGAATCTTTGCTCATTAACTTGATCGCAGGCGTTTTGGCTTTTATAATTCTCGCCTCATGCTGGCCCTTGTTCAATTCATTTATTGAAAAAGAAATAAGTCTTACTCTTCTATCAGACGTTAATTTGTGGATTGGACTTGTCTCGATTTTCATTATAGGCACCATTCTATCGGGCTTGTATCCCGCGTTCGTCCTCTCATCTTTTCGACCCATAGAAGTCCTTAAGGGAAATTCAGGAAAAAACGGCCGTGGTGCCTGGTTGCGTCAATCGCTAGTAGTTATACAATTTGCTGCTTCGGTAGCATTAATGGTTGGAACTTTCAGCGTTTATCGTCAACTGGATTTTATGCAAAATCAGGATCTGGGTGTAGACATTGAACAAACGTTAGTATTAAACGGGCCGGCCGTTAGGGATTCTTCTTATTCAAGCAAATTTAAGTCTTTCAAAGCCGAATTAATTAAAGTTCCGGGTATAACCGGCTTAACTACATCAACAAGCGTTCCGGGGCAAAAAGTTGACTGGAATGCCGGGGGAATTAAACTTGTGGGTGCAGATCCTACAACGGATAAACAATATCGTATTCAGGGCATCGATTATGATTACGTCGATTTCTATGGCCTAACCATTTTAAAAGGTAGAAATTTCTCTGAGAAACATCGCACCGATCCGAAGGCTGTATTATTTAATGAAGCGGCTATCAAATTACTTGGGTACAAAAATCCCGAAGATGCGCTCAATAAGAAGATAGACTTTTGGGATGAACAGTATACCATAATAGGTGTGGTTAAAAATTATCATCAGGAATCTTTGAAACAAGCCTACGATGCCAACATTTTTAGGCTTCAACCAGAAAATAGCGGCTATTACTCGGTTAAAATACAGGCTGGCACTAAGGGCATTAACAAACTCATCAAGCTAACTGAAAATAAATGGGCGAGCTTTTTCGCCGGAAATCCGTTTGAATATTTCTTTCTAGATGAGCATTTTCAACAGCAGTACAAAGCAGATGAGCAATTTGGAAGGACCTTCACTCTGTTTTCAGTGCTAGCTATTATCGTAGCATCACTTGGTTTATTTGGATTAGTATCCTTCGTAACCACTAAACGCACTAAAGAAATCAGCATCCGTAAAATTTCCGGAGCGGGGACTTTTAATATTTTAGTCTTGCTCACAAAAGACTTCATTAAGCCAATTCTTATTTCTTTTCTGATTGCAACTCCTGTTACCTACTATCTTTTGGGCCGCTGGTTGTCAGACTATGCTTTTAGAATTGATTTAAGTGCATGGATGTTTGTCTTGCCCGGGCTGTTCATTTTATGCCTTGCATTACTAACAATAAGCATCCAGACGGTTAAAGCTGCTAATGCTAATCCGGTCAGAAATTTAAGAGCTGAATAACCCCATGCTAAAGAACTTTTTAACCATTGCTTTTCGGAATATCTGGCGCAACAAGGGCTTTTCGCTTATCAATATTTTAAGCCTGTCCATCGGCATCAGTGCATCGCTGGTTATTTACCTGTTGGTTCAACATCATTTTAGCTTCGATAAGTTTCATAAAGACGGCGACCGGATTTACAGAGTCGTTTCGAAGTTTACTTTCTCCGGTGAAGCTTTCTACAATTCAGGCATATCTTATCCAGCGGGGAATGCTGTACGAAACGAAGTTACAGGCCTTTCGGGGGTAGCAGGATTCACGCTAATGAATGCAGGCGCTAAAGTAAGTGCAAGCGTGGAGAGTGGCCAGAAGCATACGGTGAGGGGTCAAAAAAATATCGTTTTTGCTGATAAAAATTACTTTGATCTATTTGAATACACTTGGCTTTCAGGGACACCCGAAAATTCCTTGGACGAGCCTTACAAGGTGGTTCTATCTGAAACGAAGGCTAAGGCGTACTTCCCTACTCTGCCATACGAGCAAATTCTGGGAAGAGAATTGATATTTAATGATACTCTGCGCACTACCGTTACAGGTATCGTAAGGGACATTAACCAGAATACCGACTTTACATTTACCACCTTTATTTCAAAAAGCACTTATGATAAGACTTTGGTAAAACCCGAAGAACTTAACGACTGGGATGGTGCCAATTCCGATTACCAGTTGCTGGTCAAACTAGCGCCCGGGAGTACGCAAGAACAAATTCAAAAACAGTTGACGGCATTATTTCTAAAACACATTAAGCTCAAACCAGGCGAAACCAAAGATGTGCCCCTACTTCTTCAACCTTTAGATGATATACATTTCAACAGTAAATACGGCACTTATTTCGATAACCCTTTGGGAAGCAAATCGACGTTGAACGGCTTGCTTGCTGTTGCTGTTTTT
The DNA here is from genome assembly GCA_036388375.1 of Pedobacter sp. Taxonomy (GTDB): domain Bacteria; phylum Bacteroidota; class Bacteroidia; order Sphingobacteriales; family Sphingobacteriaceae; genus Paradesertivirga. Next base: position 8,507 of record DASVRX010000120.1, on the reverse strand, counting down.
CTGTTATCATTAGCGTGCATTAATTTTATAAATCTCACTACCGCGAAGTCTTTACAACGAGCAAAAGAAATTGGCGTTCGCAAAACCATGGGTGGCTCTAAGCTGCAAATCATTCTGCAGTTCCTGAACGAAACCTTTTTACTAACGCTGCTGGCGACTATTTTGTCTGTTGCGCTGGTCCCACTTGTGTTAAAAGTATTAGTCGATTTTATCCCGGCGGGCATAAACGCTACTATTATACAGCGCCCGGAGATTATCAGCTTTCTTTTGGCGCTTAGCATTGGAGTGAGCCTTTTAGCGGGGCTTTATCCCGCCTTTATCCTTTCGAGATACAACCCGGTTATTGTATTAAAAAATCAGGCGGTTAGTGCAAATGGAAAAACGGGTACTGCCCGAATACGTAAGTTTCTGATTGTGTTGCAGTTTGTGATTGCCCAGGTGTTTATTATGGCTACGCTCATGGTGAGTCATCAAATAAAATTTATGCTTAACAAAGATTTAGGTTTTAAAAAAGACGCCATCATTCACTTTCAAACCAACTTTAATGATACGGTTGCCAGCCGCAGGTCTGCTTTAAAGAATAAACTTCATGCTATTCCCGAAGTGGCTGCGGTTAGTCTATCCAATAATCCTGTTGCTGCTACCGGAACATGGTCGAGCACGATGAAATACAGGCAGGGTAAAAATGAGATAGAAACACATGTACAGCTTAAAATGGCTGATACGAACTACCTCAAAATGTATCAGCTAAAGCTACTTGCCGGGAGAAACGTAACACAGAGCGACTCAATCACCCAACTTTTGATAAATGAAACTTATTCACAGGCATTGGGCTTTAAGAACCCAAATGATGCCCTTGGCAAATTCGTTGAATATGAGGGCCGAAAGGTGCCTGTAGTGGGAGTAATTGCCGATTTCCATCAGCAATCATTACATAACGCCATTAAGCCCTTGGCGATTGGCAGTTGGCCAACAAACCACCGAACGTTCAATATCGCACTTAATGCCAGTTCAAATTCATGGGAGAACGCAATCAAAAAGATAGAGAAAGTATTTAAAGAAGTATATCCCGAAGATGAATTTGAGTACAGTTTCCAGGATGAGACCATTAAGAATTATTACGAGAACGAAAGAAAGGTCGCACGTTTACTGAGTTGGTCGGCGGGGTTGGCTATTTTTATAAGCTGCCTTGGTTTATTAGGCTTGGTGATTTACATTATTAATCAGAAAGCAAAAGAGATCGGTATCCGAAAAGTAATCGGTGCATCGGTTCAACAAATTGTGATGCTTCTTTCGGCCGATTTTTTGAAGCTTATAGCCATTGCTTTCCTGATTGCTTTGCCTATATCCTGGTATGCTGCCCATGAATGGCTTCAGAATTTCACCTATCGAATAAATATACCGGTTACAATTTTTATCTTAACAGGAATTTTAGCTATGCTTTTGGCACTGATAACGATTAGTTTTCATGCATTGAAAGCTGCCAGAGCTAATCCAATTAAAAGCTTAAGAACCGAATAAACCATTCATGAAACTCCTTATCACACTTTTTCTCCTTGTAAACCTTTCCAACTTCGCAAGCGCTCAAGACAAGTCCGATTCCGTTTACTCTGAAGTATTAAAAGAAAAACGGTTATTAAAAGTCATTCTCCCACCTGATTATAAACCAGGGTCGCAAAAAAAATACGATGTAGCTTACATCCTCGACGGAGAAACTACTGTAGATATTTTCTCGCAGGTTCAGGCCTATGCTAAGGGTATGGGATTTATGCCCAACATTATTATGGTAGGGCTTACTAATGTCGACCGAACCCGCGACTTCACTCCAACCGTGATGAAAAGGAATCCTACTTCGGGTGGTGCTGATAAATTTATCTCATTTTTAAAACAAGAGCTTATTCCCTACATTAACAAAACGTATCTATCTAGTGGCCAGAATATTTTGTACGGGCATTCGCTGGGAGGGCTAGTGGCTGTTCATGCAATGCTAACAGAGCCTGCTCTTTTTTCTTCTTATGTGGCTGCCGAACCTTCTTTATGGTATGATAATGGCTCCACCAATAAACTTGCGATTGAAAAATTCAAAACCTTGTCGCAACCCGGCCTAACTTTATTTATTTCGAGTACAAATAGTGGAATGAAAAGAATGGGTATTACTACCATGGATTCTATTTTAAAAATCCACGCTCCCCAAACCCTTACTCATAAAATAGTAGGCTACGATGGCGAGCACCATGGTTCCGTGCATTTAAAAACCATTTACGACGCACTGAAATTTATATACACTGGTTTCAACTTGCCAGGCAAAAACATTGAGTACCATCCCATGAATGGCATCGTATTAAAAAACAAACCTTATATCATTAATGTAAAGACCAATTTTCCGGAATTCAGGTATACTACTAACGGCACTCCGCCTACATCCGCATCGCCAAAAATTGAAAAAATAAACACTTTTACGGGTCCGGTACAGCTAACTATAAAGTCTTTTTCAACAGCGAAATTTGAGAAAACGGTTACCGGAAATTTTGTTTTAGGAGAAGCACTGGCTCCTGTTACCAAATCAGACAAATTCAAGTCAGGCGGCCTATCGTATTCGTATTATGAAGGCCTGTGGGATAGCCTTCCAAACTATAACACACTGAAACTAGTTAAAACGGGCATTGCAGATAAAGATTTTAATTTCAGCAAGCTACCTACTCAATATAATTACGCTCTTGCTTATAAAGGTCTAATTGAAATCAAGAAAGAAGGATACTATCTTTTCAGTGTTGGAGCAGACGACGGGGCAAAACTTTATTTAAAAGACAAGCTCATAATCAACGACGATCGCCCTCACCATGCAGGTGGCCCCGGCTCTTTTTTAATCCCGTTAAAGAAAGGTTTTTATCCCATTAGATTGGAATTCTTTCAAAGAGGTGGTGATGCCCGCCTTCGGTTTAAATATATGGTCCCTGGCGAGAAGGAGCTAATAGACATTCCGTCGGAACTGTTATATAATGATCATGAGTAACAATAACTGACCGCATACGTGCAAATGGTGTTCGATTCTGAACAGTAGTTGGGTGAGATTAGACCTAATTTCCTAATACTATGATTGTTACGGATTTGGCACAAGATTTAGACTAACGCAGGGTAAGTAATCAGACGACTTTATATTAAGCTTTATTACTGACTGGCTTAAAACTTTAGACTGCAAAGTCTAATCCCTGAGCGTATAAGTTTACGAAGTGTATAAATCATGCTAACAAACCATTTCAAAATCGCCTGGCGGAACTTAGCTAAAAGAAGATTCTATTCTGCACTCAACATTTTCGGGCTTTCCCTTGGGGTGGCTTGCGCTATCTTTCTATATCTGTTCATCAGCTTTCACTTAAGCTTTGATACTTATCATAAAAAGGCTGCAACCACTTACCGACTGGTAAATGACCTTCTTTTTGAAGGCACTTTACACGATAAAGGTGCGTCTATGGGGATGTACGGCGCCTTGTCAAATCTTTCGCAAGTCGAAGCGGCAGCTGTAATGCTTAGTAAGCAGACATTTACAATAACAATCGTAAATCTTTCAGGCGAGCCACAACGGTTCAAAGAAAATAAAAACGTTTCAATAGTATCGCCCGAGTGGTTTAAGCTCTTCGATTATAACTGGCTGGCCGGAAATGCCGATGAACTTAAGAAGCCAAATACCGTAGCACTTACTCAGAAACAAGCAACTAAATATTTTGGGAAGACAGACCCACTTGGCAAAACGATTCTGTTTGAAAATAAACAAGTGGTAAAAGTGGTCGGTTTGATAAGTGATAAACCAGGTAATACTGATTTAAAAGCAGATATGTATGTATCGCTTGCATCGTTAAAAACTTTAAAACCCGAGACTCCGGAAAGATTCTTTACTGATTGGGGAAATATCAATTCCTCTACCTCAGTGTATCTCACGCTAAGCAATTCTAATAAGAAATATGAAGTTGAATCTGCACTTAGAAATTTGACTAAAATTCATATGCCAAAAATCTGGATGGCTTATCGCTTTAAGCTGCAGCCGCTTTCAGAGGTGCATTTCGATGGCACTTATGGTGCATCCATCCAAAAATCACTCCTCATTACCCTGGCTGTTATCGGTCTGCTCATTCTAACTATTGCCTGCATCAATTATATAAACATCACCATAGCTCAGCAAGCAAAGCGCAGCGTAGAAATTGGGACCCGTAAAGTGCTTGGTGGCACTACCGGACAACTATACACGCAGTTTTTAAGTGAGACATTTATAACAACTGTCCTGGCAATTCTACTCGCCATTGGCATGGTAGCACTAACGCTGCCCATTGCTAATCAATACTTGTTTTCCGAAGAGCCGCTTTCCTTTGTTTCTTATACATCGATGGGGATTTTCCTGGTTTTATTGTTTATAATCTTACTGCTGGCGGCAGGGTTATATCCAGCCTTTATATTAAGCCGGATTAATGTTTTCAAGGCTTTAAAGAACGAGGCGGCTGGCTGGCAAGCGGGTCTTTTGACAAAGGTGCTGGTAGTTTTTCAAAACTCATCGGCCCAAATTCTTATCCTATGCACTTTAATTATGGTGCTTCAGGTTCGTTTTTTGAAAACAACGGATACTGGCTTTAATCGCGATGCAGTAGTTAATATTCCAATATCCGATTCATCGCAATTAAACAGAGATCTCCTGGCTAAAAAGCTCGAAGCAACGCCATTGGTGCAATCATTTAGTTTTTGCTATAAACCGCCATCGGCTGAAAACTTCCGCGGCGGTTCTTTACGCTTTGAAAACCGCGAATGGGAAAAATGGGTATCTCGTTCGGCTGTGGGGGATACATCTTATCTAAAAACTTTCGGATTAAATCTCATTGCCGGCCGTAACTTCACATCGGCCAATGAGTTCGTAATTAACGAAACCATGGTTAGCAAATTGGGATTGAAAAAATCCGAAGATGCAATTGGTAAGTTCTTGATTGCCGGTGAGTTTGATAATGAGAGAAGACCAATTGTTGGTGTTGTAAAAGATTTCAACACAGTGTCGCTGCTCTCGCCAATCGAGCCAACCGTAATAGTTAATTATCCAAAAAACTTCAGTTCGATAAGTATAAAACTGACCGGGGAAAATTTGCAAGCCGGTGTACAAACCATTCAAAAGAGCTTTAACGAGGTTTATCCCGACGAAATATTCGATTATCAATTCCTGGACGATCAAATTGCCAGCCTTTATAAAAAGGAAGCTTTACAAGAGAAAGTCATCTGGATTACTACTCTGATTGCCATCAGTATTAGTTGTTTGGGATTGCTAGGACTGGTCTCGCTAATCACCCTACAGCGCACCAAGGAAATAGGGATTCGCAAAGTACTAGGAGCATCTATAACCAGTATTGTGGCCCTCCTATCTTCCGACTTCCTCAAACTCATACTGATATCTATTTCTCTTGCATCGCCCCTGGCCTGGTTGGCCATGAACAATTGGCTTAAGAATTTTGCCTACCGTATTGAAATAGAATGGTGGATGTTTGCACTGGCGGGAAGTGTGGCTGTGATTATTGCTTTGCTGACTATCAGTTTACAAGCGATTAAAGCTGCGGTGTCAAACCCTATTAAATCCTTAAGAAACGAATAATGCTGAAAAACTATATAAAAATCGCCTGGCGCAACCTTTGGAAGCACAAGGTATTTTCTGTTGTCAATATTTGGGGCTTGTCAATTGGCCTCACCGCTTTTTGGTTAATTGTAATTTATATAGCTAATGAATTAAGCTATGATCGCCACTATAAAGATGCTAAACAAATCTATCGGGTTGTATCTCACGCAAAATGGAACGGCGGAGCTTTTGATATTACCGGAACCTCAGCACCATTTGCACCAGCCTTAAAGAAACATTTTCCAGAAATTGAAAAAACCGTTCGCATAGGCACAGAGGGTGGTGGCGTAATACGCGTCAATACTCAGAGTTTTCGTGAAGATGCTATTTGTTTTGCTGATAGAACACTGTTTGACGTTTTTAGCTACCACCTCTTATATGGCAACCCTAAAAGCGCTTTAGCGAATCCAAACTCAATTGTGCTTTCAAAATCGCTTGCTACCAAGCTATTTGGTGTCCCTGCAAAAGCGTTAAATCGAACTATATACTTCGAGAACAATTATCCCAACCAGGTTACAGGTGTAATTGAGGATATTCCTGCAAATTCTCATTTCACTTTTCAGGCTGTTCGTTCATTGCCGACTAATTTCTCTGAGGGCTGGGGAGAGTTACATATGATTACCTACTTGAAGTTCTCGGCTAAGGCCGATATCAATAAAGTAAAGGCCAGGTTACCAGCCTTTGTTAACACGTATCTCAAACCCAGATTTGCTGCAGAGGGCATGGATGTAGATTATAGGATAGAATTGCAACCATTAACTTCAATACATCTCCAATCGAAATTGGTGGGGGAAGTAGGTCCAAATGGCAGTATGAACTATATCTATATCTTTTCGATTATAGGTTTATTAGTCCTGATTATTGCTTCAATCAATTACGTTAACCTCTCTACCGCCAGATCATCACTAAGAATCAGGGAGATTGGTGTACGAAAGGTCACAGGTTCGAGCAGAACGCAATTAATCTTCATGTTCTTTACTGAAGCCTTTCTCATAACTATCATTGCTACATTTATCTCTGTAGTTGTAATTCACTTAACATTACCCTGGTTCAATCAGTTTACAGGTAAAGAAATCGACATTTGGTATTTCGGAGTATCGAAGACATTGCTCATATTACTATCATTTACCCTGTTGATCGGGTGCATGAGCGGTATCTATCCGGCTTTGTTTTTATCAGGTTTCAAACTTATACCTGCGTTGAAGGGACAATCAGAAAGTAGCCGCTGGAACGGTCTATTCAGAAAATCGACAGTAGCCTTCCAGTTTGTCATCACTATTTCCATGATTTCGGGGTCCTTGATCATCTATCAGCAATTACAGTATGTCTTAAAAAAGGACCTCGGATTCAAAGAAGATCAAGTGCTCACTTTTCATCTTGAGGGTAACGAGCTTCGCACAAAAGTAACCGCATTAAAAGAAGAGTTAATACAAAACCCTCTTATACAAAAAGTGGCTTCCGCCGGAATTACAATTGGCAATAACTATGAAAGTTTCACAACTTACAAAGTATCAAACGAGACACAGATAGCACATTATCTTCCTATAGATGATGATTTTGCTCCTACCTTACAGCTAAGAATGGTTGCTGGACGAAATTACACGAAGATTAGACCCTCGGATCAAATTGGTTCCCTAATGGTAAATGAAGCTTTCGTTAAAGAGTCTGGATTGAAAGATCCAATCGGCAAACAAATTAGTCTTGATACAATCCGCTACACGATTATTGGTGTGGTAAAAGACTTTCATTTTTTATCGCTACAGAAGAAAATTGAACCGCTGGTGATGCCCTTAGCAAGCAATACCGGCGAAGCTGATAATCTTTATGTAAGAGTAAGTGCTGAAAATATCCCCGAAGCACTGAAATATATTGAGCAAACGTATCGGAAATTCGACAAAACGACTCCATTTGACTATAGTTTTCTTGATGAAAATTTTGCAAAGCAGTATAAAACTGAACAAAAACAAGGAAGCCTCCTGATAATGTTCACCATGCTAGCTATTTCGATAGCATGTTTAGGCTTGTTTGGCCTGGTTACCTTTATGATCGAACAGCGCGTTGAAGAAATCGGCATCCGTAAAGTATTAGGAGCATCTGCAACCAGCATCGTAGCACTCCTGTCCTCCGACTTCCTCAAGTTAGTGCTGATCTCTCTTCTTCTGGCTTCGCCTCTGGCATGGTGGGTGATGAACAGATGGCTTGAGAATTTTGCATATCGTATTGAAATACGATGGTGGATGTTTGCTTTGGCAGGAAGCGTGGCTGTGACTATTGCTTTGCTGACTATCAGTTTCCAGGCAGTTAAAGCTGCCATGTCAAACCCTATTAAATCCTTAAGAACCGAATAATGCTTCGAAACTATTTCAAAATTGCCTGGCGGAATCTTTGGAAAAATAAAGGATTTTCGGCTATTAACATCTTGGGGCTTTCAGTCGGCTTGGCTTTCACTATGCTAATTGCCGGTTACGTTTGGAGTGAATTACAGGTAAACACCCAACTCAAAAATCCCGATAGGCAATACATTTTACAAAGTAGCTGGAAAGACCCTAACATGGGTATTGAACTGACCACGCTCGGGCCGCTTGCTAAAACACTTAAACAACAATATCCTAACCTCGTGAACAACTATTGCCGTTGGAACGGGATCTCTTCTGTTGTATCTAAAGGTGATAGAGCTTTCCGTGAGGGCTTACAAATATGCGATACAACCATGCTCAGCATGTATGGTTTTAAGCTGAGACATGGCGATGCGGGGACAGCTTTTTAAAATCCTTTTACCGTTGTCATTAGCTCAAAGATCGCGCTTAAATATTTTGGAGAGACAAACGTAATTGGCAAAGCATTAACAATCGAAAGCTTCTCGGGC
>DASVRX010000119.1:0-1596 GCA_036388375.1 Pedobacter sp. | reverse complement strand
TTTACTTCAATCGCGCTGGGGCCACTAAAGAGTGGAAGGAACTATCACCCAATCGGAAAATACTTATACCCCTGCAAAACGCTGGTAAAGGCATGGCAGTGCCATTGAGAGTTAGGTATACAAAATCGAATACCAATTCCAGGGAAAAGGCGAACGACCTGAAAATACTGAACGCCATCTCAAACCGGTCTTCAAATACAAAATCTCCACAAAAAATACCAACACAGGAAGCAAGTAAGTCTGATATTACGAAGGTTGTTCCGGTAGCAGAAGTTAAAAAGAGCAAACAAACAGCACCTCCAAATACCGTCGTCACTAACAAAATACCGAAAGCTCCGGTAGCAAATAGCAAAATATCTGAAAAAAAGCTTGCGAAAATTACAGTAGTACCTGTAAAATCGAGGTGCATGTATACTTCCTCACCTGCTTATTACACCTTTTATTATCTCAAAGTGAATAAGGAAGTATTTTATAGTGATGTATTCCCAGTGGCTGCCTATAGTAATACCATAGAGGGAGAAGACTTGCTTTCACAGGCCTGGGATTGCTTTATAACCGGACTTCAAACTAAATATAGTGGTCAAAGATTAGATAAGCTTTTGGATGACCCGGATAATGATTTGCAATTGGGACTAATGCATTTGCGAGACCCCTTTGTTCCTTCGAATGAAGTACTTAGGCGATCACCTTATACGGCTACGGCGGAATCTGCAAAACAAGAGCTATCAAATTGGATTAAAGAGGAAAATCGGAAATACCCCGGACTTCTTTTCACAAAGATTGATTTTTGAGTTAATTCGATATAATGTTTGACTGCTTAAGGTCATTTACCTGTGTAGGTGTTTTTTCCGTTTTTCTGCGCAGTGCATTCCTGTACCTCAATAATTTAATTCCCTAACACCAGAGTGGCCTCCATATATTTGATGAGCATTTGACTAATGTGAATGGGGCGAAAACCTTAAACATAGAGTGCGAAGCTACAATTCGGGCAGGTCAATGGAGGAACAGTAGAAATAGGATGAAAAAGGCAGACAGGGAGTTTATTTTTAACAAGTACGACGGACGATGTGCTTATTGCGGATGCGAGTTAGTGAAGGGCTGGCATGTTGATGAGATAAAGCCTGTAAGAAGAAAACAGGTTTACGACAAAGTAAAAGGGAAATGGGTTTACGATGGTACCTGCCGACACCCGAAACGGTTCTGTCTTGACAATCAAAACCCAGCTTGTGCTTCTTGCAATATTAATAAACATGCAATGTCCCTGGAAAAGTTCAGAGCGTTGGTTTCCGGGTTTATTGTATCCCTTAACAGGGATTCAACACAGTATAAAATTGCAAAGCGGTATGGCTTAATAAAGGAAGACATTAAGCCGGTGAGCTTTTATTTTGAGACTTACAAAGTGGCGGGGAAGTAGATTTCTCGTGCATTGCTAATGCGAACTTGTTTCCGTACGCTTTTATTCATAATCTAAGGAGGTCCGAATTGCAAACTCAAACCAGCAAGCGCCTTATGCTCGCGATAGCTGCAGAGATTGAATGAGAAAGACCACTGTATAAAAAACAATTAGAGCTCAGCATACGCTGAGCTCTTCAAAAA
>DASVRX010000118.1:0-5757 GCA_036388375.1 Pedobacter sp. | reverse complement strand
GAAGTCATTCACATCTGTACTCAGTCGGAAAAAGGCTGTAATATTTATGAGGATAAGTTACCGATTGACCCGATGACTTACGAAACTGCGCGAGAATTTAACCTCGATCCAACAGTTTGTGCTTTAAGCGGTGGTGAAGATTATGAGTTGCTGTTTACTGTATCACAATCTAATTTTGAGAAAATTAGAAACAGTCCTGATATCAGTATTATCGGGCATATAACTGAAAAGTCTGCGGGTATGAATCTGATATCAAAGTCTAATATTTCGCATGGATTGAAGGCGCAGGGTTGGAATGCTTTGAAGGGATAAACAACTAATATTTCGACATTTTTGTTATCTCGACGGGTTAGAGAGATCTAAAAGACTGAGTTAATTGCCGTATTAGATTTCTCAATATGTTATAAATAAAAATTTAATCCTCAACCAAAAACTTCTCCTCAATCTGCTTATTAGTCTTTGCGCCCAATTTCCTTAAGTTTTCCACCTTTCCAACTAAATTTCCGTTGCCGGAAGTCAATTTTCCGAACGCCTCACTGTAAGAATCTTTCGCCCTATCAAGGTTATCACCAACCTTTTTAAGATCAGTTATAAATCCTACAAACTTATCATAAAGTGCTCCCGCCTTAGTCGCAATATCAATTGCGTTCCTGGTTTGCTGCTCCTGTTTCCAGATGGAAGCGATGGTTTTTAAAGTTGCAAGCAAAGTAGAAGGTGTCACTATTACCACACGTTTACTCCAGGCAAATTCAAATAACTCCACGTCATGCTGAACCGCAATAGCAAAACATGATTCTATTGGCACAAACAGCAACACAAAATCGGGGGAGTTAACTTTATACAAATCGCTGTAGTTTTTATTGCTCAAGCCCTTGATATGATTTTTAAGTGAGGTGATATGTTCATTTAAATGGCTGATTCGATCTTCTTCAGCGTCGCAATTAATTAACCGGTCGTAAGCAATTAACGAAACTTTAGAATCAACAATGATGTGCTTGTTATCGGGGAGGTTTATTACAATATCCGGTTGTAACCTATTACCGTTTGGATCAGCAAAACTGGTCTGTTTCGAAAAGCTTTCGCCATTAACCAAGCCCGACATTTCTAAGATCCGGTCTAGTACAAATTCTCCCCAATTTCCCTGTTTTTTTGTATCCGCTTTAAGCGCTCTTGTTAAGTTATGCGCCTCCTGACTTATTTGGCGGTTAAGTTCTATGAGTTTACCCAACTCCCCTTTCAATACATTGCGTTCATCGGATTCGGCCTTGTAGACCTTCTCCACTTTATCCTCAAAAGCCTTTATGTTTTCTTTTAAAGGATTCAGTAACTGATCGAGGTTTGCTTTATTAACTTCTGTAAATCGAAGCGTTTTATCGTCTAATATTTTTGAGGCAATCAGCTCAAACTCTTTGTTAAATTTTAGCTGGAGGCTTTCTATTTCAATTTTTTGGTCGTTTATTTTTTCCTGCTGAGTTTTATAATAAACCTTTGCACTTTCTAAGGATTGATTTGCTATTGCCAGGTGCTGACGTTCGAATTTAAGATCTTCCAGAAGTCTGTCCCGCTCTTGTTTAAGTAAATTACTTATAGCTTCTTTTTCTGTAATAAGATTTAACACTCGCTCTTCGGCTTTAGCTACAAGTATGGACATATAACCGTCTTTACTTTTCAAGTCTTTAAGAGACTTCAAGAGGTAAATTATCGTTAATGTTAAAAGCAGAAAGCAGATTACATAACTAAGTTCCATTGCTAATTTTTTTATCAAAGTTCGATTAAATAAGTTGTTTAGCAAAGTAAATTAGTAAACGTTCTTGTAAAAATGTCAGGCTCGCAATAGTGGAACATCCTTATTGTCAGACTGAGAGCAGATTTTAACAAGATTTGAGCTGCGGAATGCTTTTTGAGTAGTATTATTAAAAAGACATAAAATGGGACTAATTATTTTTATAGGAATAGCGATAGCGAGTTTTATAGTTCAGTACAGGTTTAAAGGAAAGTTCAGGAAGTATTCAGAAACTCCAATTGCTTCCGGTTTAACCGGAAAAGATATTGCACAAAAAATGCTTTATGATCACGGGATTACAGATGTGAAGATTCTGTCTGCCGAAGGATCTTTGTCGGACCATTATAATCCAGCAAATCGCACGGTTAATTTAAGTCCGGAAGTTTACAGCGGGCGCAGTATTGCAGCAGCGGCTGTGGCAGCACACGAGTGCGGGCATGCGGTCCAGCACGCTAAGGCCTATTCATGGCTTCAGTTCAGATCGTCGATGGTTCCGGTTGTAAACATTGCCTCAAATTTGTTGCAATATGTATTTATGCTGGGTATCATTATGATGGCTTCAGGTATTGGGTATACAATGCTTATGGTGGCGTTTATCGCGATGATTGTGGTAACACTTTTCAGCGTTGTAACACTTCCTGTTGAGTTCGATGCCAGTAACAGAGCACTCGCCTGGTTACAAACTAATCGTCGGATTATGCAAACTACAGTAGAGCATGATCAGGCAAAAGATGCCTTATGGTGGGCTGCGATGACCTATGTTGTTGCTGCGCTGGGATCAGTTGTTCAATTGCTTTATTTAGCGATGATGTTATTCGGTGGCAGAAACGACGATTAAAAATCCTCGCTATAAATAAAAAGCTTCCTGTGTTAAGGAAGCTTTTTTTTATGCTTTTAAATCATCTATTTGCGGTTAATTCAATTTGTAAGGCGCAATCATATTGAAGTTTGGAACGATGACCTCGAACTCTTCATCGTCAACCAAGCGGCGCATCTCGTAAGAACCTTCCATCTTTCCCATATCTGTTTTCAAATTACAGCCCGATACATATTCATGAGATTGACCCGGATCAATTACCGGTTGCTGTCCGACAACTCCCTCGCCTTCTACTTCGCGGCGTGTGCCGTTCGAATCGAAAATGAACCAGTGGCGACGCATTAACTGGACACTATAATCTGTGAGGTTCTCGATATTTATTTTATAGGCAAACATATAATGTTCGTTTGCCGGATTGGAATATTCTGGTTGGTATATAGTTTCTACCGATATTTTAACGCCTTCTGTAATGTGTGTAGTCATATCAGATTTCTGAATTTGTTAATCAATGTTACAATTAAATCCAAAAATCAAGCCAATACTTCGTCGAAATTATTTCTTATCTCTTCAAGCACTTCATTTATCTCGATAAAACTCTCGAGTTTAACTAATTGCATTCGGTATTCTTTGAAATTTGGGAGCCCTTTAAAGTAGTTAGAGTAGTGACGACGCATTTCAAAAATGCCTGTTTTCATACCTTTCCACTCGATAGATTTTTGAAGGTGCGTTTTGCAAACCTCGATTCTTTCAGTTAAAGTTGGGCCAGCTAAATATTCTCCGGTGTTAAAAAAGTGCTTTATTTCGCGAAATATCCACGGATAACCAATGGCAGCGCGACCGATCATGATGCCGTCGACTTCGTATTCCATGCGCCAATTGGCCGCCTTCTCAATAGAGTCAACGTCTCCGTTTCCAAAAATTGGAATCGAAATTCTAGGGTTTCTTTTGATTTCCCTAATCAAACTCCAGTCGGCTTCACCTTTGTACATTTGAGCGCGGGTACGGCCATGTATAGTCAATGCTTTGATGCCCACATCCTGTAAGCGCTCGGCAACTTCGTACACATTTTTGGTATTATCATCCCACCCCAATCTGGTTTTTACTGTTACCGGTAAGTGTGTAGACTCAACAACTGCCCTGGTCATTTTTACCATTTTATCGATATCCTGTAATAAGCTTGCGCCCGCACCACGACAAGCTACATTCTTAACCGGGCAGCCATAATTAATATCGATTAAATCAGGACCAGCTTTGGAAGTAATTTCTGTTGCTTCACGCATGCTTTCGATCAGGCTACCAAAAATCTGAATTCCTATCGGGCGCTCGTATTCAAAAATATCCAGTTTCTGAACACTCTTTGCGGCATCGCGAATTAAGCCTTCTGAAGAAATAAATTCGGTATACATCAAATCGGCTCCATTTTGTTTGCAAACAAAACGGAAAGGCGGGTCACTTACATCCTCCATCGGCGCCAGCAGCAAGGGGAATTCTCCTAAATCAATATTTCCAATTTTAACCGACATTGCCTTTGGCTAATCTTTTATCTTTGTGCGCTTGTACTATTTGCAAAATTAATATTAATAGATCTAAGATGCCTAACGAGCCGTCAGAAAAACGTCATCCTTTCACAGCTCTGATTTTGCTGGTAGCTCTTGTGCTGGCAGGCTGTTTTGTATTTATAGTATTAGCACAAATCATAGGGAACGTGGTTTGGGGTATTAATATCCTTGCCGATTTAAGTACAGGCCGTGCGGACGTTGATATGCAAAAGTTATTTCTGGCTTGTTATTCTGTTGGTGCATTTGTAATTCCGCCAATCATTTATGCCCGACTTCAATCGCGAAAGCCACTTCAATATTTAAACATCAGACTTCCAAAACCCCTTTGGTTATTCCTGATAACGATTTTATTAATGCTTTGCATTACACCATTCTTAGAATGGTCGGTTTATGTCAATCAACAAATGAAACTTCCTGCATCCCTTGCTTCGGTTGAAACGTGGATGAAGTATAAGGAGATGGAAGCTGAGATTTTAACCAAGGCCCTTCTGGTTATGAAATCGTACGAAAGCTTGTTTATCAACCTATTAATTATCGCCGTAATACCTGCAATTGGCGAAGAGTTGATTTTTCGAGGATGTATTCAAAGGATTATATCAAGAGCCACCAACAATTACCATATCGGGATTTGGGGAGCGGCCATTATATTCAGCGCGATACATCTTCAGTTTTATGGATTTTTGCCCCGGATGCTTTTAGGAGCACTTTTTGGTTACCTTTTCGTCTATTCAAAAAGTTTACTAGTACCAGTTTTGGCTCATTTTTTCAACAATGGAGTGGCGGTTATTTCTGCCTTTGTTTTACAGCAGCAAGGCAAATCATTAGACTCCCTCACAAAGCCCGACCATCAAAAATGGTATTTAGTAATTCTAAGTGTTATTTTTACAGCATTTCTTATCAGGATGTTTTTGATGAGCTATGAAAACAACAACAGGAAATTAGCAGATGAACGATAGCTGGGTGAAAATATTTACCTCTTCAGATTTTTTCAAGTCGGAAATGGTAAGGCAAGTATTAATAGATAACGAGATCGATGCTGTTATTTTAAATAAGCAGGGCTATCCTTATAACATTGGCCAGGTAGAAGTTTATGTTCAACCAGACCATTTTCAACCGGCTTTAGAGTTAATTGTGAAAAACGATCTATGAAGGTAAGGGCGATTACCGGCTTCTTCTTTGTGGTAGTGATGCTTGGATCGCTACTTCTTGGAGAATACGCCTTTGCAGTTTTTTTTATCGTGCTGGGTATGCTTTGCCTGGTAGAATTTTACAAGCTTGTAAAAACTGACAGCATAAAGCCACATCGTTCTTTAGGAGTACTACTTGCAGGAACTATTATTACTCCAATGGTTCTAAACTTTCTTTTCCAGGATTATTTTGAATATATATTTCTCGCGGTACCAGCAGCAATTTCGATTTGTATCGTCGAGCTATTCAGGAAGAAAGAACACCCATTTGTTAATCTTGCGTTTACTTATTTCGGAATCTTGTTTATCATTATTCCATTTTGCTTTTTTACTGCATCAGCGTTCATCGGAAGTGAATTTAATTTTCATTTCCCGCTCTCTTTTATGTTGCTGTTATGGGCTAGTGATACC
>DASVRX010000117.1:0-3965 GCA_036388375.1 Pedobacter sp. | reverse complement strand
CTGATTTCAAATTAGAAAAATGGGTTGTTGAACGCCGCGTGAAATTGATGGAAGATGACGGTGTTATCTTTAAATTTAACACCGAGGTAGGAAAAGATATCGCTGGAGACGACATCATGCGCGGATTTGACGCTGTGGTTTTATCAGGTGGTTCTACTATTCCTCGTAATCTTCCAGTACCGGGACGTGAATTGAAAGGCGTTTATTACGCAATGGAGTTTTTAAAACAAAGCAATCAGCGTGTGAGTAATGAAGCCTATTCTACCGAAGAAATATATGTAGAAGGCAAGGATGTAATTGTTATTGGTGGTGGTGATACAGGATCAGACTGTGTAGGAACCTCTAATCGCCAGAAGGCAAAATCAATTACTCAGTTTGAGTTAATGCCAAACCCTCCTAAAGATCGCACCGAAGCTATGCCTTGGCCAACATATCCAATGCTTTTGAAAACCACAAGCTCACATGAAGAGGGTTGTCACCGTTCGTGGGGTGTTAACACTAAGGAGTTTATTGGTGATGGAAAAGGTAATCTTAAAGCAATTAAAATAGTAGATGTGGAGTGGGAGACAGATTTTCTTGGTCGTCCGCTTAAGTTCTCAGAAGTTGCAGGTACAGAACGCGAGCTTCCTGCTCAATTTGCATTTTTAGCGATGGGATTTTTGCATCCGCAAAAAACCGGTTTGCTAGAGCAATTAGGTGTTGAGTTTGATGAACGTGGAAATGTTAAAGCGAAAGAAGGATCTTATCAAACGAATGTAGATAAAGTGTTTGCTGCTGGCGATATGAGGAGAGGTCAGTCTCTGGTAGTTTGGGCTATTTCTGAAGGACGTGAAGCGGCGAGAAAAGTTGACCAGTATTTAAATGGTTACACTGCTTTGGAAAGCAAGGATGCGGAGAGCATGTACGCTCACTAGAGTATGATATTTATATTTGGAATCCCGCTTGATTAAGGCGGGATTTTTTGTTTTTATGGGGTGTAAATTAAATCTTGGAAGGTCGTCATTCGAGGAATGAAGCAATCTCCAGCCTACGGATCAACAGTGAAAGGAATTACGGATTGTTATTTCTAATCTTACTATCCCGTTAAGTGCCTCCATATAACGCCATACACATCAGTAGCGGGAGGTTTACTATCCTAGAGTTCCGCAGGTTTTTAAGGATTCTCTAATAAATAAGTGTTTTTAACTCGCCAATGGGTGGAAGTTGCTCAGGTGTTGAAGACTCCTGTTTATTTGTTAATCTGTAGAGTCGCTATACTTAACTCTATAGACAGATTGAGAGAAGGAGCTACCTTTGATAAATATAAGTCAATCCTTTTATAAATCCCGGAATCGCTGCATCTATATGACCAAAATTGGTGTATTCAGCTTCTTTTATCTGTAGCCCTGTAAACTTTTTCTCCGATACCTGTTTTACAAATTGACTAAGGATATCTTTAGAATCATTATCTGTCATATCTCCACTACCCATACTGATATAAATTTTCATCGGCATATTGGTCGATTTAATAGCCTTTGCCATGTTAAAGATATACCGATGATTATAATGTAAACTTGGGCTCGCTGAAACGATGTTCTTAATATGAAAGCTCTTTTCTTCTGCTGATTTTAAAGAATAAAATAAGGAGAAATATCCGGCAAGCGAATGTCCACATAAAGCCGATTTTTTTAAATTAATGCGATACTCTTTATTAAGCTTTGGCAAAAGCTCGTCATCGATAAACTGCTTAAATTTTTCAGCTCCTCCGCTTACATTCATTTCATATTCGGGAATTGCTTTTGGAAACGTATAATCTCTTGTTCTTAAAGAATCCATGGTGGTAAAATTGTTATATCCCACTCCAATAAGAATTGCTTTAGGTACCTCACCAATAAAAGAAGTAAACTTCAATTGAGAAACTACTGATTCAAAAAAAGCATTAGCATCCAGAATAATGATAATAGGGTAATTTGTAGTGGTATCTGACAAGTAGCCTTCTGGAAATGACTTAAAGATTTTAAATGTATCTGAAACATGCTTCGAATACATGCTTTCGGTTATTGGCTCTGTGTATAATGATGAAATCTCTGTTAGCGGCCTCTTGGTTTGAACGCCTGTATTTGAATTTTGTCCATATGAGAGCTTGCCAGCAACGCAAACAAGGAATGAAATAGACAGGAACTGAATAATTGTTTTCATTATGGAGTTAGTAGAAGAAGGAGTGATAAAAGCTTAATCGACTTTAGTAAGCCACTAAACTAAAAATAAGAATAAGCGAATTTTAATATTTAACCTTCTTTAACTTTAAGAAATGCATTCATCAGACCTTCTTAATCACAATCCCATCCCGATCTAAACTTCCGTGGCTCTAATTTATGGTGGAGACAGGCACAAGGTCAAGGTCAGTAAGATTCCATTGTGAATTGCGTGCATGATATAACCGAGGACTAAATGGTATTTTATCCGTAGATAACCCAGAAAAAGGCCTGCAATGAACTGAGGTAATATCAATATTGGAGATAATAACAGTATGGTAAAATTATACTCATAGTTTGTTAAATGAATAAAGCCGAATAGAATTGCTGAAAAGTAGAATATGCTTCTGAAATGATTTGTCCAAAAGTTGGATAATGCTGTTTCAGTTCTGGCTTTATTGTGATTTTTTTTTAAAGAGGCTAATAAAATGATTACATGAGCCAGATCATTATTTTTGAATCTGAGATATAGTCTAAATACCAATTCCTCGACAAACGGCACTAGCACTACCACAAGAAGTACAATTTCCAGAATAGTAAATCTTTGCAGTAATGCCGTTAAATGATGGTTTTCGATGTTGATAGATCCTAGCTCTGTTATGCAAAAAATGATTGTCAAACACAGCCCCATTATAGGGATGTGAATTGCTAATATTGAGAAAAGCCTGATTGCTTTTTGCCTACTTGTTTGGTTACAGTCGGCAACGTCCACGGGGCATTTAAGAAAATTTAAAAAATCTATTCCTGTTTCTTTGATGGAATCGAACATGGTTATTAAATCCAAATAGTACCAATGTTAGACACCAATAATGGAAAAAGTACAGTTACGTTTTGAGTAGCTTGAATCTATCCCGTTAAATGTTTCCATATAACGCTATAAACATCAGTAGCTTGAAGTTCACTTTCGGATTGCTGTCCCTGTGTAATTAGCACCGGCGCATATTCCTTGCCGCAATTAACCCTTCCATGCGAACCTTTAATAAGCGTCGCATCAAGCGGAATAACATCCATTACGTACCTAAAGCCCAACTTTTTTCTCATTAATTTATATCCGGCTCGGGCTTTTGAAGTCATAAACATCTCCACCGGATCGTAGCCCGGCTTTTTGTGAATGTCTACAGAACGGGCATAGTCCGGGGCTTTTGCATCATCCAGCCAAAAATAGTAAGTAAACCAACTGGCTTCATTCGCTATTACCACAAAGTCTCCGGATCGTTCGTGGTTTATTCCATAAGCCGCTTGTTCTTGCTTATCCAATACTAATTCTACACCTGCCGTAGCCTTTAAAATTTGCTTTACCTGTTCTTTAGTTGAAACATCATTAATATAGATATGAGCTATTTGGTGATCCGCCACAGCAAAAGCTTTTGAAGCGCCGGCATCAAGTAACTCTAAACCTCTTTCAATACGGATTTGTAAAAGTCCGTTTTCTCTGAAAATCCTGTTTAAATGGATTGGCTGCGAAACCGGAGCGATTCCGTATTCAGATAAGATGATGATGTTTGCTTTTTTCTTTTGATAAAAAGTTACCAGATCCTCAATTACCTTATCAACCTCCAGCAACTCTTTCGAGATTTTTGAAAGATCAGGGCCAAACTTTTGAAGGCAATAGTCCAGGTGAGGAAGGTAAATTAGTGTTAAAGTCGGATCGTATTTATCGTCCGTTAACATGGATGCGTCAGCTATCCAACGTGTCGATTTGATGTTTGCACCAGGGCCCCAGAACTGGAA
>DASVRX010000116.1:0-2280 GCA_036388375.1 Pedobacter sp. | reverse complement strand
TTCAAATAAAGTATAGGCTTTTAGAAGTTGATTCACCGAATGAATCCGTTCAGATTTCACAGAGAAATCGCGCATTAAGGAATCTTTTTTAGCGATTTTCTCATCGTTGCCTAATGAAGATTTTTCAATCTCCGCTATTTCAGAACCCACATCAGGCATCACAAAGAAATGAGCATCTTCGCCCGAAGCAGTAATCAACTCGATACCTTTTTCTGTCAACTCAACCTGGTTCTGCTTTTCATCGATTACAAAAAACAGTTCCTCATCAACTTTAGGCATATCTTTGCCCTGATCCTGCATGTAGTGATTCTCAGTTTTAGTAAGAACTTGCTTAATGCCGGATTCACTTAAAAACTTAATTAAGGCTTTACTTTTTGGCAAGGCTCTATGTGCGCGTAAAAGCGCCAGTCCGCCTTCGTTAACGCCAGATTTACCATCCGCAATAAGTTTCTTAGCTTCGTTAAGTGCAGTGTTTACAAAACTTTTCTGTGCGTTAACCAATCGTTCGATGCGTGGTTTTAATTCATAAAACTCATGCTCATCGCCTCGTGGGATTGGGCCCGAAATAATTAAAGGCGTACGTGCATCATCAATTAAAACTGAATCCACCTCATCAACCATAGCATAATGCAACTTGCGCTGCACCAGACTTTCGGGCGTTTGAGTCATGTTATCACGTAAGTAATCAAAACCAAACTCATTGTTGGTTCCAAACGTGATGTCTGCTAAATATGCTTTTCGTCTTGCATCAGAGTTTGGCTGATGTTTGTCAATACAATCAACACTTAAACCGTGGAATTCGAATAAAGGACCGTTCCATTCAGAGTCACGCCTTGCCAGATAATCGTTCACCGTTACAATGTGAACGCCCTGACCAGAAAGTGCATTTAAATAGGCTGGAAGTGTACCTACAAGTGTTTTACCTTCACCTGTGGTCATCTCAGAAATTTTTCCCTGGTGTAAAACAATACCTCCAATTAGCTGAACATCATAATGAATCATGTTCCAAACTACTTCAGTACCGGCAGCTAACCATGTATTGTGGTGAATTGCTTTATCGCCTTTTATAACCACGTTATTTTTACGGGCGGCAAGTTCGCGGTCGAACTCTGTTGCGGTAACTTCGAGAGTTTTGTTCTCGGTTAATCTGCGAGCAGTTTCTTTAACTACGGCGAATGCTTCAGGAAGAATATCCAGCAATATTACTTCAAGCTGCTTGTCGCGCTCTTTACCTAATTTATCTACCTGATCGTAAATGTCTGTTTTATCATGAATTGACAGTTCGGTATTATCAGCCTCTTCCTTTAGCTTCTGAATTTGCTGATCAATTGAAGATAAGCCTTCGGCTATTCTGGCTTTGAAGTCGGCAGTTTTTTGACGCAATTGATCGTCGCTAATAGCCGCGAGCTTTGGGTATTCTGATTTTATTTTCTCAACCAGCGGTTGAATTAGTTTTATATCGCGTTCGGATTTGCTTCCGAATAATTTATTTAAAAAACCTAACATGTTGTATAGAATGAACTCTGTTTTAATCAATAATTACGCCATGACATTAGCCAAGTCAAAATGACATAATGCAAGCAAAATTAAATTTATTTAGCTAATTACAGCGGGAAAGCTGTCAATAAGTAAACTAAAAACGGAAGTAATTAGTATTCGGTTATAATGGCTAACAGTTACAAATCTTCATCATCCCAATCGAACCATTTCGTATCCGGATCGTCGGGGTCGAAATCACTTGCTTCATTAGAAACCATTTTGGCACTGTAATCATCATCCTTATCAATGAGATAACGTATTGCCCAATCGTCTTTCATATCATTCGAGGTATCGAATGTCCTCACCCACTTAACAAATTCTATTCTGAATTCCTCGATGGCAACGCGCATTAACTGAACATAATCGTTCGGATTTATTTTAATCAACCGGGCGAAAAGCACGCCTTCAAACATCTCGCGCACAGCGAACTTTATCTTCAATAAATTTTCTACTTTGACAGAATATACCTCACAACCGGCTGCAGCCGCTATTTTAACACTTATGATTAAGGCGTTGCTTAAAATCTGATGCTCGATGTGTTCTTTCTGATCATCGTCTTTTAACGACTCGCAGATATGTTCTGCCAGAACCAGTATATCTTTGGCTTTGTGATAAACCGTTAACTTTTCGAAATCTTCAAACATCATATTATACGCCTGATTGCATTTACAATATCTAAATTCCCTTTAACAATATAGAATTTTATCTTTGCGCCTATGAAGATCCTTTTAATTGGTTCTG
>DASVRX010000115.1:0-5629 GCA_036388375.1 Pedobacter sp. | reverse complement strand
CTTTTGAGCCGGATAATAAGAAGCACCCGTTACTTTGTACTGTAGCGTTTTTCCAATATGCTTTGAAGCAGCGTTAGAGGGCTATCGACTTTTGTATTGTATCGTAGAAATATTTTAATCTATGGTATAAGGAGATGTTTGGAAAGTAAGGGCAGATGACCTTTGTGGAAAATAATCCCAGAAAAACGCGTTAATACCCCGGGAATAGTGGTCAGCATTTTGCTTTTATGCAAAATAAAAAAGCCTTCTACAAACGTAAAAGGCTTTTTTATTATGCGGAGAGCTAGGGATTCGAACCCCAGGAACCTTTAACAGTTCAACAGTTTTCAAGACTGCCGCAATCGACCACTCTGCCAGCTCTCCGGGGTCAAAAGTACAAACTCCGCGTAAATCTGCAAGAATCAATGTTGAAATATTTAATTATAGTTCTTAGTAGTTGAATAACAGGCGTATAGTTTTGGTTTAGCCGTTTTTACTAAGCTTTTCTTGTGCCGGTTCGTCTTTAAAAGTGTTGAATTTAGGCTTAACTATCTTAATGCTTCGCTTAGAAAGGTCTATACTGGCATTTAATTCAAAGCCTAAAAGGATAATTAGTGAGTTAAAATACAACCAGATCATTACAACCAGCAGCGTGCCTATTGACCCGTAAAGCTTATTATAGTTACTGAAATTGTTAATATAAAAACCGAATCCCCAAAAGGTTAACACAGCCAATAGGGTAGCCATCCAGGCACCAGGACTAAATAATCGCCATTTTTTTGTGTTAGCTGGCCCGTAGCGGTATAGAAGCGATAGCATTATGAAATATACTCCCACAAGAATCACCCATCTTACCAGGTTTACAAAAAAGATCCAGAACGATTCTTTGACTGTAAAGCTTGACTTGATAATCAGCACGGCATATTCTCCGGCTATGATTAAGGTCAATCCGATGATTAGAGCAACAAACATAAGTAACGTAAGATTGATCGCCACTATTCTTTGCCTAAGCCAGCCTCGTGTTTCGATAATCAAGGACGATTTATTGAAAGCTTGCATTAAGTTGCTAATACCATTTGTAGCAAAGAAAAGTGCTGCTACAAAACCGAATGATAACAATCCTCCATTTTGCTTCTTTATAATTTCGATTAGAGTTGGCTCTACGGCAGCATAAGCTTGTCCGGGCAGCACTAATTGCAAAAGATCCATTAACTCATCCTGGAAGCCCTTGATAGGGATATACGGGATTAAAGTAAATATGAAGATGATGCCGGGAAATATTGCCAGCATGAAGTTATAAGCAAGCGACGAGGCCTTATTTACTAATGAATCTTTAGAGATTTCCTGGAAGAAAAACGTTCCAACCGTATAGAGTGGGAGAGGGCTGAACCCCGGAATGATAACCACCTTCGTCCAGTCCATAAATAAACTATATGGCCGTGTTTTCAGAAGAAGTTTGTGGAGCCACAACATGATTACTCAAAAAATGATTTTATACGGTTCTGAAAATCGAGCGGAGGCATGCACGGTCTGTTTCTTTTGACATCGATAAATGCAAGCGTGGTTTCTCCTTCGTGAATGAATTCATTTGCTTCATTAAAGAACTCATACTTGAAATGAATTTTTACACCAGGCATTTTTGCCAGAATGATTTTTATTGTTAGCTCATCATCGTATAAGGCCGGTTTCAAATATTTGCATCGCATTTCTAATACAGGCATCATAATGCCTTCTTCTTCCATCGACTTATAAGTCATACCCAAGCTCCTGAGCATTTCAACCCGACCAACTTCGTATAGTTCAGCGTAATTTCCATAGTACATATAGCCCATCTGGTCAGTTTCACCATACCTTACTCTAACTTTGGTTTGATGACTATACATCTACTTTTTGATATTTCTTTGATTTAAAGCCTGCTGAAATCTTCTTGCGTTTGCCTGATGCTCGGCCTGGGTAACTGCGAAGTTATGATAGCCTGAGAAATCTTCTTTAGCGCACATAAAGATAAAGTTATGCTTTTTATGATTTAATACGGCATCTATAGCATTGATGCTTGGCATCATAATGGGTCCGGGTGGGAGACCGGAATAAACATAAGTGTTATAAGGTGAGTCTTTTCTTAAATGACGATTAAGTACTCTCCTAATAGTAAAATCCTGATTGGCATAAATTACTGTCGGATCAGCTTGCAATTTTATGCCCTGCCTATAGCGGTTCATATATAAACCGGCGATAATTGGCATCTCGCTGTCGTTTAATGCTTCTGCATCTACAATTGCAGCAAGAGTACTTACTTCAGTTTCAGAAAGTCCTATCTCTTTTGCTTTCGCTTTGCGCTGAGGGGTCCAGAATTTCTGATATTCCTTATACATCCTCTCGAAAAATTGTTGGGCAGATGTGTTCCAGTAAAACTCATACGAATTGGGAATGAATGCACTGTAAACATTATCGGTTGTAAAACCAAACTTGCTTACATACTCCGCAGAATCAAGCAAATTGACTATTGAGGTTGAATCTGCTTCAATTTGAGTTGATATGTAAGCGGCCATGTTCTTCATTAGCCGATGATTTTTAAATTTTAACTGAACAGGCTCCTGGTTGCCGGCCTTTAGCATATTGATAAAGCGGCGGTTACTCATGCCACCCTTTAGCCGGTACTTTCCCGGTTTTACAACTTGCGGATAATCCATATCCATTGCAGTTTCGTGGAAGGCTAGTGTATCATTAACAATTTCCTTTTCTTTTATGGTTTGATAAACATCTACAAAATCAGAACCTGTTTTGATATAGAGATACTTTTCTTTATTAGATACGTTAGGACCAAAATACTTCAAATAATATGAGAAGGCAGTAATACCAAGTGCTAAAACAGTAATAATCAGGAAAGCGATTATTACTTTGTATTTCATGCCTAGTCTCCCCGTTTTTTGCTCGGTCATTTACTATTTATTTTAATCTATTGTAAGCAAGCAAACCACCGGTAAGGTTTTTAACATTTTTAAAACCGGCTGAAACCAATAAACGCCTTGCCGTTTCACTTCTTATTCCACGCTGGCAAATCACGGCCAACTCAAGATCTTTGGGGTAATCTAATTCATCAATAATCCTGGTAAGTTTTCCAAGCGGAATGTTTTCGCCACCGATATTCATCGTATGATATTCAAACTCTTCTCTTACATCGATTATGGAAATTTGCTGACCATTTGAAAGCTTTTCTTTAAGCTCGGCAGCTGATATATCATTCTTCGACTGCTGGTCCATTGGATAGGATCAAATCTATGTTAGTGCCGATACTTACTTTGGTAAGCGAATCGCTTAATGCGGGAAATTGTTTAATAACCCTGGCTGTAGCCGAATCTGTTGTGTTTTCATAACTTATCATCCCAGGATTAAGCGAAGAACCTTTCAGGGAAAAGATAGCCTCGTTCAGCAGTAATCCAACTACATTTGGAAGATCTACTTCACTGGCCCCTTTGCCATCGCCCAGCACAATACTTATAACCGATCCCTTAGGTATTTGCTCTCCGCGCTGCATTGGCTTTCCACGAAATTCTACTCGCAGAACGCGGTCTCGGGCAATGTCAGAAGTGTAGGATGTGTCGCCGACTTTTATCCCATAATTACTCAGGATCGCCCTGGCCTCTAAAAATGTTTTATTAAAGATATCCGGAAAACCAACATCAGGAGCGTTACGTGTAATGATCGTGAGATAAATAGTACGGTTTAACTTAACGTTTGTATTCGGATCAGGATCTTGTTCAACCACCGTACCTGGTTGTTTATCAATTTGATAAACAGAATCAATATGGTATTCCAGACCCTGGGCATCTAATAATTCGATTGCTTCTTCAACCGGAAGTCCGGAAAGTTTTGGAACAGGAACACCCTCGCCATGACGGGTGTAGTAGCGCAGACTAAAGAAAATAGCCAGTAGGAAAACAAATACCGCTATCACCGCTGTAATCAGGTTCTTCCTAAAGGTATCAGTTTTTAGGTATGCTATAAATTTACTCATCGGTAAAATATCTCAAAAGAATGCCCAAACTTAGCGTAAAAAACAGGATTTTCGAAGAGATTATTCCAAGGTTTGTTAAATGGTTGAGTACACTACCGTAATCCACAAGTTCGCCGATCAGGGTGAAAAAACCGGCTGGACTTATATTGAAGTTCCTGACGATATCGCACAAGCACTGAAACCAGGTAACAAAAAATCATTCAGGGTGAAAGGCTGGTTAGATGCCTTTATATTTTCAGGCGTCGCGCTTTTGCCCATGGGCGAGGGTGATTTTATCATGGCTTTAAATGCTGATGTTAGAAAGGGAATCCGTAAATCGGAAGGTGCTATGCTCCAAGTTAAATTGGAAGTTGATCATGATTATTTGTTAGAACCACCTGAAGAATTAATTGAATGTTTGAACGAATATCCCGAAGCGTTGGATTTTTACAACAGCTTAGCCAGATCACATAGGGATTACTTCTTAAAATGGATCTTTAGTGCTAAAACCGATGTTACCCGTAATTCTCGTATTGTTCAGATGGCTGATGCGATGAGCAGGAGGTGGGATTATGGACAAATGATTCGGGAAAATAGGAAGCTTAGGAATATGTAAGTAAAGGAGATTTTAGAATTCCAATGTAAAATCCGTTTAAGACACGCCTAAACTCATTAGATAATTTAATATAATATTCTGGAGGAAGCAATTTGAAATGCTTGAGGAATCTTTCGTCGCCCTCATGGCCGGGCGTTGGCCTAGTTCTTTTTTCCTTGATGAATAAAGAACCAAAAAAATCAAGAACAAAAAAGAATGCTCGGCCGCCTTTTTGTTCGGTCTACCGCTCGCTCTTCGGTTGCTTAAGTGATTCTTTGTTAAGGAAGTGAAACGCCAAATGCATCAAGCTTGACCGGCCTCAGAGCATTGAGCGTTAAGAAAGTTTTAAAGAAGGCTTGCCGAAAGAACATAATGAGCTGAAGGAAAGCAATCCGGAGAAGCGGATTAGAAGGTCCAAGCCAACACAAACTTAACCCCGCGTCTTGGATTGCAGATAGCCGTGTTTTAAACTTTTAGCTCAAGACTCGAAAGCCTTGATTTTTCTTTCTTTTCATTAAGGAAAAGAAAGAAGCCTGCCCGGCAAGGGCAACAGAGATTAAAGAGTATTTCAATAAAAATAGTCAAAACTCAGGTTGATTTTGTTTGAAGTGATGAGGGGGGAGATATTTCTTTGAGATTCTCATGCTAAATCACGTTTAAATTTAAATAATCGCAAATGAATTGTATTTTTCCCTCGAGTATTGGTTAGATAAATGGCTGAAAATACAATTGTTCCTGAATTATATGTTGTTGGTGCTGGTCCAGGCGACCCTGAATTGCTCACACTCAAAGCTTTTAAGGTATTACAGCGGTGTGATGTTTTACTTTATGATAATCTTGCCAATATTGAACTATTAAACTTCACTTCTGCTAATTGTGAAAAGATCTATGTAGGTAAACATCCTTACGGCGAGTATACGCCACAGGAAACCATTCATGAGATGATTAGAGAAAAGGCGCTGGAAAAAGGAATGGTGGTGCGCCTCAAAGGTGGCGATCCTTTTATTTTCGGTCGTGGTTACGAAGAGATTTTATATGCCCGGGAACATGGAATCAAAACA
>DASVRX010000114.1:0-1657 GCA_036388375.1 Pedobacter sp. | reverse complement strand
GGCGGTTTTTTTTATGGACTTATTTAGCTTAAGGCAACTTTTGTAAAAAGTTCCTACCTTTCAAAAAATATTAGATATGAGATTTTCTTTATTTATACTCTCAATGCTTATCGGCTTAACTATATACGCACAGCCGGTAGCAGTCAATAATTTCATTGTAAAAGAGCATTTATTAAAGAACAGCAAGCTGGCTATTATAGCCGTTGACTCGGCCAATAAGCCCATTGAAGCTGTTAACGGAACCTTCCTTTTTAGCATAAACGGGTTTAAGCAGGAGTTGAAATTTCACGATGGTATCGCAGTTGCGCCTCAGCAAATAGGTAAATCAACTTTCGTTTACTTAAAGCATGAGAACGAAAGCGGAAATCACTCAAAATTATATTACGTTGTAAAGAAGAATGAGGACCTCAATCCCATTAAAATAAACTGGATGATTCTTCTATTGATTCCGTTAGTGATCATCGTCATCGCTACCATGTTCAGGAAGTTTATTATAATCGCGGTTGTGTTATTAGTGGTGATGTTTTTCTTTAATTCCAGTAAAGGCCTGGCGCTGCCTACATTTTTTGAAACGATTATCGATGGGTTGAGGTCGGCTTTTTAGAAAGGCAAGCCAATACCGAAATTGTATTGTACTAACCGGTAAGTATCGGGATTGTGCGAGCGGGCATAATCGTCTTTGAAACTATTGTTGAATAAGTTCTTAATCACCCATTGTTCAGAACCTTTAAACTGTGGATCTTTGATCTTAAAGCCCACGTCAAATCGAAAAATAAAGTATTCTACATCAAAGCGTAAGCCTGCTCCTGAACCAATAGCTAACTGATTGAAAAACTTATTAACCTGAAATTCTCCTTCTGGATTATTCTGTGTTTGCCTTATTCGCCAAACATTTCCAAAATCGGTAAAGGCAGCACCTTTCAGTTTAGAACCAAAAAAATTATTAATTATCTTAAACCGGTATTCAAGATTACCTTCCATTTTTAACTCACCTAATTGATCCAGACTGGTGAGGTTTCGCCTAATGAGTTCACTGCTTAAAGTATCGCGGTTATAATTTCCAGGACCGAGTGTTCTGGCCTGCCAGGCTCTTATTCCGGTAGAACCACCGGCATAGAAGTTCTTTTCAAAAGGCAGTTCGGTACCAGGTTTGGGGTAAGCAAAGCCAGGATTCAATCTAAAGACAAATTGCCTTTCGCCGCCCAAAGATCTGTAAAATCTCAAATCAGCTTCGGTTTTGGCATATTGCAAATAATTTAATCCGAAAACCTTATTGTCGTTATTAAATAACTTGCTCAGTAAACTCAGGCTGTTTCCACCAAGATCATTTGAAGTTCTGAAATAGATAAAATTATCATAAGTAAGAAGCTTAACTGTGTTTAATGTGAAGGTGTATAAACTACCAAGATTAACATATTGGCGATCATTGGTTCTAATGTACAATGCATAACCTTTCTCTTCCAGCGTATCTCTGAAAGCTTGAGTTAATATTCCTTTTCTATACTCGATATTTATGGGGGTTAGCGAGTGGAGCTTGGTGCGTGTCTCAGCCCAATCATAAGTAAGTGAGTTGATAATCAACCTGCTTTTGAATGCGTCTAATTGATCGAAGATCTGCATGCTACTTGAAATGGTAGTGTGCGGCACGGCAACTCTT
>DASVRX010000113.1:0-3421 GCA_036388375.1 Pedobacter sp. | reverse complement strand
CCAGGTTCATAAATAGGGATTTGTCCTTGTTTCATTCGATCAACTTTTGCCTGATCGATATCTACGCAAGTTACATTGTTACCCGTTTCTGCTAAACATGTGCCGGTTACCAAGCCTACATAACCGGTACCTACAACAGCTATCTTCATATATATTTTTTAAATAGTAAACTAATTCACACTTTACGACAATTCGTACTAAGATATAATTTCTGACATTATTTATGCTTTTTCTTTACAATCTTGGCATTAATCTATATCACTTATTGATAAAAGTTAATCAGCACTTTAATCCAAAGGCGCGGTTGTGGGTGGAAGGCAGAAAGAACATCTTTGAAAAAATTTCAAAGGAAGTCGATCCCCATTTACCATCTATATGGTTCCACTTTGCTTCTTTAGGAGAATTTGAACAAGGACGCCCGGTTCTTGAACAAGTCAGGCACTCATACCCCCGTTATAAACTTATTGTTACATTTTTTTCGCCATCCGGATACGAACTCAGAAAGAACTATAAAAATGCTGATCATATATTTTATCTGCCCATAGATACAAAGCAAAACGCAATTAAGTTTTTGCAATTAATCAATCCAACGTTGGCATTTTTTACGAAATATGAATTTTGGTATCATTATTTTAATGAATTGCATAAAACAGGAATACCAATTGTTGTAATCTCTGCAATTTTCCGAAAGTCTCAACCCTTCTTTAAATGGTACGGGGCACTGAATCGAAGCATTCTGGGTTTCGTAGATCATTTCTTTGTGCAGAATGAAGACAGTAAGGTTCTGTTGAATGGAATAAATCTTAGTAACGTAACTGTAAGCGGCGATACCCGCTTTGACCGGGTAGCGGAAAACGCCGCCAAACCAGCTGAATTTGATCAAGTAAAAGCGTTTTGTAATGGTTCAAATATTTTCGTAGCCGGAAGCACCTGGCCGGATGATGAAAAGTTAATATGTAACCTCTTTCAACAATTTCCGGATTGGAAATTCGTCATTGCTCCTCATGAAATAAAAGAAGAAAAGATTGCGTCGCTTATTGAAATGGCCGGTACTTCTGTGATAAGATATTCGAAATTAAATGTAGAAAATGATTTCCAGGTGCTCGTGATTGACAATATCGGCATGCTGTCATCGCTCTACCAATATGCTGATGTTTCTTATATAGGCGGGGGGTTTGGCGTTGGAATACACAACACACTTGAAGCGGCGGCCTTCGGATTACCGGTCATTTTCGGGCCTAATTATCAAAAGTTTCGTGAGGCGAAAGCTTTGATCAATCTTGATGCTGGTTTTTCGATCAGTAATGTGAGTGAACTTAATTCCGTAATGCAAAGTTTAAAAAACGATCAGACGAGAAAGCAACTGGGTGACACAGCACGACAGTATGTTTTGCAGGAAACAGGGGCCACAGAAACGATCATGGAATATGTAGAGAAACTTATTCCGAAACGGTCTGCAAGCTAAGCTTCTTGTCCTGATTCAATACAATCCCCGCAAGGGCTTCGATCCATCTCGGATGATCGTTTAAACTCTCAACCAACTGGATCTTTTCACCACCCCATTTTTGGAATTCCTCGTTATATTCCACCGCTATTTCGATATTAGTTTCGAGGCAATCGGCTACAAAAGCCGGACTAAATACCAGCAATCGCTTTGCGCCTTCTTTAGCTAATTTCTCGAGAACTTCAATCGTGTATGGCTTTTTCCAGGGAGAGTTGCCCAACCTTGATTGAAAGCAAATAGTATATTTTTCGCGTGGAAGATTAAGCTTTTCGGCGATTAACCTTGCTGTATCGTGCGACTGGGCAGAATAACAAAACCGGTTAACATCATTTAACCGGGAACAGCAGTTTTCGGTTTTTAAACAGTATTTACCTGAATGATCGGCTTTGGTTAATTGCCTCTCGGGCAAACCGTGGAAACTAAAAAGCACATGATCAAAAGTTTCTGGCTGATATTTTCGAGCATTCTCCGCAAAAACTTCAATCATGCCTTCATTATCATGGAAAGAATTAACAAACGACACATTGGGTATTGTTTGCCACTTGCCAACCAGTTCCATTACTTTTTGAATAACTGAACCAGTAGACGCAGACGCATATTGCGGAAACAAAGGAACCACCCGAATGTCTTCTACCTGTTGCTTTTTCAAACTTTCGAGCGCTGTTTTGAGTGACGGGCTTTGATAACGCATCGCCAACTCAACAACATATCCTGAACCCAGCTTTTCCTGCAAAAGCGCTCTGACTTTAACTCCGTAATAAAGTAAAGGAGATCCATTTTCTGTCCAAAGCTCCTTATAGATTTTTGCAGATTTTGGTCCCCGGAAGGGAACTATTATTCCTTTTACAAGAAGCGTACGATTAATTTGAGGGATATCAATTACCCGTTCATCCATTAAAAACTCGTCCAGATACTTTCTTACATCTGAAACAGACGGACTATCGGGTGTGCCTAAATTGACCAGTAAAACTCCTTGCTTTCTCATAATAACTTCGTACAAATATAGAATGGAATCGATTTGAACAGATGAAAGTCCAGGCGTTTTGACTTAAAGAATACAATTATTTGGTACGCCACAAGAGCCACCAGGGAACGGCGGGCGAATCGTGATGTTCGTAATGATATCCGAAGAAATAACAACTGAAAAAAGCCGAAATGTGATTCTTAGTTTGGGATCTCGAATAGTGTTTATTATCATGTTCGCCGTGATGCGGCAACCAGGTTCCAAAATAAAATAGTTGAAGGGTGCTTAACAGCGATGGAATAATCCAGAACAGCACCAAATTAACTTCTTCAACCCAAAGCTTCAGGACATTAAAACTTATTGCCATGATCACTATCTGCCAAACAGAAAGATATTCCTTCATGAATTTAATATACCATGAAATGAAAGTTCCATCATGAAAATCAGGATCGTTTTCTGAATGCACATGCCGATGATGCTGGTGATGTTTCTGATATAATTTATTAAATGAAAAAGCGGCGTATAAGGCGGTGCATAATTGTCCGATCAGCTGATTTGCTGTTTTTGAAGATGAAACCGTACCATGCATGGCATCGTGTGCGGTGATAAATAAGCCGGTATAGAGATGCATTTGAACAAGCATCATTAAATATACTGCCGGATTAGAAAACGAGAAGTTCCAGTTGAGAAGAAAATACAGTGAAGTAAGCCAGAGTGTAATTATCAAAATAGCAACCAGTAAACCACCGTGTGCATTGCTTTTCATCCTCTTTTTGATTACGCTGTTGAAGTTAGTTCGCCTCTAAAGCGCTTTTCACCTTTTCCATAAGCCACATTGGTGTTGAAGTAGCACCACAAATCCCTACACGATCGTTTGCATTAAATGGAATCACCGCTAGTTCTTCTACCTGCGAAATGAAATACGTTTGTTCGTTGTGTTTTTTGCAAACATC
>DASVRX010000112.1:0-6068 GCA_036388375.1 Pedobacter sp. | reverse complement strand
AGGTGTATGAGCGAATTGAATATTGCAAGATTTGCATGGCCATCAGCCGATTTGGTGCCTACCAAAACTGCCTGGCGAAAACCTGCCAGGAAATTGATAAAAGACCTTCTGTAGCTTTGCTCCAGTTGTTCGATGTCAGCTTTATATAAAATCATATTTTCTTATTTGCTCCTTCTGCCTCGCTTATTAAAATGAAGTTCGCTTCCAATTAACGGAAACCGGCGAGCCCTCGGCGAGGATAACAGAAGCCGGTTGATGTTTGCTTAAGAACGAGAAATCGTTTCCATACATAGACTGAAAGTCGCAATGAATTGAATAATCTCTCACTTTGTTGACCTGCCATCTCGGATGATTAACCTTGTATTCCTGCGAAAGCTGATTATTGATTTTGGTATATCCGTAATAGTGTTCAAAGATGAATTCTTCTATACTTCCCGGTAGCATTTGTTGCTTCTCACGGTCAGAATTTACGGTGATTTGATTCCATGCTTTGTTTATTTTCCATTCATACCTTATGTTTTTGGTATATTCCGAATTGACTATAAAGTTTCTTGTCGGGATTGCGATATAATGCTCTTTATAGAGTTTGTTAGCCAGCCAGGCCACAGGTTTATACGGTACAGTTTCGTTTATAAAAACCACACCTCTCTTAACCGTATCACCTTCAACTCTCTTCACATAAAAACGCAGATTGATTTCTTCAAAGGTTCCTAAAAAAGGGATGGGTATGTTAAAGAGGCTGGTTTGTTTGAACATGAATCCAACAAGGCTTACAAAGGTTTTATCCTTATAGAAATCCAGTTCAACACCAGGCGGTAAATAAGGAGTTAATACATCAGGATTCACTTCATAGTTTGCCATGATTAAGTTTTCCCAACGAGCCCTAAGAAACGTATTGACCATTCTTTTTTAAGGATATACGATAATTATCAACTCTTTAGCGAAGACATACCTCCATCTACGTGTAAAATTTGTCCGGTTATCCAGCTTGCCTTGTCCGAAAGTAAAAACGCAGCCATATCGGCGATGTCTTTCACCGTGCCAATTCTTTTCAAAGGATGGCGCAAGGCATTCGCTTCCCTTTTTTGTTCGTTATTTAAAAGGAGGCAGCTAAAGGGGTATCAGTTAGTGATGGAGCAATACAATTAATCCTGATTTTAGGAGCATACTCCGCAGCCAATGCTTTTGTAAGGCCTTCAATAGCACCTTTAGAAGCCGCCACCTGAGTATGGTATGGTAAACCAGTTTGTACAGCAACCGTTGAAAACAACACGATTGAGGCGTTTTCCGATTTCTTTAATCTTGGTAAAATTGATTGTATAACCTTTATGGCTCCGATTACCTGGAGTTGATAATCGGTTTCAAAATCGACGGCTTTAATTCTATCGAAAGGCTTGAGATTGATGCTGCCTGGACAATAAACTAGTCCTGCCAATTCATCCGGTAGATAATCTAAGGAAAGGTTTTCCTCTAGGATATCTAAATGATGGAAACGGACATTTGGCAATGCAGCAGCAGGCTTACTTTTGTTATAGGTTGCTATTACCCTACTGCCGGACTGTGAAAGTTGTGTCGTCAACTCTTGTCCAATACCACTCGAACCTCCGATTATTAAATAATCCATTCTGTTATTGATTTAGAGAATAACAATAATAGGGGATATGCCTGCTACTTTAACCGTTAATGGGTTTTTTGACACATCTTTAACCGTTGAGTTTGAAGTGAATTGAACTCGATGCATTGAAAGTAATATTTGCTCGGCGCTTGCGCGATGAATGCCGAATAATGGTTTGCGTATCGGTTTTTCCAGATAAAGTTTACAGAAATTTCATTGCATTTTTGTCAACGTAAAACGCCCTCAATAAGCCTGAAAATACAAAGCCAAGTTCTTTGTGACAGAATTTGCATGGATATAAAAATGTTTTAATTCGGAAACTGTCAAACCGCCCGCTAGGTATTCCAATTCAAGGGTTGTCACCTTGGACAAAGTGCCTTGACTGAACTAAATATGCATCAACGGCTTCTTCCAATTTTGTGAGTTCTTATTTTTTGAACTGAATTAATATCTAGTCGCACTTCGTGTACATTGCAGTCAAAATTCGGTGGGGAATCAATTCAACACCAACAATTCACCTCCATAGATGAATCAACAACATTGCTTAACTACCGCTCTTGAGGAAACGAACTTCTATTAATAACAAGGTGTTTCTTACCCTTCCCCATATCCCAAATTCTGATAACGGCTACCAATTTTTCGCCATTGTCGAAGTTTAATTGCAAAGTATTACCTGTTATGTTATAAGTTCCCTTGTTATCGCTTTTAGATATGGCAGAGACATCATTATTGTGTACGGCGCCAGATTTGCTTTGTGTGAAAGTTCCGTTGGTGTTAAACACCAGAGTTTGAACTGAAGATACATTTGGTAAAAAGGCCCCCGCTGCATATTGTCCGCTTATTCTGAAATTGTTGGGAAGTGCAGCAGGACGACTGACAATTCCCGCATCTATGGCCGTCAATTCTCCATTTGCACTTTCAAGACTCCACGATGTTGTTTTCCCGTTCTGCCATGTTACCTTCAATACTTTATTTGCGATACTGTATTTCCCGACATTATTTGCATTGTCAGCTAATTCTGCCTGGTAGTTAATTGGGTTGACACCATGTTTCGGGTCTCTTACGATCATGCCATTATCACCTAAAAAGATCCAGGAAAGGTCAAGGGTGGTTCCATATTGATTCATCCAGCTCATCGTCCGGAAATACAACTTTCCCTTCGTTGAACCGGAAACTGGAGCTATTCTGTTTGTTTGTTTTTGCGCTGTTGCCTGCGCTGGAGGAGTACCATTAACCGCTTTATTAGTTATTTTAGCACCAGCAGCAGTTTTTGTTTGAACCACACGAAATTGCGGTGCTGTCAACCAGGCATCAAAATCCACGTTATCATATTTCACCTTGTATTGGTTACCCTGTATTTGTGTAATAGTGCCGGTATACGTCTTGCCGTCCACTGCGACAAAAGACACTTTCGATCCTATTGTTATGCCAGCACCCTTTGCAGCAAGATATTCCTCCCGGGTAACTTCACTATCGCCATTTGTGTCGTAACCGATACAATTACATGCCGTCAGCTCACGGCCCGACAACCAACCACTTTTATTTCCATCAAAACCATCGAACTCTTCGTCTACGGCTTTTGAA
This sequence comes from Pedobacter sp., assembly GCA_036388375.1. Classification (GTDB taxonomy): domain Bacteria; phylum Bacteroidota; class Bacteroidia; order Sphingobacteriales; family Sphingobacteriaceae; genus Paradesertivirga. Next base: position 2,869 of record DASVRX010000112.1, on the reverse strand, counting down.
TTTGGTGTTTGAGCAACACAGGTTACTGAGGTGAGGAGAGTGAGGGAAATTAGAAAGTGCTTCATATTTTAAACTTATTTGACGTGATATGGCTTAAGGTGAATTCTCTCTCTTATAATTGTGAGCGTTGTAAAGAAGCTTTTGAGGAGCTTTGCAATAAGCAGCAAGTCAAATATATAATTATAAATGGATGTTGCTGAGGACTTAAGCTTTTACGGCCGCAGCGATGAATCCAGTGGCTACCTCTCGGTGAATACCCCTAAAACAACGTCTGCGCTCCCCCTGGCCTCAATCTCCCCAAATGCTTATATGCCAAATCAGTAACTTCCCTCCCCCTAGAGGTTCTCATTAAAAACCCTTCCTGAATTAAAAAAGGCTCATAAACTTCCTCAATCGTACCTTCATCTTCTCCCACGGCAGTGGCAATAGTTTTCAGCCCTACGGGCCCGCCTTTAAATTTGTCGATAATCGCAACTAAAATCCGGTTATCCATCTCATCCAAGCCATGCTCATCCACATTAAGTGCGTTCAAAGCATAGTTAGCTATTTCTGTATCAATACTTCCGTTCCCTTTTATCTGTGCAAAATCTCTGGTGCGTCGTAATAAAGCATTCGCAATCCGCGGTGTACCGCGACTTCTTCTCGCAATTTCATAGGCACCTTCGTCGCTGATGGCTGTGTTTAGAATAGAAGAGGAGCGAAGTACAATGGTTGTTAATAGCTTCGCGTCGTAATATTGTAGGCGGGAGTTGATACCAAAACGTGCTCTTAAAGGAGCTGTTAATAAACCGGAACGGGTGGTCGCGCCGATCAACGTAAAAGGGTTTAACGAGATTTGCACCGAACGCGCATTTGGTCCGGTTTCGATCATAATATCAATCTTAAAATCCTCCATGGCAGAATAGAGGTATTCTTCCACCAGTGGACTTAAACGATGAATCTCGTCTATAAACAAAATATCACCGGTTTCGAGGTTGGTTAACAGTCCGGCTAAGTCACCGGGTTTATCCAGTACCGGGCCAGAGGTGATCTTGATTCCCACGCCCATTTCATTGGCAATGATATTCGAAAGAGTGGTTTTCCCTAATCCCGGAGGGCCATGCAAAAGCACATGGTCCAAGGCTTCGCCACGAAGTTTAGCCGCCTGAACAAAGATTCTCAGGTTCTCCAGTATCTTGTGCTGACCGGTAAAATCTTCAAAAACCTGCGGCCGAAGCACTTTTTCAATTTCCCTTTCTGAAGAAGAAAGCCGCTCTGCATTAGGGTCCAGGTTTTCGTTAAGCATAAGGCTAAATTACAATTCCCGATTGTATTATTAAAGGTTTTGAGTGGCCTTTGAAGCAATTGTTAATAACGAGGTATAATGCGTTTTAGGTGGGGTGATTACAAGAGATGATATAAGCGTTGATTGGGTTAAGAAAAATTAGGCTAACCTTTCATTGTATTTGACCATCTTAGTTTTTCTTCACTAATTACCTGGAAATCTTCGATTTTAGCTTCCAAAATAGGCGCCTTGCATTGATTAAACGCTCGCCGGGAAGCATGCGGGTAATTGCACTTTTTAGCCCTACTGCGAACAGTCCGCTTATTACCCGCTTTTGTATGCTAATTAATGTCGAAAAAGGCAACGTTCCAAGTGAACTATTGGGAAAAGCCGGATAAGATTTATCATAACCAAATCCCAAGTATTGCATTAGCTTCGGGCTGAGGTTTTTTAAGTATGCAGCATTTATCAAGTTGTTTTCGCCGTGAGGTTCAATATCATCTCCCACCTCATCAACCTGAAACAGCAAGGTAGTTCTCGAATATCGCTCATCATTAAAAGGTTCGGCTCGATGCAACCCGTGAGTATCACACACTATAAAGCTACCCTTGCTCAGTTTAAAGGTGCGGACATCTTTGCCGTAATTCTCCTCTACATAGCTTGTGCTTAAAAACCTTTGATTTACATAATTTTTTGAGACCTTATGGGAACCTTCAATAAATTGAAATGCATTTTTCGACACATCAGTCAGATAAAACATAAACAGCAAACCAGGCATAGAATGTTTACCGTTATATTCGGTTCCAGAATGCTTGTTGTTGTCTGAATGCCAGGGCAAATGTTGCTTTTTATTTGTTTGATATACCCGGTGATTTATAAGTCGGTACTTCTTTTTAAAATATTTATCGCAGATTTCTAATACTTTGTCAGATGTGATGATTTTATAAACTTCTTCAGAAGTGGCGAGGCAATGTGATAAGAATTTGTGGTCGTTTAAAGTAACTACCCCTGTATCATTCTCATTTAAAAGAACTTTTTTGAAGTCTATCTTGGCTAGTAACCGGTCTGTAAATGGTGCTTTAATTGCTGCCTCGCAAGCATAAACACCTTTGTTTCTAACTTCCTCAAGAATAATATCACTATTAGTATCAAAGAAGGTAGACGAAAACATAATTCTATCTTCCTGTGCGAAGACTTGTTCTTTAATATTGCTTCCGGTCACAACGATTCCTGCATATTCAATTTTTAAAGAATCCTCAAGGTTTTGCATAGTAGTATGGTTATGATAGGAACGTTACTCATCAACACGTTCACAATCAAATAATTACTATTGAAGGTCAAATTATGATTTAATTAAATAATAAGCAAATCATTGCCGACGGTTTTTTACGGGTACCTGCAGAAATAGTTGTAGGATTTACTGATGTCGAAATATCCGAAAAGTATAAGTAAGATTGCTTTAATTAGTGGCGATGTTCAAACTAGAAAGATTTGCAGTTGGCTATATAGTATTGGTGATACTTGCTATTGGAGCTTGCAATGAATCGTCAAACAAATCAAAGGTAACGCTAAAGCCTCCATATTTCAAAGCTGTTGAAGGCATCA
>DASVRX010000111.1:0-2335 GCA_036388375.1 Pedobacter sp. | reverse complement strand
GCTGATTATAACCTCAATAAGTGCAATTCATATTTGTAGGTATCCTTTTAGGTAACATACAATAGTCCAATGCACTTTCTCAAAACCTTTAAGAGTCTGAAAAGTCCTGTAGTACGAATATACGGCTTCTGTTACGGTTTTCTAAAAAGAATTTGAATTTCATTTTAAGAGACGACAATCTGCAACAGCAAAGATAACCTGCGTAGAAAAACCGTTCAAGAGCTTTTGCGGCATAAGCGCTTCGCTATTTATTCCACATTCTCTTGAGCAATTTTTCTTCTTAGTTTTTGGTGGCTTACCCGATTATCACCAGGAGATCTATTATCATTAGAACAGTTCAATCCATTCTCATTGCGTAGGCACCAAAGAGCGGCAGCCGGGCGAAGTGTCAAGGCCCTTTAGATTTGCTTTGTAAATATCAATAACAACTATCTTGCTGACAAAGAATAGGGTGAACCATGTCAAGGCCCAGGTTAATGACCTTTTTGCCGTATTAGTCCCTGTTCCGAGTCACAAGTCGATGTCAATGACAAATTAGAATATTAGACAGAAGGTCTTATAAAGGTTTTAGTCTCCGTACATCACATTAATTTTTTAGATATGAAATACAAAGCGTTTATTGGTGTCGATGTATCAAAGCTGACTATTGATGCCCACTTGCATGAAATCAATGTTTCCAAAACATTTAGTAACAACGAAAAAGGGTTTACATCACTTTTAACATGGTTGAAAAAATATGGAAAACTCTCTGATCTGACACAAGTTATTACATGCTTCGAACATACAGGCATGTATTCTATTAAACTTGCCAAGTACCTCACGGAAGCTAACATCCCCTTTGCCATGCTTCCCGCACTTCAAATCAAGCAATCTATCGGGATCAGAAGAGGAAAGAGCGATCTCATTGATGCCCGAAGGATTGCTGAATATGCCTGGCTGCACCGTGAAACTTTAGTGGCAACGGTATTACCGGCCAGAGGCATACTTAAACTTCAATCCCTGCTTACGTTAAGGGATCGTCTGGTACGTGATCGTGGTGGTTTTCAGGCTACCTGGAAAGAACAAAAGAGGTCATTAGATGAAAAGGATTATAAGGGAATGTTTCAAATCTATAAAACCTTAGTGAAGCAATTGACCCTGCAAATCAAAAAGATTGAAAGTCAGATTAAGATGGTTATAGAAAGTGATGAAAAAATCCAGGTAAATTATCAATTGCTTACTAGCATTAAATGCGTAGGACCTGTATTAGCGGCCAATATGATTGCTTACACTTATAATTTTACACGATTTCCAAATTGGCGTAAGTTCGCCTGCTATGTGGGCACAGCTCCTTTTGAGCATCAGTCCGGTACCAGTGTAAAAGGTAAAACACGGGTCAGTACTTTGTCAAACAGGCATTTAAAAAAATTGATCCATATGGTAGCTATAAGTGCTTGCATATATAATCCGGAATTGAAGCTATATTATAAGAAAAGGGTAAATGAAGGCAAAAATAAAATGAGTACACTCAATATCATTCGCAATAAGGTTATCGCCCGAATGTTTGCAGTGGTTAACCGGGGGACTGTGTATGTGGATTTGATGAAGTATGCAGCTTAGTGCTTTTCATCTTAACTCGTAAATGCCTCTTTTTATTTTGGACGGGTTCCGTCAAGGGCAGCGAAGCGCAGGCCTGTGTGTGGAGCTGTTTATATACCCTTTACGGGTTCCGCCAAAATAAGAACTTTGTGAAGAGAGAAGATGAAAATAGCTATTGACAAAGTCTTAGAATACGGGAAAAGCCAAATAAAAACAACAATAACTTCCCGCTTGTGTAGCCTTGACGCATTGGTGGCGTCGGTATCTGTCGTGGGTTGTGAAATTGAATCGCAGAATTAAATTAGTCGACTCTGGTACCGTACCAAAACGCGCCTTAAAATTGTCGCTATCTACGTCTGAAAATGTTGTGCCTGAGAGGTACTTCACTTACTGATGATTGTAAACCGACACACGAATTTAGATTGACATAAACTGAAATATTTCAAAAAAGTAATTGCGGCAATCGATACGACGCTTGATGGGTTTTGCGACCATACAGTGGGTATTCCTGATGAAGAAATACATCAGCATTAGGCTGACCTGTTAAATAATGTAGGCGTTGTTCTGTATGGAAGGATAACTTATCAACTTATGCAATTCCGGCAAACGCTGGTAAAAAATCCTTCAGGTAAAAAAACAATGAACGACTTTGCTATATATCTTCTGAGTTAGGATTTTGAACTCGTTAAGTTCATTAGATAATTCTTCTGGATTTTAACGATGACTCGCCGTCTTTATTCAATGCTCATTGAAACGC
>DASVRX010000110.1:0-10049 GCA_036388375.1 Pedobacter sp. | reverse complement strand
CGAAATAATAACACCTCCTTTACTATCAGACGCGATAAGAGGTGCAATTTGCGATCCGGAGGCGCCAGAAATTTTTAAGCCTTTTTCTCCCCAGCTTATGTTACCCGCCGAATCAATTTTTTGTGCATAAACATCGGTGGTCTCATCCTCAATTGAGCGTTGCTCCCAGGTAATAATAACTCCTCCAAATCCATCGGGAATTAATTTATGCGATGAGCGTATCAAGGAATCATTTGTAGTAATTGAGATATCGTTTTTCCAGACTGATTCTCCAAACGAGTTGACTTTTTGAGCGTAAAACTTTGGAATTACAGATTCGAGTGTTGGTTGAATCTCCCAGAAAAGTAGACCTTCATTATTTGGAAGCTCAATTTTGGTAATAGAGGATGATTGAGGTGATAAAAATTTGCTTCCGTTTCCTGTTTTAGCAATTAAAGTTCCGGAAAATATCCAAAATAACGATAGGACAAGAATTGCCATCTTCATCCTTGATTCAGATGACTTGGTTTTGAATAATTCGCTATCGTTTATAATGATTCCCATCCAGAATTGCGTATGCAGTTTTATTAAACTGATAAAGACTTCCTTTATACGGCATTAGGCGGGAAAAGGGTTTTGTAAAAAGAAAGGATAATTATCGATTCTAAATACTAAAAATATTAGTATTTTTGATTATGCCATTTGAAGAGAATAAGGATTTTTTTAAGGGACGAGGCGCACAAGTAAATACTCACAACCGATTTCAAAAGAACAAATATATAGCTGAGCATATAGAAGGTCTTGATGAAGAGATGCATGAAAATGTAAGCACTCAGATTTTTGAGGAGTTCCCAAAAAAAATTGTGAGCATTTCGAATAGTCCGGATCTGTCTTTCATGCATTCAATAAATCCTTACCAGGGATGTGAGCATGGATGCTTGTATTGTTACGCAAGAAATTCACATGAGTATTGGGGCTTTAGTGCAGGGCTTGACTTTGAACGTAAGATTGTGGTCAAGCGAAATGCTGCCGCATTACTTGAAAAGTTTTTCAATAAAAAGGATTATGAACCGCAGGTGATTATGTTATCGGGTAACACGGATTGTTATCAGCCAATCGAGCGGAAACTACAAATAACGCGGTCATTATTGGAGGTCTTTCTGAAGTATAAACATCCGGTAAGCATCATCAGTAAAAACAACCTTGTGGTGAGGGATATTGATATTTTGCAGGAATTGGCGAAGTTAAATCTGGTTCATGTGACGGTTACTATAAACTCACTTAACGAAAGTTTAAGACAAAAGATGGAGCCTCGCACGGTTACAGCAAGAAGTCGTTTGATGGTTATAAATAAGCTGTCTTCTGCGAAAATTCCGGTCAGGTTGATGATGGCGCCTATTGTGCCGGGCTTAAACAGCGACGAGATACCAACATTAATGAAAGCTGCAGCAGACGAAGGAATTTTAGCTGCCATATTCACTGTTATCAGACTTAATGGTTCTATAGCCGAGGTTTTTACAGATTGGATTCATAAAACCTATCCTGATAGAGCAGAAAAAGTTCTACACGCGATTGCGGAATGCCATGGTGGGAAATTAAACGACAGTAACTGGGGCCGGAGGATGCGTGGCGAGGGAAAGATAGCCGAAAGTATACATCAACTGTTTCATATTTCGGCTAACCGGTTTTTATCAGGAAGATCTATGCCGCCTTACAATTTCGCTCATTTCACGCCTAGTGGTGGAAAACAGATGGGTTTGTTTTAGTTGAAATTGGTAAAACACCCTTTCAAAAATGCAATTTGCTTAGTGCCTTTGTGGCAAAAAAGTATCGCCACGAAGGCAAAAGACAAAAACTGCAAGGTATCTAAAGTTCCAATTCTAATAGCACTGGGCAATGATCAGAATGAACCGCCTCGCATAAGATTGCCGAGCGTTTTAAGTTCGCTTCTAGCTCTTTAGTAACCATATTATAATCAATACGCCAACCCAGATTCTTTTTTCGGGCTCCTGATCTGAAACTCCACCAGGTATAATGATGAGGATCCTCGTTGAAATACCTGAATGAGTCTATAAATCCGGTATCGATAAAATTTTCCATCCATTCCCTTTCGGCCGGTAAAAATCCCGAAGAGTTAGCATTAGATTTGGGATTATGAATATCTATTGGCTTATGGCAGATGTTGTAATCACCAGAGATAACCATTTTAGGATGCTCGATTTTAAGTTTGCCGATATAATCCTGAAAATCGGTGAGAAAACGATATTTGAAATCCTGACGAATATCACCGCTTGACCCTGATGGAAAATAAGTACTCATCACCGAAAGCTCTTCGAAATCTGCTCTAATCATTCTTCCTTCAAAATCGTAATCACAATGACCGCAGCCGTATTCCACTTTTAGAGGTGTTTTTTTAGAAAGGATTGCGGTACCGCTATACCCTTTCTTTTGAGCGGGATACCAATAATGTTGATAGCCCATGTACTCGATATGCGCTAAAAGTTCCGAAAGCTGATCCGGATTCGCTTTTATTTCTTGTAAACAAACAACATCAGCGTCTACCGCCTGCAGCCACAAGAGCCAGTTTTTACTAAAGGCAGAGCGAATGCCATTCACGTTATAGGTGACAATCTTCATTAAAAGAGATTTGAGATACTAGACTTTAGATTTGAGACCAGGTATATTTACGATCACTTAGAACCAGTCATAATTAATTTTTTACGGAAAGATTCTTTAATCAACTCTTTCTCTAACTTTTTAACCTCACGTTTCTTGAGCAATTTGACTTGCATTTTGATATCCTCTACAGGTCGGCTAACTGCATCGGTTTGCGCCGTAGCAATCGCATCAACCTGCTCGATTCCTCTAACAACCTCACCAAAAACCGTATAGGTTTGATCAAGATGGGGAGAACCGCCGATAGTTTTATAAACTTCGCGTTGGCTTTGCGGAATCTTTCGGCCCTGCAGCCTCATGTGTTCCAATCTATTTAAATCTTCATCAGTAAATGTCTTTCCCTGAACTAAATAGAATTGCGTAGAACTTGAGGCTTTCGCAGGATTTTCATCCCTCGCAGCAGCGAGAGCTCCTTTTTTATGGAAAAGAGCTGGATTGAATTCGGCTGGGATAGTATATGGCAATGATCCGTTCCCCAACATAACTCCGGGTTTGGCATTTTTAGAATCAGGGTCACCGCCTTGAATCATAAAATCTTTTACAACCCGATGAAAGATTGTCCCATTGTAAAAACCCTTTTTCGCCAGCTTTACAAAGTTATCCCGATGTTTTGGCGTTTCATTATAAAGTCGCACTATGGATTCCCCTTTATCAGTTTTTATGCTGACATAATACATCTTTGGTTTCCTGGCATATGTTAATGTGGCAGTCAGGAATAGAAATATCAATAATGCTCGTTTCATTATTTTTTATCTTATTACTATTAAACGAATAATTTGATTGTGAGGTATTACTCGAAATAGTTAACAATTAGCGATTTCATAAGCATTTCCTGCTCTAAGAGGGTATAACTGGGAATCGGCTTAACCAATTTCCAATGCGGCCAGCCATCCTGATCAAGGCCTTCGAGTTCATAAAAGCCCAATTCGCTAAATAAACGGCAGTTAGCAATATGCATGAGTTCTTCCTTTTGTCGTTTGGAAAACTTCTTTGGCCCCTTTCCAAGCTCCTGAACACCAATTAAGAAAAGTATTACTTTTATATCAGGCTCGTCAGAATCAAAGTCTTTCGCCAGGCGTTGCTGCAAAGCCTTAAATTTGATATTAATTTCAGCTGGAGTCATATTGATTCAAAGATACTAAGCTTAATTTATTGGCTGAGTTTTTGTATATTTAAATTATCACAACGCACTCATGTATGGGCAATTCATGAATTGCCCATACGATAACAACAACAACTTATTCACTTGAATTACCGCTCCGTTTAGCTGCATTTATCAAGTTTATGCTTTATGCCCGTTTTTGTGGAAAAGTATTTTAAAACCTATTTCAGCTTAAATTTAAATTAAAGGCGGTTAAACTGTATTTAAGTTTTCTGGTTCTAATTATACCGATAATCGGGGAGTGTTCTTAAATTATTGTAAATGGAAGATGACTTTGAATTTGAGTTCTCTGAAGATCCAAAATTTTCAGTAGAGCGATACGAGGAAATGATCCGGAATCAGGATCAATACTTTTTCGATGCGCAGGCATTTGAAAACATTATCGATTATTATATTGAGAAGAATGATCCGATAAAGGCCTTACAAGTTGTAGAATATGCGGTAAATCAGCATCCCTTTGCGGCAGTGTTTTTCATCAAGCAGGCTCAGCTTTTCGTGGTAACAAACCAGTTAGATAGTGCCTTCGACGCACTGCGTAAAGCAGAAACACTTGAGCCGTCTGAAACGGATATCTACATTATAAGAGGGAATATTTATGAAGCTCTTGAGCGTCATGAAGAGGCTTTGCAAAATTACCAGAAAGCCCTCGAACTGGCTGAAAGCACCGACGATATTCTTTTGCAGATAGCATTGGTATATCAGAATATGGGTGAGTACGAAAATGCGATAACCTATCTTAAAAGGTGCCTGGAGCAAAATATGGAGAACCAGGATGCTTTATATGAACTGGCTTTTTGTTATGACGTGCTGGATAAGCAGGAAGAAAGTATCCAGTTTTATAATCAGTATATAGATACCGAACCTTATTCTTATGCCGCCTGGTATAATCTCGGGAACGCATACCATAAAATGAGTTTGTATGAAAAGGGGATCGACGCATACGATTACGCCATTCTGATAAAGGAAAACTTTTCATCGGCTTATTTTAACAAGGGCAATTGCCTGGTGCATTTAGACAAGTTCAATGAGGCCATTGAAGTTTACAAACAAACATTTGAGTATGAACCGCCAAATGCCGATACCTATTGTGCCATTGGCGAATGCTACGAAAAGCTGGAGCAAATGGAAGAGGCGCGTGCTTATTATAAAAAAGCTGTTAAACTGGATGCAAAGCTCGCAGATGCTTGGTTTGGCATTGGTGTAACACTTGATTTTGAAGATCGCAACTTCGAGGCCTTACATTTTTACAAAAAGGCCTTGGCAATAGACGATAAGAATCCAGACTATTGGTTCGCTATTGCGGATGCACAATATAAATTGGGTAAACTTGATGAGTCTGAAAAGGCTTATGAAAAAGTGATTGAATATAATCCTCAGGATGTAGAGGCCTGGTTAGATTATTCATCAATCTTATATGAGCAAAGTAATTTAAAGGGCGCAATTGAGACCATTTCGGATGCCGTCAAAAACAATCCTGACGCAGCTGAATTATACTACCGCATGGTGGCTTATCTATTTGCCGACGGGCAAACCAATGAAGCTGTAAACTTTTTGGAAATTGCCATGAAAATTGATCCCTCAAAACACGAAATACTATTCGAATATTTGCCGCAATTACAAAATAATAAAGTTATTATCGACGTAATTAATAGGTATATGCTCTGATAAGAACTTTAAAGTGTAAAAGAAATCCAATACCTTTGGGCCCAAATCCGGTATTGGATTTTTTGCTTAAATATGAATTATAATTTAAACGATATTCCCGACAGAACTCAAAAACCTCGCGGTAATGGCCTTACCATGGTAATGGATAAGGGGTTAAGTATTAGGGAAGTTGAAAATTTTTTAGAGGTAGCTGGTCCACATACAGATATTGTGAAATTAGGTTGGACTACGTCTTTCGTTACGCCAAATCTAGAACTTAAACTTAAAGTGTATAACGAGGCGAATATCCCGGTATACTTTGGAGGAACTTTATTCGAAGCGTTTATAGTTCGTAATCAATTTGACGATTATCGTCGTGCTCTGGATAAGTTCGGGATGAAATATGCCGAGGTATCTGATGGTTCTATCGACATTCCTCATGAAATAAAATGCGAATACATCAGTAAACTAAGTGAACAGGTAACTGTAATTTCTGAAGTGGGATCTAAAGACGCGCAGAAAATATTTGCCCCATATAAATGGATTAAATTAATGAACGCCGAACTTGAAGCCGGCTCTTGGAAACTGATAGCAGAATCAAGAGAAGGAGGTAATGTTGGTATTTACCGTGATTCAGGAGAGGTACGTGAGGGGCTAATTGATGAGATCTTAACACAAATTCCTGAAGAAAAAATTATTTGGGAAGCTCCTCAAAAGGATCAGCAGGTTTGGTTTATTAAGCTGATTGGTGCCAACGTTAATCTTGGAAATATTGCACCGGCAGAAGTTATTCCCTTAGAAACGATCAGATTAGGCTTACGCGGAGATACATTTAATCATTTTCTTAGCCAGATTCCCAGCACATAAATGAAGACATACGGGTTGATAGGATTTCCTTTGGGGCACTCTTTCTCTAAAAAGTATTTTACAGAAAAGTTCGAAAGAGAAGGATTGGTTGATTGTAAATATGAATTGTTTCCACTAGAAAATGTTAGTGATGTACAGGAATTGATTAGAGCTAATCCCGATCTGGCGGGTTTAAATGTCACAATCCCTCATAAGATCGGGATCTTGTTTTATGTCGATAAGGTTTCGCCTGAAGCAAAGGCAATAGACGCAGTAAATTGTATTAAGATCATAAATCAAAAACCAGTCGAGTCCTTCTTTACCGGTGAAATTACCTCAATGAAGGTAAGACTTGAAGGATACAACACAGATGCTTACGGTTTTGAAGCCTCCCTAAAACCGCTGTTAAAAAAACATCATTCAAAGGCGTTGATACTTGGTAGCGGAGGTGCGGCAAGGGCTGTAGCTTTCGTACTAGAAAAACTCGGTATCAATTTTCAGACCGTCTCCCGTAAAGCCGGCCGCAAGCAAATAAAATATGCGCAACTTAATCAAGCGATGATGAGAGAGCATTTGCTAATAATTAATACTACACCATTGGGAATGTCGCCTAATGTAACGGCCTGTGCAGATATTCCATACGAGTATATTACCGAGAAGCACTTACTTTACGACCTTGTTTACAACCCTGCTGAAACCGAGTTTTTAAAACGCGGCAAGGAAAAGGGCGCAACGATAAAAAACGGCGAAGAGATGCTTCATTTGCAAGCAGAAAAGGCCTGGGAAATCTGGAATACTTAGCATGAGATATATCGTTTATATATCAATTTTATTAATCACCTTTTCAGGATGTTCATCCGGAAACGATTATTCGCCGAAGCCCCGGGGCTACTTTAGAATAGAGTTACCTGAGAAGAGATACCAAACGTTCGATAGCGATTGTAAATTTTCCTTTGATTATCCTGTTTATGCTTCTGTTGTTGCCGATAGTTCAAAGGAATCTAAACCCTGCTGGCTAAATGTAGCTTATCCGCGTTTTAACAGCCGCATCCATTTGAGTTACCATCCTGTTTCATCGCAAAAGGCATTTAATGCACTTATTGAAGATACTCGTAAACTAGCCTTCAAACATACAGTAAAAGCTACTGCCATCGATGAAGCCTGGATATCTTACCCCAACAATAAAGTCTATGGCACTTTTTATTCAATTAAGGGAAACACAGCATCAGCCATTCAATTCTTCTTGACCGACAGCACAAGAAATTATCTTCGGGGGTCACTTTACTTTAATGAACTACCACGACAGGATTCGATACAGCCTGTGCTTGATTTTATCAGGAAGGATATTGATGTGATGATTAAATCCTTCAAGTGGAAGGGTTGAGCTCGGATGCGGACTAGTATCCATTACTCAGCAACCTCAACCCTCATTCCAACATCCCGAACCTCTCTTAACGGATTATCCCTCATATTCTGCTCGAATTCAAATAGATAAGTACCCTTAGAGGCAAATTTGTACTTTTCTCTGAATAGTAAGCGATAGGAATAAACGTTTCCGGCACCGCTTCCAAGCCATTCTCCATCAGGATAAGCCAATTGGAACTCCTTGCGTTCGGTCGACTTTTTACCATCGGGCGAAATTTGATGAATGCGAACAAAGATATTTGAATACCGATAGTCTGCGGTATGTCGAAGATTCATATAGAGGTTATACTCTCTTCCCGTATCCTCAATCTTTACCGGAATGCTTACCTTTTTAATATAACTCCAATTCCTGCTGCTAATCTCTTTATAAACATCAACTATAGAAGAATCTGCACAACTTGTAGTAGTTACCGCGATTAACAGAATTAAAAATGGCTTTAATCTGGTAAGCAACTTACTCATTAGGTTTTGGCTTATTATTGTTGAACCTACGCTTATTGCGGTTACGACTCTTGTTAGCCTGATTTGGATTTGCCTGATTCGGTTTTTCACCTTCGGGAGGTACAGATGCTGCTGAAACCACCGCTTCAGAAACCGAAGCAGTTTCAGCCGGCCTTCCTTCACCCTGTGGTCGGCCGTTATTATTATTCTTTTTCTTTTTCCTTTTATTATTATTCGATCTTCGTTCATCCAGACGCGTGATGCTATCTTGCCCCACAACATTTTCGTAATCGAGTACTTTTGGAACAGGTGCTGCAGATAATTCTACCGCCTCATCTCTTAAATCTTCCGGCTTTTTACCATCTCTATTGAGCTTTTGGATTTCTTTAACACGACTGATGGCTACCGGTATCCAATTCTCGTCTTTTGGATAACTGAACCACATCAGGCGTTTGAAAATGTCGGTTTTTTGAAGCCTGGCTGTGCCCTTTATCGTTTCGAGACGTTCAACCTCATCTGGGATGTCTTTTAGCGCATCCATATAAGTATCGAGCTCATAGTTAAGGCAGCACTTCAATTTTCCGCATTGCCCCGCAAGCTTCAAAGTATTCAATGAAAGGTTTTGGTATCTGGCGGCCGAAGTAGAAACCGTTTTAAAATCAGTAAGCCACGTCGAACAGCACAATTCTCGTCCACAAGAGCCAATTCCACCTAAACGACTGGCTTCCTGGCGCATTCCAATCTGGCGCATTTCAATCCGGATACGGAAAGTTTCGGCCATCTTTTTAATGAGCTCACGAAAATCTACACGCCCTTCGGCTGTGTAATAGAAGGTTGCTTTAGTTTTATCGCCCTGGTAATCTACATCACTCAATTTCATCGATAAACCGAGTGCTATGGCCAGCGTGCGGGCTCGGTGCATGGTTTCCCACTCTAAGTCTTTTGCTGCTTTCCATTTATCCACGTCGGCAGGTGTAGCACGGCGAAGTATTTTTTTGGAGATGTCTTCCAGCCGCATATGCTTCTTTTTGATCTGCATGCGCACCAGCTCTCCGGTAAGAGAAATATGACCCACATCGTACCCGCCGGTAGCTGTCTCTGTAACTACCAGTTCGCCATTTTCCAAATAATGATTCTCGTAATTGATATAAAAATCTTTACGTGAACCTTTAAATTTTACTTCGACAATGTTAAAAGCTTTATAATTTGATGGCATGTCCATATGCGACAGCCAGTCGTAAACATCTAATTTGCTGCACCCATTAGTAAGGCATGAGCCATTACTTTTGCAGCCTGCAGGCGTACATCCGCCTGTTGAACATGAACCACATCCCATTTAGTTATATATATGTTGAGTTCCGCTAGCTAGCGGAAGCGTATTAAACTTTAAAATTTTTATAAACTGCAAAGATACATCTAAAAACAAAATTTTGGGATTCGCATTTCTTTCGATATGAAAGTGCGCTTTTTCCAGTTCGTTTATTATAGCTTCGGCCTTTGCCAGGTTCAAGGTTTTGCTAAAGTTAATAACAAATTCCTTTTCATTACCAGGAAGATGAACAAGATTATTTGCACCTGATAATATCATCATTACCTCCCTAAGGAGCTTCACTCCAAATTTTAACAGATTCTTCTGATTTTCTCGTCCAAATCTCGACATGGTTTCTGCAAAATCTACCGCTTGTAAGCCGCGATTTGCAAAACACATCCTGAGCCATTCGGAAAAAATTCCGAAATTATTGTTCCCTTCCTCCTGACATAGCGTTAAAGCCATTTGAAGATTTCCCTCGCTTAAGTAGGCTATTCTGGTTGCTTGCTCAGATGTGAGACCCTTTTTATGAACTAAATAATCGGCAACATCTGTATCTGGAAGCCG